>NZ_JANFAK020000330.1 GCF_024721315.2 Streptomyces sp. Isolate_45
TGCCCCAGGACCGCCGCGACCTGCGCACGGACCAGCCCGAGCAACTCCCGCTCCAACTCGACCGCACCAAGACCGGCCAGCCGCGCGGCCGGCGAACCGGCCGCCTCGGACCGGTCGGCGCCGGCGCCGGTGGCTCGGGTTTCCAGCAGTTCGGCGAAGAGCGCGCTGGGACGCACGATGCTGAACGCGGGCCCGAAACGCTCCCAGTCCACGTCCGCGACCAGCAGGGCCGCCGCGTCGGTCGACGCGGACACACTCTGCCGCAGAACGGCCATGGCCGTATCCGGCGCCATCGGCGGCAAACCCTCACGCCGCATCCGGGCGTCCATCGCCTCATCCGCCGCCATGCCGCCCTCGGCCCAGGGACCCCAGGCAAGGGAAGTCGCGGCCAGACCGGCCGCGCGTCGCTGCTCGGCCAGAGCATCCAAGTAGGCATTGGCGGCTGCATAGTTGGCCTGCCCGGCAGAGCCGGTCATTCCGCTCATCGAGGAGAACAGCACGAACGCGGACAGCTCGATACCGAGCTCAACAGTCAGCTCGTGCAGGTTGAGCGCGGAGACCGCCTTGGCCCGCAACACGCTCTCGAACCGCTCCGGCGTCAGCGCATCCAACACCCCGTCGTCCAGGACCCCGGCGGTGTGCACGACAGCCGTCAGCGTGTCCTCCTCGGCCGCCAGGACCAGACGTAGCGCATCCCGGTCGGCGGCGTCACACGCCACCACCGAAACCTCCACACCCAGCCCCGACAACTCCGCCGCCAACTCGGCAGCCCCGGGCGCGCCCGCGCCCCGACGGCTGGTCAGCACCAGACGCGAAGCACCCGACCCGGCCAGCCACCGCGCGATCCGACCACCCAGAGCACCCGTACCACCGGTCACCAGGACCGTCCCGGACGGCGTCCAGGTCGGGTCTCCCTGAACGGCGGCAGCGCGCACCAGACGGCGTCCGAAGACCCCGGAGGAACGGACCGCGAGCTGGTCCTCACCAGCAGCACCACCGGCCAGGACACCCACCAGCCGGCTCATCGCCCGCTCGTCCCACACCTCGGGAAGGTCCACCAGACCACCCCAACGCTCCGGAACCTCCAGAGCGGCCACCCGACCCAGACCCCACACCTGCGCCTGAACCGCCGACACGAGCCGATCCGAACGACCCACACTCACCGCACCACGCGTCAGGCACCACAACGGCGCCCCCACCCCGGCATCGCCCAACGCCTGCACCAGAGCCGCCGTGGAGATGAATCCGCCGGCTTCGTCCAGGGCGAGCAGCGACACCACACCCGCGACGGATCCGGGGGCCGCCTCGGCCAGCCGTGCTGCCAGCGCAGCCCGGTCCACACCGGCCTCGACCACGACCCGGCGTACGTCGGCACCGCGCCCGGCCAGCGCGCCCGCCACGGCGGCGTCGTCCACGCCCGCGGCAGGTACCACGAGCAGCCACACACCCGACAGGCCCGCACCGGCCGCGGAGTCCGCCAGCGGCTTCCACGACACCCGGTAGCGCCACGCGTCCACCTCGGAGCGGGTCCGCAGGCCACGGCGCCACGCCGACAGGGCGGGCAGGGCCGGCAGGACCGTGCCCCAGGCGTTCTCGTCATTCAGGTCCAGTGCGGCGGCGAGCGAGTCCAGGTCCTCGCGTTCCACCGCGTCCCAGAAGCGGGAGTCCACGTCGTCGGCCGCACCCTTGCGGGACGCCGACGGCGTCTCCAGCCAGTAGCGCTGCCGCTGGAAGGCGTACGTCGGCAGCTCCACGCTCCGGGTGCCGGTGCCGGTGCCGGCGTAGAAGGCGGGCCAGTCCACCTCGACGCCCCGCACATGCGCCCGGGCGACGGCGGCGACCAGGGTCTCCGCCTCACCTCGCGTCGCACGCAGAGCGGGAACCAGGGCGGCATCCGCGTCACCGGTCAGGCAGTCCTGCGCAAGCGCGGACAGAACACCGTCGGGGCCGATTTCCACGTACGTCGTCACGCCCGCGGCCTCCAGGGCCCGAACACCGTCCAGGAAGCGGACGGCCTCGCGGACGTGCCGGACCCAGAAGTCCGCCGTACCCATCTCACCCTCGGCGACCAGGGCACCGGTCAGGTTCGACACGATCGGGATGCGCGGGGCGGCGAACGACAAACCCTCCACCACCCGGCGGAAGTCGTCCAACATGGCATCCATGTGCGGCGAGTGGAACGCATGGCTCACGGTGAGGCGCTTGCTCTTCCGACCGCCGAGGGACTCCACCACCGCAACCGCGGCGTCCTCGTCACCCGCGATCACGATCGACCGCGGACCGTTGACGGCGGCGATGCTCACCCGGTCCGTCAGCAACGGCAGGACCTCGTCCTCCGCCGCCTGAACCGCGATCATCACGCCACCCGCCGGCAACGCCTGCATCAACCGGCCACGCGCCGCGACGAGCGCACAGGCATCGCCCAGGGAGAGGACACCCGCCACGTGCGCGGCAGCGATCTCACCGATCGAATGCCCGGATACGAAGTCCGGCCGCACGCCCCACGACTCGAGCAGCCGGAACAACGCCACCTCGACCGCGAACAACGCCGGCTGCGTGAACCGCGTCTCATCGAGCGCAGCCCCGTCCGA
>NZ_JANFAK020000331.1 GCF_024721315.2 Streptomyces sp. Isolate_45
GAGGCCGGCGGCCTGCCCGCGGACCGGGCCCGCGCGGCTACGGCGCAGCACTCCGGGGCGCTGGCCTTCCGCTCGCTGCCGCGCGACCTCGCCCTCGCCGTACGGACGTTGGCGCGGGAGAGCGGCACCAGTGTGTTCATGGTGGTGCACGCCGCGGTCGCCGCGACGCTGCACCGGCTCGGCGCGGGTGAGGACCTCGTCCTCGGCAGCCCGGTCGCCGGGCGCGCCGACAGCGCCCTCGACGACCTGGTGGGCTTCTTCGTCAACACGGTGGTCCTGCGCACCGACCTGTCCGGCGACCCGACGTTCGGGGAGCTCCTGGAGCGGGTCCGGGCGGCCGACCTGACGGCCCTGGACCACGCCGACCTGCCGTTCGACCAGGTGGTGGAGGCGGTCAACCCCGAGCGGTCACTGTCGCGGCACCCGCTCTTCCAGACGATGGTCTCGCACAGCACGGTCTCCGAGGACGTACGGACCCTGTTCGGGCGGTCCGCCCGCGCCGACCGGGTCGATCCCGGCGTCACCAAGTTCGACCTGGACGTCACCTTCGCGGACTCCGCGCACGGTGAGGACCTGGAGCTGGAGGTCTTCTACTCCACCGCCCTGTTCGATCGGGAGACGGTGGAGACGTTCGCCGACCGGCTGCTGCGCGCCCTCGCGGAAGCGGTCGCGGCCCCCGGGCTGCGGGTCTCGCAGTGGGAGCTGCGCGACGCCGAGGAGCGGGAGCGGCTGGCCCGTTGGAACGACACGGCCCGACCCGTACCCGCGCAGAGCGTGACGGAGGTGTTCGCCGAGCGGGCGGCCGCCGCGCCGGACGCCGTCGCGGTGGTGGCCGGCGAGGTGCGGCTGACCTTCGCCGAACTCGTCGACCGTGCGGGCCGGTTGGCGGCCGTCCTGACCGCCGAGGGTGTCGGCCCGGACACGGTGGTGGGTCTCGCGGTGCCCCGGTCCGCCGACGCCGTCGTCGCCGTCCTGGCCGTCCTCAAGGCGGGCGGGGCCTACCTGCCGCTGGACCTGGACCACCCGGCCGAGCGGCTGGCCCACATGCTGCGGGACGCGTCCCCGGTGTGCGTGGTGACGACCCGCGCCGTCGCGGCGCGCGTGCCCGGTGTCCCGGCCGTCGTCCTCGACGATCCGGCGACCGTGGCGCGACTGGCCGCGGCCGTGCCCGGACCGGACGCCGTGACGGGCCCCGAGCAGGCCGCGTACGTCATCTACACCTCCGGTTCCACCGGCCTCCCCAAGGGGGTGCTGCTCCGACACGCCGGTCTGACCAGGCTCTTCCGCGACCACGAACGCGAGCTGTACCTGCCGGTCGCGCGTCGGTCGGGCCGCCGCGTGCGCGCCCTGCACACGGCCTCGTTCTCCTTCGACTCCTCCTGGGAGCAGTTGCTGTGGCTGGTGGCGGGCCACGAGCTGCACGTGCTGGACGAGTTCGAGCGCCGGGACGCCGAGGCGGTCGTGGCGTACGTCCGCGCCGAGCGGATCGACACCCTCGACGTCACGCCGTCGTACGCCCGACAGCTGCTGGACGCCGGGCTGTTGGCCGGGGACTGGCGGCCGCCGCTGTTCCTGCTGGGCGGGGAGGCCGTGCCCGCCGCGCTGTGGGAGGAGTTGGCCGCGTTCACCGACGTGGAGGTCGTCAACTACTACGGTCCGACCGAGTTCACCGTGGACGCGCTGGTGGCCCGGGTGGGCGACTGCCCGACCCCGGTCGTGGGCCGGCCGCTCGACAACACCCGCGCGCACGTCCTGGACGGCCGGCTGCGTCCGGTGCCGACGGGGGTGACGGGAGAGCTGTACCTGGCGGGCGAGCAGATCGCGCGCGGCTACCTGGGGCGGTTCGCGCTCACCGCGGAGCGGTTCGTCGCCGACCCGTTCGGGGCGCCCGGCAGCCGCATGTACCGCACGGGTGACCTCGTGCGCCGGCGTACCGACGGGCTGATCGAGTTCCTCGGCCGGGCCGACGACCAGGTCAAGATCCGCGGGTTCCGGGTGGAGCCGGGCGAGGTGGAGGCGGCCCTGACAGCGCTGGACGGCGTCTCGGCGGCGGCGGTGGTCGTCCGCGAGGACGTCCCCGGCATCCCCCGGTTGGTCGGTTACGTGACCGGCGCGGGCCTCGAGGACGTGGAGCGGCTCCGCGAGGAACTGGCCGCGCAGCTTCCGGAGCACATGGTTCCGGCGGCGTTGGTGGCCCTGGAGGCCCTGCCGACCAATGTCAACGGCAAGCTGGACCGCGCCCTGCTGCCGGCCCCGGCCCTCGGTGCGGCGGCGTCCTCGCGTCCGCCGCGGGGTGCGGCCGAGGAGCGGATCGCCGAGGTCTTCGCGCAGGCCCTGTCACTGCTGTCGGTGGGCGCCGACGACGACTTCTTCCGGCTGGGCGGGCACTCGTTGCTGGCCACCCGGGTGGCGGGGGGGGGGGGCGCCCCCCGCCCCCCCCGCCCCCCCCCGCCCCGCGCAGGGGCCCTGTCCCCGCTGCTGCGCGGACTCGTACGGGTCCCCGTACGCCGCTCCGCCGGCGCCACGGCC
>NZ_JANFAK020000332.1 GCF_024721315.2 Streptomyces sp. Isolate_45
CGGGCAGGGACAGGGCGAGGCTGCCCGCCGCGTCGCCCGTGGTGATCGGGACGGCCGCGCAGACGACGCCGGGGGAGTACTCGCGCAGGTCGAAGACGGGGGCGCCCGGGGTGACCGCGTCGAGGGCGCTGAACAGGACCCGGCTGTCGGTGATGGTGCGCGGGGTGAGCCGGGCCGGGCGGTGGCGGGCCACGTGGTCGGCACGGCCGTCGTGGTCGAGCTGCGTCAGCAGGCACTTGCCGACGGCGCTGGCGTGCGCGGCCGCACGGAAGTCCACCCACTCGCGCACCGGCGGGGCGCCCGGTCCGTCCGCCATCTGGGTGATCCGGACCTCGCCGTCCGCGTACCGGCTCAGGTAGACGGCGGCGCCCGCGCTGTCGCGGGCCAGGGCCAGGGTGCGCTGGAGCTGACCCGCCAGGCCCTGTCCGCCGGGGGCCGCGAGCCGGTCCAGGGCCGGGCCGCGCCCGTAGACCCCCGCCCCCGGGCGGTAGGCGTACTCCTCCTCGCACAACATGGCGAGCAGCGGACCGAGTTCCGCCTCGGCCAGCCCCGTCTCCCGGCTCAGCCGGCCGATCCGGACGCCCAGCGGGTGCCGCTCCAGGATCCGTACGACGGCCAGCGCGCGGCGTGCCTGCGCCATGGCCTCGCCGGTGTCGGCCGCCCGGGGCGTCGACCCCCGCGCGGCCGAGGTCAGCGCCGGGTGGCGCAGTGGTCCCGCGCCGGGGCGGGGTCGGGGGGCGCGGAGGGGCGGCGGCGGTCGGAACGCCGCCAGGACCGGGACCAGCCCCGGCCTCGGCAGCGGTACCGGGCCCAGGTCGGGATCGTCCGTCTGGTCGACGTAGCGCAGTACGGCTGCCTGGGCGCACAGCCGCACCTCGCGCAGCTCGCGGCGGCCGCCCGGACGGAAGCCGCGCAGCCCCAGCTCGCGCGCCCAGACCCGGGCGTCGTGGTGCTCACCGCGCCGGGAGTGGTCGAGGAAGAGGCAGTAGGCGGCGGGCGCGGTGCGCGCGGTGCCCGCGCCGGCCGCGAACTGCCACCAGAAACGGGACCCTTCGCGCAGGCCGGCCAGGTGCAGCAGGCAGCCGAAGACGACCGCGCCCGGCAGGCCGGTGTGCCGACAGTCGAGGAAGCGGTCGAGGTCGTGCTCCGCGCGCGGGTCGCAGACGACGGCGAGGCAGAGGGCCTTCAGGTCGCGGCGGGCCCGTTCGGCGTCGAGGGGACAGTCGCGGGCGGGATCGCTCCAGCCGAACGGGCGGCGCCGGACCCGGCCGCCGGTCGCGGCGAACCCCGGTACGAGGGGGGCGCGCAGCAGCCGGGCCTCGGCGGCGCCGAGGTCGTAGTGCGGGTAGCGGTCGCGGACGCCGGCCCGGTCCAGGAACTCGGTCAGCGCGCGCGGGTCCCCCTCGCGGTCGCGGCTCTCCGGCGGCCTCATGACTCGGCGGCCGCGTCGAGCAGTCGGGCCAGCCGCCGGTGCGCCTGGCCGAGCTGCGAGCGGACCGTGGCCTCGTCGACACCCATCACGTCGGCGGCCTCTCCGGGGGTGCACTGGAGTCCGTAGCGCAGCATCACGGTGTCCCGTTGTCGTTCCGCGAGGCGGGAGACGGCGGAGTAGAAGCGGATCGTGTCGGTCAGCACCTCGTACTGATCGTCGTGTGCTTCCTTCAGGGCGGCCTCGAAGGCGCTGATGTCCATCGGCTCGGGCTGCCCGCGGCGGGGATCGCGTCGGCGCTGCCTGTCGACGATGCGCTGCTTGAGGACGGTCCAGGCGTACGCGTCGAGACGGTCCATGTGGAGCATCCGCAGCCACTCGTTCATGATCGAGTCGAAGGTGGCGTCGACGGCGTCCTCCGCGGCCGCGTCGGAACCGAGCTGGAGGTACGCGAAACGCATGTACGCCGGCCGCCGGTTCGCGTGGAAGGCCCAGTACGACAGGCGCGCGGTCGGATCCCACTGACTCATCGGTGTCGGCTGCCGGCGCCGACTCGGCAGTCCCACGGCCCCACCGGACTCCTCCGGCCCGCCATCGTTCACCGTTCCCCACCTCATCCCCTGGTGCGGGGGCCATCAGATCAGCGCGGGCGCACTCGGAGGGCGCAGAGAAGAAACCTGGAAATATTACGTTCGGTGATGACCGATTCCTGATCGACCTTGACCGCGTGACGGCCTGACCAGCGCATACGCATATGCCGGATGCGATCCCGACTTCGACGGGCCTCCAGTGGCGTGCCCACAGCGTGTGACCATCCCATGATTCACTCGTTTGTCTGAGCGTGGCCACCTCACAGCGATTCGGCTCCACCGCCGTCGAACAGGCCGAGGCGGTGCTCGTCGAGCACTACCCCCATCTGGTCCGCCTCGCGTACGTCACCCTCCCCGACTCCCTGGGGCGGCACACCCGCGTGCTCCTGGCGCACCGGGTCGTGCAACGGGCGCTGCCCCGGGCCGGCGGCGGCCCCGACCCGGGCGGAGCCGGCGGCCCCGACAGCCCCGGCGGACCCCTCGGCGGCGTACGGGTCCGG
>NZ_JANFAK020000333.1 GCF_024721315.2 Streptomyces sp. Isolate_45
ACACCCCCCCCCCCCCCCCCCCCCGCACCCGGCCGGGCGCGGGGGGGCGTGCGGGACATGCCAAGCTGAGGGGGTGAGTGAGTTCGCCGAGACCGTCGACCGTGCCTTTGCCGCCGCCCTCTACGCCCAGGACGACGCGGGCCTGGACACGGGGGCCTCGCTGCTCGCCGCCGCCCCCGGCGGCTGGGGCGGGACCGGGCAGGAGCTGCTGGCGCGCGGGGAGGCGTACGTACGACAGGCCTGGGAGCGGGGCTGGCGGCCGGCGGACGTGCTGCGGCTGGTGCGGCGCGACCTGGAGGACCTCCACCTGGGGATCACCGCCGACATGATCGCCGCCGAGGCGCGCCGCTACGCGCGCCTCCCGGAGCGCTGGACCGACGCCGAGGTGTGGTGGGCGCGGCCCGGCACCGGCCCGGAGGGCGACCGCGACGGTGACGCCGGGTACGCCGAGCAGCTCGCGCGGCGCGCGAAGGCGGACCGGTTCACGCTGGCCACGGCCGTCCTGGAGGTCTTCCGGCTGCTGATCCGGCTGCCCTCGATCGAACCGGTGGGCCCGCTGCCGGGCGATCCGGTGGACGCGCTCGCGGAGCACGCGCACATCGAGCCGCGCATGCTGGGCCGGATCCGGGCCCTGCTCGCGAAGGCCGAGGCGACGACCTTCCCCGAGGAGGCGGAGGCGCTCAGCGCCAAGGCCCAGGAACTGATGGCCCGCCACACGGTGGACGAGGCGCTGCTGGCCGTGCGCGGCGGCGCCCCGGCGCAGGTCCCGGGGGCCTGCCGGATCGGGGTCGAGCCGCCGTACGAAGAGGCCAAGGCGGTGCTCCTCGACGCGGTGGCCGGCGCCAACCGCTGCCGGGCGGTGTGGAACAGCGGCTTCGAGTTCTCCACGGTGGTCGGCTTCGAGAGCGACCTGGAGGCCGTGGAACTCCTTTACACCTCCCTGTTGGTGCAGGGCACGGCGGCGATGACCCGGGCCGAGGCCGCGCAGCGCGCCGGCGGCCGCAAGCGGACCAAGACCTTCCGGCAGTCGTTCCTGCTCGCCTACGCGAGCCGCCTCGGCCGCCGGCTCGCCGAGACCGCCGAGCACGCGACCGCCGAGCACGCGGCCGGCGAACGCGCGGCCGGCGGGGCACCGGCCCACCTGCCCGCGCTGGTGGCCCGCGACGTCGCCGTCACCTCACGGGCCGACGAGATGTTCCCCCGCACCACGACGACCCGGCTGCGCGGCGCCACCGACCACGCGGGCTGGGAGGACGGCACGGCCGCCGCCGACGCCGCGCACGTGGGCGGCCGCAGGCGCCCGCTGCCGAAGCGCTGACGAACCCCCGGTCACCCGCCCCCGCCGGTGCCGGGGGTGTCCCGCGACCGCAGCTCACGCGTCTCCGCCTTCAGGATGCGCGCCGACCGGCCCAGCGACCGGGCCATGTCGGGGAGCTTCTTGGAGCCGAACACCAGCAGGCACACGACCAGGACGACGATGAGGTGCCAGGGCTCGACGGCGTTGCGGAGCATGGGCGTTCCACCTTTCGGACGATCCGGAAGTCCTTCCGGACATCGGCCCCATGGAACCGGCCCGCCCCGCCCGTGACAAATCTTAAGAAGTCCTGAAAAACGGCGAAACGTCGATCGGGGTTCGATCGAGGTTAGTCTCGGTGCCATGAGCTGGCTCCGGGCCCTGAAGGACACCGCACGCTCGGGCATGACGGTCACCCGGACCCCGCTGGAGCCCCTCATCGCCCTGCGGGCCGCCGTGGGGCTCGCGATCGTCATCGGCGCGGGCCTCGCCCTCCTCGGGCCCGCCGCCGCCGCGAGTTCCGCCTTCGGCGCCTTCATGGCCGCCATCGCCACCTTCCAGCAGAGCTGGCGCCCGCGCCCGGCCCTCGCCCTCGCCTCCGGACTGACCCTGGCCGTCTCCACGTTCGTCGGCTACCTGGTCGGCGCCTCGCAGACCGGCCTGTTCCTCCTGCTGCTAGCGCTCTGGGCCTTCGCCGCGGGCCTGTTGTGGGCCGCCGGGCCCACCGCCGGGATCATCGCCTCCGGCAACGTCGCGATCATGCTGGTCACCGTCACCCTGCCGACCTCCGTCCCCCAGGCGGCGGGGCACGCCGCGATGATCGCGGCGGGCGGCGTGGTGCAGGCGCTGCTGATCGTGCTCTTCCCGGTCCGCCGCTGGGGCGCCCACCGCGACGCGCTGGCCGACGCGCTCGCCGCCGAGGCCGACTACGCCCGCCGACTGCGCCACGACCCCGTCGCCCCCTTCGACCCGCAGCCCCTGATGAAGGCGCGGGCCGCGGCCACCGTCACCGTCCGCCAGGCCCGCCGGCGCCCCGCCGAACTGCACGGGGCGCGCGGGCTCGCGGAGCGGATCCGCCCCGTGCTGGCCT
>NZ_JANFAK020000334.1 GCF_024721315.2 Streptomyces sp. Isolate_45
TTCCGATCTCCCGCGCCCGCGCCCGCCGGAGCCCCCCTCGCCGCCCAGGCCGCCGCCCCCTGGCCGCTCGACCGGATCGACCAGCGCGAGCTCCCGCTCGACGGTTCTTACACGTACGCCGGCAAGGCGCGGGGCGTCACGGTGTACGTCGTCGACACCGGGATCAACACCGCGCACCAGGAGTTCGGGGGCCGTGCCCGCGCCGGGTACAACGCGGTGTTCATGGAGGGCGCGGCCGACTGCAACGGTCACGGCACGCACGTCGCCGCGACCGTCGGCGGGGCGACGTACGGGGTGGCCAAGGAGGTCTCCCTCGTGGGCGTGAAGGTCGCCGACTGCCGGGGCGACGGCAAGTTGTCGGCGATCCTGCGCGGGCTCGACTGGCTGGTGAAGGACGCGGCCCGGAACACCGCCCGGGGCCCGGCCGTCGCCAACATGAGCATGGGCGGCAGCCGCAGCCGGGCCATGGACGCCGCGGTGGTCCGTGCCGTGGCGTCCGGGATCACCTTCACCGTGGCGGCCGGCAACGACGGCCGGGACGCCTGCGTCGGCTCCCCCGCGGGCGTCGCGCAGGCCCTGACGGTCGGGGCCACGGACGCCGCCGACCGACGTCCGGCGTTCTCCAACCACGGCCGCTGCGTGGACCTCTCCGCGCCGGGCGTGGCCGTCACCTCGGCGTGGAAGGGCTCGGCGACGGCCCTCGCCCGCTCCTCCGGCACCTCCATGGCGGCCCCCCACGCGGCGGGCGCGGCCGCGCTGATCCTGGCGGGCGGCACCGCCCGCACTCCCGAGCAGGTGGGTCGGGCGTTGCTGCGCGGCGCCGTCCCGGACCGGATCACGAACCTGCCCGCCGGGACGGCGAACCTGCTCCTGCACATCCCGACGGCCCCCTGAGGCGGCCGCACCAGGACGGACGCGCCCGCGGCCGACACCACCGACCAGTCGGTATCCGATGTCCCATCAGACCGGTTCTGATGGGACATCAATGTGTGTGTGCTTCGGGCGAAACCCATCCATTGACTTCTCATCACCGCGACGCGTCAATGACGGCCTCCGCACCGGCTCTACCTCCCCCACACAGCGGGTGGGGGGAGGGGTTCGTCCGACGAAGGAGTCGCGACCCAGTGAGTACAACGTTCCGACGAAGAATGCTGGCCGGGGCGGGCGCCCTTTCCCTCGCCCTGACGGGCGGTGTCGTGGCCCTGACGGGAACGGCGCAGGCCGCGACCAAGACCACTCCGGTACCCGTGAAGTGCGTCGCCCCCGCGCCCCAGCCGGGCGCGAACGGCACCCAGGACTTCACCGTCACGGTCCCCGACTCCGCCAAGGCGGGTCAGTCCGTGCCGATCACCATCGATCCGGGCGAGACCCCCGTCGTCCCGATGTTCACCATCGACACGGTCAACACGATCAAGATGAAGCTGCTCGTCGGCGGGGTCGCCCAGACGGTGACCAGCCCGGCCGTCCCCAGCCACCAGGAGGCCGGGAAGAAGGCGGACCCGCCCGCGTTCAGCGGGAACATCACCCTCCCCGAGGGCACCGAGGGAACGACCGTCCAGATCACCATCGACCAGGTGATCACCGATGCCGATCTGGGCGGCACGATCTACACGACGACCTGTACGCCGGATCCGCGGCCCAGCGCCCCGGTCGGTTCGGTCGCCTCCGAGGCCCTGCCCAAGGATCCGGTCACGACGAAGCTGACGCCCAACAGCGGCCCGGCGGGCACCGCCGTGGTCGTCACCGGCGCCAACTTCCCGGCCGGCGCGGTCGCCTGCTCCGCGCTGCTGGGCGGCGCGGCTACCGGTGACACGGGCACCGGCACGGCGGACGCCTCCGGCGCCGCCACCTGCAACATCACGGTCACCAAGAAGGCCGACGCCATCCGGATCGACGGTTCGGCGCTTTCGCCCAAGCCCTTCGTGTTCGTCGAGGAGCAGGCGGGCGTGAAGAACCCGGTGGACATCGAGGTGCTGCCCGGGCCGCTGGCCCTCGGCCCGAAGGACGGCCAGCCGGCCGTCAGCTTCGGCTCGGTGACCATCAACGGAAAGTCCCAGTCGGTGTTCGGCGCGTTCAACGCCGCGACCGTCCAGGACTTCCGCGGTGGCAGCCTCGGCTGGGACGTGACGGCGACCCGTACGCCGTTCCTGAACCAGACGACCGGCCACTCGATGGCGAAGGCGCAGCTCGGCATCCAGCCGTCCTGCACCGTCACCAACCCGGACAGCCCGAGCACCTGCACCGCGGGCACTCCGGGCGCGATCACCGACACCCCGATGAAGGTCGCCTCGCAGGCGGCCGGCGGTGACGAGCTGACCGGCGGCGAGTTCGCCGTGGGCGGCGCGGCGATGCTCCAGCTGCCGCCGTTCATGTTCGCCGACACCTACCAGTCGGTCGTGACGTTCTCGATCGCCTGACCGGGCCCCACCCGGGGGGGGGGGGGGGGGGGGGGGGGGGGGGGGGGGGGGGGGGGGGGGGGGGGGGGGGGGGGGGGGGGGGG
>NZ_JANFAK020000335.1 GCF_024721315.2 Streptomyces sp. Isolate_45
CCCAACGGCCACCTCCACTACCTCGGCCGCACCGACGACCAAATCAAACTCCGCGGCTTCCGCATCGAACTCGGCGAAATAGCCACGGTCCTGACGTCCTCCCCGTCCGTCGCCCAGGCGGCCGTGCTGGTCCGCGAGGACGCGCCCGGGATGCAGCAGTTGGTGGCCTACGTCGTCCCGGCGCCGGGCGCCGATGCAGACCCGGACGCGCTGCGCGCCTCGGCCGCCGACCGGCTCCCCGAGTACATGGTTCCGGCCGCCTTCGTCGCCCTCCCCGCCCTGCCCCTCTCCCCCAACGGCAAGCTCGACCGGCGGGCCCTGCCCGCACCGGAGCTCGTCGCCGTGTCCGCCTCGCGCGCCCCCCGGGACGTCCGCGAGGAGGTCCTGACGGGGATCCTGGCCTCCGTGCTGGGGCGTCCGAGCGTGGGCGTGCGGGACGACTTCTTCGCCCTGGGCGGCCACTCGCTGCTCGCGGCCCGCGCGGCGGGACGGATCCGCGAGGTGCTCGGCGTCGAGTGCGGGATCCGCGACGTGTTCGAACTGCGGACCGTCGAGGCGCTGGCGGCGCGGCTCGCGCAGGCCACCGAGGGAACCCGGCCCCGCCCGGGCGCCGGCGTCAGGCCCGAGCGGCCCCCGCTGTCCTTCGCCCAGCACCGGCTGTGGGTGGTGGACACCGTCCACGGTCCGGCAGCCACGTACAACGTGCCGGTGGCGGTCCGCCTGCGGGGTCCGGTGGACTTCCCGGCGCTCCGCGCCGCGGTCGGGGACCTGGTGGCGCGGCACGAGGTGCTGCGCACGCTGATCGCGGAGCACGACGGCGAGCCGTACCAGCATGTCCTGCCCGCCGGGGCGGACGTTCCGGTGGAACTCCGGGAGGTGCCGGCCGACCGGCTGGCCGACGAGGCCGTCCGGGCCGGCGGACACCTCTTCGACCTGGCGTCGGAGATCCCGGTCCGCGTGACCCTGCTGCGGGCCGCACCGGACGACCACGTCCTGCTCCTGCTCGTGCACCACGTCGCCACCGACGAGTCCTCGACGGGTCCACTGCTCACGGACCTGGACGCGGCCTACGCGGCGCGGCGGGCGGGCACGGCTCCGGAGTGGACCGAACTGCCCCTTCAGTACGTGGACTTCGCGCGGTGGCAGCGGGAGGTTCTGGGCGACGCCGCGGATCCGCGGTCGGCGGCCGCCCGGCAGACGGAGTTCTGGCGCGGCGCCCTCGCCGGCGTTCCGGCGGAGGTGGCGCTGCCCGCCGACCGGTCCCGGCCGGCGGAACCCTCGTACGAGGGCGGCGTGGTGGACTTCTCGGTGTCCGCCGCGACGGCGGACGGCCTGCTGCGGATCGCCCGCGAGGGCGGCGCGACCCCGTTCATGGTGGTCCACGCCGCGGTGGCCGCGCTGCTGCACCGGCTGGGCGCGGGCGACGACATCCCGCTCGGCAGCCCGGTCTCCGGGCGGGACGGCGCGGAGTGGGAGGGCCTGGCCGGCTTCTTCCTGAACACGCTGGTGCTGCGGGCGGACCTCTCCGGCGCGCCGACGTTCGGCGAGCTGGTGGCGCGGGTCCGGGACACCGGGCTCGCCGCCTTCGCCCACGCCGACCTGCCGTGGGAGGCGGTCGTCGAGGCGGTGGACCACGAACGGTCCCGCTCCCGGAACCCGCTGTTCCAGACGATGGTGACCTACCACTCGGCGGACGCCGTGCTGCCCGAGCTGTTCGGGATGCCCGCGGCAGAGCTGACGGTGGAGACCGGCGGAGCCAAGTTCGACCTGGAGATCGCCTTCGGTACGGCCCGTGAGGGCTCGGGCATCGAGGGCGGCATCCGCTACGCGTCCGACCTCTTCGACGAGGGGACGGTACGCACCCTCGCGGACCGGCTCGTGCGGTTGCTCGATGCCGCGGCGGCCGCTCCGGACCGTCCGGTGGCGGAGCTGGAGGTGCTGTCCGCCGAGGAACGCGAGCTGGTGCTGCACCGCTGGAACGACACGGCCGTCCCCCTGACCGGTCCGGCCACCCTCGCCGACCTCGTCTCCGACGGCGCGCTCGGCGCTGCCGGCCCGGCCCTCGTCTTCGAGGGGGTGGAGCTGTCCCGGCCCGCCTTCGAGGAACGCGTCAACCGGCTCGCCCGACTGCTGATCGAGCGCGGCGTGGGTCCCGAGACGGTCGTAGCGGTCGCCCTGCCCCGGTCCCTGTCCCTGCTCGTGGCCCTGCACGCCGTCGTCCGCGCGGGCGGCGCCTACCTCCCGCTGGACCTGTCCCTGCCGACCGAGCGCCTCTCGTACATGACGGACACCGCGGCGCCGGTGTGCGTGGTGACGGACCTCGTCTCACTGGGCCTCGTACCGGTGTCCGCGGGGGCGGAGGTCGTCGTCGTGGACGCGCCGGAGATCGGGGTCGAGCTGGGCCGACTGGCCGCCGGTCCGTTGTCGGACGCGGACCGGACCACCCCGCTCCTGCCCCGCCACCCCGCCTACGTCATCTTCACCTCCGGC
>NZ_JANFAK020000336.1 GCF_024721315.2 Streptomyces sp. Isolate_45
AGGCCCCCAGGATGGTGACGAACTCGCCGGGAGCGACATCGAGGCTGATGTCGTCCAGGACGAGCTGCGATCCGGCCTGGTCGGGGAAGGATTTCGAGACGTGCTCGATGCGGACGGCGCTGCGGACCGCCGTGGTGTTCTCCGCGTTGATCAGAGCGGTCGCCATCGCCGGTCACCTCCCTTGGTCGTCGATGCCCGGACCCGTGTGGGTGACGGGGGGTCTGCGCAGGGAACCGAGGACCTTGTTCAGTGGCCCGAGGTCGTGGATGCCGGTCAGGTCGGGCCGCTCCAGCAGGCCCGCCGTGACCGCGTGGCCCGCCTGGGCCCGCAGGGTCGCGGCCAGGGGGTCGTCGGTCACGAGGATCCCGGGCCAGGCCCGGTCGATGACCTCGGCGTCCAGTTCCTTCCCGGTCAGGGACTTCAGGGCGGCGTTCGCGGAGGCCTTGGCGCGGTCCGGGTCGGCGTTGATCCATTCGTTGGTCCTCACGGTGCCGCGCAGGACGGCCTCGACGACGTCCGGGTGCTCCCGGAGGAACTTCTGCGACACGATCACGTTCGTGATCACGAAGCGGCCTCCGGGCCACAGGTCCCTCTCGTCGAGGAGGACCCTGCCGCCTTCGGCGACCAGTTTGGAGGCGGTCGGTTCCGGTACCCAGGCCCCGTCGACGGCCCCGGACCGGTAGGCGTCCGGGGTGATCGTGTTGTCCGTACGGACGACGGAGACGTCCCCCCGGCCGCTGGCCGCGTCGACCTTCCAACCGCGTGCGGCGATCCAGTTCAGGAGGGCGACGTCCTGGGTGTTGCCGAGTTGCGGGGTGGCGATGCGGCGGCCCTTGAGGTCGTCGAGGGTCTTGATCCTCTCCGGGTTCACGACGAGCTTGACGCCGCCGGAGGCCGAGCCGGCGATGATCCGCAGGTTGGAGCCCTTGGACTTGACGTAGCCGTTGATCGCGGGCGACGGCCCGATGAAACCGATGTCGACGGCGCCCGCGTTGAGGGCCTCGATCTCGGCCGGACCCGCGTTGAAGGTGACGGTCTTCAGGGTGGTCCCGCCGAGTTCCTTCTGGATCAGGCCCTCGCGCACGCCGACCAGCGCGGTGGCGTGCGTCAGGTTGGGGAAGTGGCCGATGCGTACGGAGCCCGCCGACAGCTTCTCGCCGACGGCGGCGGCCGGCACCTGACCGCCGGTCGGCCCGTCGGCCTTGGAGCCGTAGCCGCAGGAGGTGGCGGCGCAGGCGAGGAGGAGCAGGCAGAGCGCGGCGGCGCGGTGCGGGCGGTGGGGGCGGCGCGGGCGGCGCTGTACGGGCATGGTCAGGGGGTCCGTTCGTTCTCGGCGTGCGCGGTGAAGGCATCGCCCGCCATCCCTGCGGTCAGGGTGGTTCCGTCGGCCGGGTCGATGAGCAGGAAGGACCCGGTGCGGCGGGAGTCGGCGTAGGCGTCGAGCGCGAGGGGCTCGGCGGTGCGGACGACGACGCGGCCGATGTCGTTGGCGACGAGCTGCCCGGGGTTCGGGTGCTGCGACAGGTCGTCGAGGGTCAGCCGGGAGGGGATCTCCTTGACGATCGCCTTCACCGTCCGCGTCGTGTGTTTGACGAGGACGTGCTGGCCGACGGTGAGCGGCCGGTCGGCGACGTGACAGACGGTCGCGGTGATCCGTCGGGTGGGGGTGGGTGCGTCGGTGGTCGGGGTGATGAGGTCGCCGCGGGAGATGTCGATGTCGTCCTTGAGGCGCAGGGTCACCGACTGGGGGGCCCGGGCGATGTCCACGCTCTCGCCGAGGGCGTCGATGCCCTCGATGACGGAGGTCCGGCCCGAGGGCAGGACGGTGACGGCCTCGCCGACGCGCAGGACGCCGGAGGCGATCTGGCCCGCGTAGCCGCGGTAGTCGGGGTGCTCGGCGGACTGGGGGCGGATCACGTACTGGACGGGGAAGCGGGCCGGGCAGGCGGTGAGGTCGTGGCTGACCGGGACCGTTTCCAGGTGTTCCAGGACGGTCGGGCCGCCGTACCAGTCCATGTTCGCGGACGGCTCGACCACGTTGTCCCCGGCCAGCGCCGAGATCGGGATCGCGGTGCACCACTCGTCCCGGGAGCCGGCACCGGGACCCCAGCCGGGGACGCCGAGGTCGCAGGCGTAGGCGGTGAACTCCTCGGCGATGGCGGCGAAGACGCTCTCCTCGTAGTCGACGAGGTCCATCTTGTTGACGGCGAGGACGACGTGGGGGACGCGCAGGAGGGCGGCGACGGCTGCGTGTCGGCGGGTCTG
>NZ_JANFAK020000033.1 GCF_024721315.2 Streptomyces sp. Isolate_45
GGTGGGTGGGGGGGGGGGGGGGTTTTTTTTGGGGGTTGGGGGGGGGGGGGGGGGGGGGGGGGGGGCGCCCCGCCCCCCCCCCCCCCCTCTCCCCTTTACTGTTCCGCGTCCTCGGCGTTGAGGCCCAGGCCCGGGAGGAGGCCTGGGAGGAGGGGCGGGAGGGTGATGTCCGGCTGGGGGAGCTCGGGGGTCCCCGGGGCGGGCGTGTTCGGAGGGGCCTGCCCCGTCGGCGGGTTCAGCAGGTCGCCCGTGCCGCCCAGGAGACCGCCGCCGGAGGGTGCCGGGGTACGGCTTCCGGTGGACGGCGTCGGGGTGGCCGCGGGTGCCGATGAGGGCGTACTCGAAGCCGACGGCGAGGTCTGCTGTTTGCCGGTGGCCGGGGTGCTCGGCGTGGCCGAGCCGCTCGGCCGGCCGCGGGTCTGCTCCGGGGGCTTCGGTAGCAGGCCCTGGAGCGGGGCGACGTCATCGTCTATGGCCTGGAAGACCGATTCGACCTCGCCCCCGACGTCGGTGAGCTGCGCCGGGAGTTTCTCCCGGAGCTTGCCCCAGGCGTCGCGGTGGGAGCGGGAGAACGAGGACAGGGCCTGGATCGGGCCGAGCGAGCCGTCCCGTTCGTACGCGGCCTGGAGCAGCCGGTGGCCCTGTTCGGCATCGTGCTTCATGCCGGAGAGGGCGCGGCGGATCTCGCCCAGGGATTCGTGGTCGAGTACTCCCGTCCGGCCTCTTTCCATCAGTCGGCGGGCCTCCGACAGGCGGTTCGAGGCCCGGTCGAGGTAGAGCTCACCCCGGTCCGAGTCCTCATCGGCCATGCCCAGCTTGAGGTCCTCCATGCCCCGTTTGATCGGGTACAGGGAATCACCGGGCAGGGCGTCCGTGCTGGCAGCGGCCACTCCGCTGAAGGCCCCTGCGGCCACACCCACGGTGAGGCCTCCCGCTGCGATGCCCTTGGACCAGCGGGAGCGGGGCCGCAATTTCCGGAGCGACGTCGCCCGGTGGGCGCCGCGGCCGGTCCGCTGTTCGGGCACCAGAGGGTCCGCGGCGGCACCGCCCCCGGCCCTCTCCTCCATCACCATGGCCTCCATGGCGGCGACGAGCTGGGCTCGTTGCACCACTTTGACCTCGGGATCCAGCACCGGGCGCGGCATTCTTTCGCCGAGTGCGTTCGCCAGGGCCAACAGCCGGTCGTGGTCGGCAGGTTCGGCAGGTGCCTCGGACTGCTCGGCCGCCGGGTCCGGTTCTGGGAGATCGGATGGGTTCCGATCCTCCAGGGCCTGGGCGAAGGCGTTCGCCCGCCGGTGCGGAGTCACGTTCGCGATCACTGGCGGCACCTCCTCTCGTCATGACGATCGACTCCCCAAGGTGTCCGGAAGGTTGCCTTCCTTGAGCACGTCCACACTTTCGGGTGAGCGGCTTCGGGCAGGGCGTGTCCACAGGGAGCCTGCATCCCGCACAACGAGCGGCGCGGCACTTGGGTTACGGACGAAGGATGATCGGACCACAGCGTCATCGAGGGGTCACCGGGGGTGAGGTCGTGTCGTCGTTGAGTGTTGTCTTGTGGAGCGTTGTCGTACGGGGTGCGTGGGGCGTGCGCGACGTGCGGGAGGCACGGGGCGTACGTCGTGTGGGTCGGGTGGGCGGGCGCGTCAGCGTGCGTCTTCCGGGAGCAGGCGGGCCAGCGTGCGGACCGCCCTGTACTGGAGCGTTTTGATGGCCCCCTCGTTCTTCCCCATGACCCGGGCCGTTTCGGCGACCGAGAGGCCCTGGAGGAAGCGGAGGGTGACGCACTCCTGCTGCTGGGGGTTGAGTTTGCGCACGGCTTCCAGCAGGGCCGCGTTGGAGAGCGACTCCAGGACGGAGTCCTCGGGGCTGCGCTCCACCTCGTTGGCGTCGAGCATCTCGCCGGTGGTGACCTCCAGGCGGAAGCGGCTGGACTTGAAGTGGTCCGCCACCAGGTTCCGCGCGATGGTCACCAGCCAGGCGCCGAAGTCACGGCCCTGCCAGGTGAAGGTGGAGATGCGGCGCAGCGCGCGCAGGAAGGTCTCGCTGGTGAGATCCTCCGCGGTCGCCTTGCCGCCGACGCGGTAGTAGATGTAGCGGTACACCGTGTCGCTGTACTGGTCGTAGAGCCGGCCGAAGGCGTCGGCCTCGCCGGCCTGGGCGCGTTCGACCAGGTCCATCATGCGGGCCTGGTCGCTGTCCGCGGTGGGGCGGCGGGCGGCGGGCGCGGTCGTGCCGGCGGAGCCGGCCGATCCGGAGCCCGCGCGACCGCGTCTGCCCACCGTCGCTCCGCCGTCGGTCAGGGCGTAGCAAGGACCGGCCGGACCGAGGCCGGCGGGTACGGCGAAGGCGGGGACGGCGTACGCGGTGGGGACGAAGCCACGCAGGTGGTCGAGGACCGTTGCGCGCAGCGTAGCCAGGCCCGAGGCGTCAACCCCGACAGGTGGGTACACGGGACTCCCAGAGGCAGAGCTTCCATCACGTGCAGTGCGGGACCGTTCACCCGTCGTGGCGACAGATGGGCGGTGGCATGCGTTTGAGGAGAATAACGCTTCGTACAGGCAGCGCTACACCCAGTTGTCTAAATCACCGGTTCCGACACTTCTGTTGCGTGTCCAGGGCATATTCAGGCCCGATTGGTGATCGATTCTTGATCGCTTGGGTGCACGGAATGGAAGCTTCCACGGTGGCTCGCGACCGAGTGGGGCAGGTCGGAGTGCCGCGCCGAGGGCGCGGGTAGAGGTGAGCGAATGAACGCCGGGCGGGCCGGAATCGGGCCCCGGCCCGGCGTTGCTACTTGCGGCGGCGGTGGAGGGCGATGGCGGCGGCCGTGCCGCCCGCGATCGCGCCGACCCCGGCGGCCGCCGGGACGCCGACCTTCACGGCCTTGCGGCCGGTCCGATAGTCGCGCAGCCGCCAGTCGTTGGTGCGGGCGTGCTTGCGCAGTTTTGTATCGGGATTGATCGCGTACGGGTGCCCGACCAGCGACAGCATCGGAATGTCGTTGTGCGAATCGCTGTACGCCGCGCAGCGGGCGAGGTCGAGGTCCTCGGCGGCCGCCAGGGCGCGCACCGCCTCCGCCTTGGCGGGGCCGTGCAGGGGTTCGCCGACCAGGCGGCCGGTGTAGATGCCGTCCACGGACTCGGCGACGGTGCCCAGGGCCCCGGTCAGGCCGAGGCGGCGGGCGATGATCGTGGCCGTCTCGACGGGGGCGGCGGTGACGAGCCAGACCTTCTGGCCGGCGTCGAGGTGGGCCTGGGCCAGGGCGCGGGTGCCCGGCCAGATCCGCTCCGCCATGTACTCGTCGTAGATCTCCTCGCCGATCGACATGAGCTCGGAGACCTTGTGGCCCTTGACGATGGACAGGGCGCTGTCGCGGGCGTCCTGCATGTGCTCGGGGTCCTCGACGCCGGCGAGTCGGAACCAGGCCTGCTGCCAGGCGAAGCGGGCCAGTTCGCGGCGGCGGAAGAACTCGCGCTTGTAGAGGCCGCGGCCGAAGTGGAAGATCGCGGCGCCCTGCATGACGGTGTTGTCGAGGTCGAAGAAGGCGGCGGCGAGGTCGTCCCCGGGGACCGGGAACTCGGGCTCGGCGGCTTCCGCCTCGGCTTCCGGTTCCGCGGTCGTGGGGAAAGGTGGCGCTTCCGCCCGCGCGGTCTTGCGGGCGGCCTCGGCCGAGGCCTCGCCTGCCAGCACGCTCCGCGCGGTGGCGGAGCGCCTACGGGGGGTGAGCCATCCCAGAGCGGCCATGACGCGAGCATAGCCATTGTGTTCGGGAGTTCCCGAACCGCCGGGAAACGGGGTGGTTAACACTTCGGGGCCCCCGCCCCGACGCGGGACAATGAGGACATGAGTCCTCTGCTGCGCCGTAAGGAAAAGAAGCGTCCCGACGAGCGGATGGTCACGCTCATCGGGAAGCCGGGGTGCCACCTTTGTGACGACGCCCAGGAAGTGATCGAGAAGGTCTGCGCCGAGACGGGTGCACAGTGGGAGAAGAAGGACATCTCGCAGGACGAGGAGCTGTACCGGCTGCACTGGGAGCAGATTCCGGTCGTGCTCGTCGACGGCGAGCAGCACACCTTCTGGAGGGTGAACCCGGACCGGCTGCGGCGGGCGTTGGGGGCCTGACCGTCCCGGCCGTTACCATCATGGGCGATTTATGGGGACACGGGGGCGTATTGATGAGGAGTGTGCGCGGTTTTGCCCCCTTCTGGATTTGAACGGGTTCGGCCCGTTCTCGGTCCTACCCCCGGTCGTCCGGCCCGCGTGACCCCGGTCACTTTGGCCGGACAAAGCGGACACAATCTTTGTGCACGCGTTCACAAAGACATAGCCTGCATTCGACGGGGCGGTCCTGGGACAAGAGGCCGCCTGCAGCCCCGCTCATCCCGCAGGAGCATCGTGGCAACTGGCCGAACTCACCGACCGGCGACCCGCAGCCGAGGTATTCCCGAGGCCACTGTCGCCCGGCTTCCGCTGTACTTGCGTGCCCTCACCGCGCTCTCCGAGCGATCGGTGCCCACGGTGTCCTCCGAGGAACTCGCGACCGCCGCCGGAGTCAACTCGGCGAAGCTGCGCAAGGACTTCTCGTACCTCGGTTCCTACGGTACCCGGGGCGTCGGCTACGACGTCGAGTACCTCGTCTACCAGATCTCCCGCGAGCTCGGACTGACCCAGGACTGGCCGGTCGTCATCGTCGGCATCGGTAACCTCGGCGCCGCCCTGGCCAACTACGGCGGTTTCGCCTCCCGCGGCTTCCGCGTGGCGGCGCTGATCGACGCCGATCCCGCCATGGCCGGGAAGATGGTCGCCGGCATGCCCGTGCGGCACACCGACGAGCTCGAGGCGATCATCGAGGACAACGGCGTCTCGATCGGGGTCATCGCGACGCCGGCCGGCGCCGCGCAGCAGGTGAGCGAGCGGCTGATCGCCGCGGGCGTCACCTCCATCCTGAACTTCGCGCCGACGGTGCTGTCCGTGCCCGAGGGCGTCGACGTGCGCAAGGTCGACCTGTCGATCGAGCTCCAGATCCTGGCGTTCCACGAGCAGCGCAAGGCCGGTGAGGGCGCGGCCGCGGCCGCCGAGGAGCTCACGGGTCCGGCCACCGGCACCGGGGCCGCTCCGGCCGCCGCCGTCGTGCCGCCGGCCGGGCGGGCCGCCGCCGCCGCGCGCAAGGGCGGTCCCGAGGGTGACGTCCCGGCGGTGATGCCGGCATGAGTCTGCTCGTCGTTGGCCTGAGTCATCGCAGCGCGCCGGTGAGCGTGCTGGAGCGGGCCTCGCTGTCCGCCGATGCCAAGGTCAAGCTGCTGCACGACACGCTGGCCGCCGAGCCGGCCGCCGAGGCGACGGTCCTGGCCACCTGCAACCGCATCGAGCTGTACGCGGACGTGGACAAGTTCCACGCCGGTGTCGCCGAGCTGTCGACGCTGCTGGCCCAGCACAGCGGGGTGGCCCTTGAGGAGCTCACCCCGTACCTCTACGTCCACTACGAGGACCGGGCGGTGCACCACCTGTTCTCGGTGGCGTGCGGGCTGGACTCCATGGTCGTCGGCGAGGGCCAGATCCTCGGGCAGATCAAGGACGCGCTGGCGCTGGGGCAGGAGCTCCACACCGCCGGCCGGCTGGTCAACGACCTGTTCCAGCAGGCGCTGCGGGTCGGCAAGCGGGCGCACTCCGAGACCGGGATCGACCGGGCCGGGCAGTCGCTGGTGACCTTCGGGCTGGAGCAGCTCGCCGTGCGCGAGCCGGTCGGGCAGTGGGCCGCGGGCAAGCGGGCGCTGGTGATCGGCGCCGGTTCGATGTCCTCGCTGGCCGCCGCCACGCTGGCGCGGGTGGGCGTCGCCGACATCGCGGTGGCGAACCGGACCGCGGAGCGGGCGGAGCGTCTCGCCGAGATTCTGGTTGCCTCGGGCACCGGTGTGACGGCGCGGGCCGTGACCATGGGCTCGGTCGCCGAGGAACTGACACGTGTTGACGTCGTCGTGTCCTGTACGGGCGCGACGGGCCTGGTGCTGAGCGCGGACGACGTGTTCGCCGCCGTGTCCGGCGACCCGACGGCGGAGCTCCTCCCGGTCGGCGCCGTCGCGCGGGCCGTGCGGGTGCCCGTCGCGGAGCCCGCCGGTGGCGATGTACTGGCCCGGCTGGTCGCGGCCGCCGAGGCCGGTCGGCGCATCGCCGACGCCGGGGCCGTACGGACCATCCCGGCCGCCGAGCCCGACGGCTGTCCGCTGGGGCTGGACGCACCCTCCGGTGACGGCCGCGCCGCGCTGACCGGCGTCGACGCCGACTCCCTCGAACTGCACGGCACCTGGGCCGACCAGGGCGAGGCCGCCGCCCAGCGGCAGCCCCGCCGGACGGCGCGCAGCCGGGCGGACGGGGCCCCCGTACGCCTCGCGCTCCTCGACCTGGCCATGCCGCGGGACATCGACGCCGCGGTGCACCGGATCCCCGGGGTGCGGCTGGTCGACATCGAGTCGCTGGCGGAGACCTCCGCCGACGCCCCGATGGCGGCCGACGTGGACGCCGTACGTGGGATAGTCGCGGAGGAGGTGGCCGCGTTCGGGGCCGCCCAGCGGGCCGCGCACATCACGCCCACCGTCGTCGCCCTACGGGCGATGGCCGCCGAGGTCGTCGCCATGGAGGTGGCACGTCTCGACGGGCGCGTACCCGATCTCGACGAACGGCAGCGGGCCGAGGTCACCCAGACCGTGCGCCGCGTCGTCGACAAGCTCCTCCACGCGCCGACCGTGCGCGTCAAGCAGCTCGCGAGCGAGCCCGGCGGCGCCGGGTACGCGGAGGCGCTGCGCGAACTCTTCGACCTCGACCCTCAGACGGTGGCTTCCGTCAGCCGGGCGGACGCGGCCGATCCGAAGAACGACGACCCAGGACGGGCATCATGAACACACGTCCCGACCGGCCCCTCAGGCTCGGAACGCGGCGGAGCAAGCTGGCCATGTCCCAGTCCGGGCACGTCGCCGAGGCGGTCCGGGCGGTCACCGGCCGACCCGTGGAACTCGTGGAGATCACGACCTACGGTGACGTGTCCCGCGAGCACCTCTCGCAGATCGGCGGCACCGGCGTGTTCGTCACCGCGCTGCGCGAGGCCCTCGTGCGCGGCGACGTCGACTTCGCCGTGCACTCGCTGAAGGACCTGCCGACCGCACAGCCCGACGACCTGGTCATCGCGGCCATGCCGAAGCGGGAGGACCCGCGCGACGCGCTCGTCGCCCGCGACGGCCTGACCTTCGAGCAGCTCCCCGACGGGGCGCGGATCGGCACCGGTTCGCCCCGGCGCACCTCGCAGCTCCACGCCTACGCCAAGAGCCTGGGCAAGCGCATCGAGACCGTCGCCATCCGCGGCAACGTCGACACCCGGATCGGATTCGTCCGCTCCGGTGAGCTCGACGCCGTCGTGCTGGCCGCCGCCGGCCTGAACCGGATCGGCCGCGGCGACGAGGCGACCGACCTCCTGGCGGTCGACAACGTGCTGCCCGCTCCCGGTCAGGGAGCCCTGGCCGTGGAGTGCCTGGCCTCCGACACGGCCCTCATCGCCGCGCTCGGCGAACTCGACGACCCGCACACCAGGGCCGCCGTGACCGCGGAGCGTTCCCTGCTCGCCGCCCTGGAGGCCGGCTGCAGCGCACCCGTGGGCGCGCTCGCCGACCTTCCCCCACTCTCGGCTCCGCTCGAGTGGGGGGACCCCCTCGCCGACGGGCAGATTGTCAATGAAATGCGCCTGCGCGGCGTCGTCGGCACCCTCGACGGCTCGACGCTGGTGCAGCTGTCCACCACCGGACCCGTGCCCCAGTCGTATGACGAGGCCATGGCGCTCGGCCGCGAACTCGCGGACGAGATGCTGGCCAAGGGCGCGGCCGGTCTTATGGGGGAGCGATCGCTTTGAACCCCTCACGTCCGACCACCTCCGCTTTTCCGGTCGTCGCCGCCCACGGACTCGTCACCTTCCTCGGTGCCGGCCCCGGCGACCCGGGTCTGCTGACGCTGCGCGCCGTGGAGGCGCTCGCCGCCGCGGACGTACTGATCGCCGAGCCCGAGGTGCTCGACGTCGTACGGACCCACGCGCGGGCGGGCATCGACACACCGCAGCTGACGGTTGCTGACGAACTGTCAGCCGCCGCCGGGGTCCCGGTGATCCGCGACGCCGCCAATCTTGTCATGGAGGCCGCACGGTCCGGCAGGCGGGTCGTCCGTGCCGTCACCGGCGACCCCGGGCTCGACGGGAACGCGTCCGGCGAGATGCTGGCCTGCGCCGCGGAGGGGATCCCCTTCGAGGTGGTGCCCGGTGTCGCGACGGCCGTCGGCGTGCCCGCGTACGCGGGTGTCCCGCTGCGCGGTGAGCAGGGCGCGGACGTCCGTTTCGTGGACGCCCGGCACGCGTCGGCGCAGTGCTGGAGCGAGGCGGGCGCCAGCGGTGGCCGCCTCGTCGTCACGGCGACGCTGGAGACGGTGTCGGCCGCGGCCGCCGAGCTGGTGGCCGCGGGCCGCAAGCCGGAGACCCCGCTGACGGTGACCGTCGGCGGTACGACGACCCGGCAGCGGACCTGGAGCGCGACGCTCGGCACGATCGCCCAGGTGTTCAAGCAGGGCAAGGTGCTCCCGTCGCCCGAGGGCGCGCGTCCGGTGATAGCCGTGGTCGGTGAGCAGGGCGCCGCCGCGCGGCGCGAGGAGATGGCCTGGTTCGAGTCGAAGCCGCTGTTCGGCTGGCGGGTCCTCGTACCGCGTACGAAGGAGCAGGCCGCCTCGCTCTCCGACCAGCTGCGTTCGTACGGCGCGGTGCCCCACGAGGTGCCGACGATCGCCGTGGAGCCGCCGCGCACCCCGCAGCAGATGGAGCGGGCCGTCAAGGGCCTGGTGACGGGGCGGTACGAGTGGATCGCCTTCACCTCGGTCAACGCGGTGAAGGCGGTGCGGGAGAAGTTCGAGGAGTACGGGCTCGACGCGCGCGCGTTCGCGGGCATCAAGGTCGCCGCGGTGGGCGAGCAGACCGCGGCCTCGCTGGTCGAGTTCGGTGTGAAGCCGGACCTGGTGCCGAGCGGTGAGCAGTCGGCGGCGGGTCTGCTGGAGGACTGGCCGCCCTACGATCCGGTCTTCGACCCGATCGACCGGGTGTTCCTGCCGCGTGCGGACATCGCGACGGAGACGCTCGTGGCCGGGCTGATAGAGCTGGGCTGGGAGGTCGACGACGTCACCGCCTACCGGACGGTGCGGGCTTCGCCGCCGCCGGCCGATACGCGCGAGGCGATCAAGGGGGGCGGGTTCGACGCCGTGCTCTTCACCTCGTCGAGCACGGTGCGGAACCTGGTCGGGATCGCGGGCAAGCCGCACAACGTGACCATCATCGCGTGTATCGGGCCGGCGACGGCCAAGACCGCGGAGGAGCACGGGCTGCGCGTGGACGTGCTGTCGCCGGAGCCGTCGGTGTCGAAGCTGGCGGAGGCGCTGGCCGCTTACGGGGAGGCCCGTCGCGAGGCGGCGAAGCAGGCCGGCGAGTCGGTGTCGCGGCCGAGCGAGCGGCGGCCGGGGGCGCGGCGGCGTCGTACGACGTGAGCGCGTTAGACGGGCCGGCCCGGGGCCGGGTACAGGTGGTGCGGAGGGGTTCGGGCGCGGGATGCGCTCGGGCCCCTTTCCGTTGGTGGGGGCGCCCCGTTCGGACGGGCGCCCACCGCCCGAAAGGCCCCTGAGCAGCTGGGATACGTTGTGCGTTTCATCGAGGCGGCAACGACGGGGAAAACCGAATGACGCAGAATCAAGGGTGGGGATCCGGACATCACGGCGGTTGGGGCGGATATCCGCCGCCTCCGACCGCCAAGCCCGGAGTGATCCCGCTGCGGCCGCTGGGTGCGGGCGAGATCATCAGCGGATCGTTCTCGACCCTCGGCCGCTACTGGAAGCAACTGGGCGGCGTCTTCCTGGCCGTCCACGGCATCTGGCTGTTGATCGTCGTCGCCGCCGCGGGCATCGCCTTCGCCGCGGTGCGCGAGCACGTCGCCCCCGTTTTCGACGTGACCGACGGCCGGGCGCCTGATCGTGAACATCTGACTCCGATCCTCCTCGCGGGCGCCACGCTCCTGGTCCTGCTGGTCGTTCTCGGAATCACGTCGTTGGCGCTCTCCGCCTCGCTCCATCAGACCGTCCTGCGGAACGCGGTCCTCGGCCGTCCCGTCGCCTTCCGCGCGCTGTGGCGGGCGACGTGGCGGCGGGCACCCGCGGTGGCAGGCACGGTCGTTCTCTCCGGACTGATCGCCGCCGCTCCGATGCTCGTCGTCATGGCGGTCTGGCTGCCCATGACCTTCGCCGGCGCGGCGGACGATTCCCCATCCGGGATGGTCGTACTGCTGCCGTTCCTCCTGATCCTCACCATGCCACTGATGGTCTGGCTCACCACGCTGTTCGGCCTGGCGCCGGCCGCCGTGGTCATGGAGCCGGCCGGGCCGGTCACCGCGCTGCGCCGTTCGGCGCGCCTGGTCAAGGGCGACTGGTGGCGCGTCTTCGGCGTCACCATGCTCGCGGGCCTCATCGCGGGGCTGGTCGCGTGGCTGATCCAGCTGCCGTTCCACCTCGTCGCCCTGTTCACGCTGATTCCGGCGGTGTCCGACATGCCCGAGGGCGGGGTTCCCCCGGTCGGCGCGCTCTTCCTCTTCGTCCTGCTCGTGCTGGTCGGCGGGATCGGTGGCCAGCTGGTCCAAACCGGCTTCATGCAGTTGGTCAGCGGCCTGTTGTACGTCGACCTGCGGATCCGGCGCGAGGGCCTGGCCGCGGAACTCCTCCGCGCGGTCCAGGCCGGTCCGGCCGCTCCCGTGCCGTCGCCGTCGCCGGTCGCCTGACCCGACGCACGCGGCCGACACCGCGCCCCCGGTCGCCCCGGGGGACGGGGCCGGCCTTCCGGCGGGGCCGGGCGACGGCGATCATCGGCGCAAGGATCGGCAGAGGGGGGACTCGTGGGCGAGTTGGATGCTCGGCTGGTGGGCGCGGTGGGGGTTGGGGACGCGGATGCCGTGCGGGAGTTGGTGGAGGCGGGCGCGGACCCTGACGCGGTGGGCGGGGACGGGCTGCCGGTGTTGTGCGCGGCGGTGAGCGCGTGGGGGGTTGAGACCGTACGGGCGTTGGTCGAGGGCGGGGCGCAGCCGGACCGGGTGCTGCCTGACGGGACGACGCCGCTGTTGCGGGCCGTCGAGGGTGGTTCTCCGGCCCTGTGGGACGCGTTCCTGTCGGCGGACGTGAGGGAGCGGCTGTCGGAGGGGGAGCGGGTACGGCTGCTGGAGGCGGCCCGGCGGTGGTACGAGGCGGGCGCCGAGGCGGAGTTGCGGCGGCTGACGGGGGCGGAGGGGCCGGCGCGGGTGGAGGTGGTCGCGGAGGGCGAGTTCGCCCGGGTCGAGGAGATCACCCTCGGCGGGCGGACCGTGCGCGGTGGTCACGGGGCCGTTCTGACCCGCATGGAGTGGGAGTTCCGGATCCTGGCGCCGGTGGACGAGTTGATGGGCCGCGCGGTGCGGTTCGAAGACGAGGACCACGTCGACCGGTCGGCGGCCGAATGGATTCTTCTGGTGCGGGAGAGCGCGGAGACCTGGTTGCAGGTGGTGGAGCACCACCGGCACCCCTTGCCCGCGCATCGGGCGTTCGTCGCCGACTTCCTGAGCATGGGCGACATGATGGCGTGGGTGGTCGCGCACCCCCGCTGGTACGAGAAGCAGCGGTTCGCGCTGCTCCCCGGGTGGGCGGAGGTGGAGCCGGACGGTGGGGTGCTGGCGCTCGTGCTGGGCCTGCTCTGCGCCGACGAGCATCCTCGGGCGCGGGAGTTCGGGTTGCGGTACGCCGGGCATCCGGACCCGAGGGTGCGGCGGCGGGTGCCGCCGCTGTTCCTGCGGCCGCTCGACCACGAGACGGCGCGGGTGGTGCAGGACCTCGGGCGGGACGTCGACGCCGGGGTGCGGGCGGCCGCGGCGGAGGCGCTGGCGTGGGAGCCGCTGAGGCAGTCGGAGCGGGAGGTGCTGTTCGCCCTGCTTCGGGACGAGGATCCGCAGGTCAGGGAGCGGGCCGTGTACGCGGCCGGTCACGGGTCCGACCGCTCGCCGGCCATCGCCGAGGCGTTGATGGAGCTGCTCGACGTCGGGGATCAGGACGCCCGGCTCGGAGTCGCCTACGCCCTGTCCCTGCGCGATGACCCGCGCACGCGGGAGGCGTACGCGCGGGTGGGGCCGCTCGGCCCGGAGCTGGTGGGTGACCACCGGGCGGACGGACTGTGGCGGTGGGAGCACAGGAACGCGGGCGGGGGGTGAGGGCGGGATCGGGGTGGGGCCGTTTGGTGTGATCCACGTCCCATCGGGGCCTGCGGCCCGTTTGCCGGCGCTGTGATCGCGCAGGCGGGAGGGCTGGAACACTCCCGAGGAAAGGACCGTCCATGGCGGCTCCCCGCCCCCCGAAGACGGCCGACCCCGAAGCCGTGAAGCGTCACCCCGGGCTTTTTCGTGCGATCCGGCAGCGCCAGAACCCCCGGCTGCGCCGGACGGACATCACCGTCACGGACGACCGCGCGGTCAAGCGGGCCGTGAAGGCGGCCTCGCTCGGCAACGCCATGGAGTGGTTCGACTTCGGGATCTACTCCTACCTGGCCGTCACCCTGGGGCAGGTCTTCTTCCCGTCGGGGAGCGGGACCACGCAGCTGTTGTCCTCGTTCGCGACGTTCGCGGTGGCGTTCCTGGTGCGGCCGCTGGGCGGGATGTTCTTCGGTCCGCTGGGGGACAGGTGGGGGCGAAAGCGGGTGCTGGCCCTCACCATGATCCTGATGGCGGTGGGCACGTTCGCCATCGGCCTGATCCCCTCGCACGACGCGATCGGCCTGTGGGCCCCGGCCCTGCTGATCCTGTTCCGGATGGTCCAGGGCTTCTCGACCGGCGGGGAGTACGGCGGTGCGTCGACCTTCATCGCCGAGTACGCGCCCGACCGGCGCCGGGGGTTCTTCGGGAGCTTCCTCGAATTCGGCACCCTGGCCGGGTACGTGGGCGCGGCCGGGCTCGTGACCACGCTGTACGCGCTGCTCGACGACGGGCAGATGCTGTCCTGGGGCTGGCGCGTGCCGTTCCTCATCGCCGGACCCCTCGGTCTGGTGGGCCTGTACCTGCGGATGCGGTTGGACGAGACGCCGGCCTTCCAGAAGCTGGAGGGCGGGGCGGCCGTGCGGGCGAGCGAGGCCGCCGATGGCGTGGAGACGATCGGCAAGGGTGACCTCGCGCGGATCTTCCGCGAGCAGTGGCGGGCGCTGATCCTGTGCAGCTGCCTCGTCGGGGCGTACGGCATCACCGACTACATGGTGCTGTCGTACATGCCGACCTATCTGTCGGACGAGCTGGGTTACAGCGAGACGCACGGCCTGCTGATCCTGATCGCGGTCATGCTCTTCCTGATGCTGCTGATCAGCCGGGTCGGCGCGCTCTCCGACCGCTTCGGCCGCAAGCCGGTGCTGATGGCGGGCATGGCCGGGTTCCTCGTGCTGTCCCTGCCGGCGTTCCTGCTGATCGGCCAGGGCAGCATTCCCGCCGTCACCGCGGGGATGCTGATGCTGGGCCTGTCGCTGCTGTGCATGCTCGGCACGATGTCCGCCGCCCTGCCGGCGCTCTTCCCCACCCGGGTCCGTTACGGCTCGCTGTCCGTGGGCTACAACCTGGCGACGTCGGTCTTCGGCGGGACGACCCCGCTGGTGATCACCGCGCTGATCGGTTGGACCGGCTCGAACCTGATGCCGGCCTACTACGCGATGGGCGCGGCCCTGGTCGGCCTCATCGCGGTGGCGTGCATGAAGGAGACCGCCGGCCAACCCCTGGACGGGTCGCCGCCGGCCGTCGAGACGGACGAGGAGGCGGCCGAGCTGTGCGCGGCCCAGTCCCCGACACCGCGGTTCTGAGCCCGGCCGGCCCCCTGCCGCTGGGACCTAGACGCGCACCCAGCGGGTGAGGTCGGTCCAGGCGGCGGGGGTGAGGGCGAGCGTCGGCCCGTCGGTGACCTTGGAGTCCCGGACATGGACCGTGTCGGCGCAGGTGCAGATGGCGACCTCGACGCACTGGCCGCCTTGGTCGCTGCTGTGGGAGGACTTGCGCCAGGCGATGGCGACTTCGAGGCAGGCGCCGCCCTCGCTGGAGCTGTAGCTGGACTTGAACCACTTCAGTGGGGTGCTCATGGCTCTCCTAGCAACCGGTCCAACAGGTCCTTCGTCTCCGTGAAGTTGAGGGCCTGTGACCGCAGCATCGCATATTTCTGAGTGAGGATGCTGACCTCGTTCGGGTCGCGCACGAGGAAGCTTCCGCGCTGGGTTTCCGAGTACGCGAGGTGCTGGAACTCGGGTGTTTCCAGCAGGATGAACGGGCCGTCGAGGCCCGCGTGCGCGGTGATGCCGAGGGGGAGCACCTGGATCGAGGCGGTGGGTAGATCTGCGCAGGCCCGCAGGTGGCCCAGCTGCTCCCGGTACACCTCGTCGCCGCCGATCCGGTCGCGCAGGGCGGGTTCCCAGATGATGAAGCTGAGGGTCGGCGGGACCGGCCGGGTGAGGATCTTCTGGCGCTGGATGCGGTGGGCGGTCTGGCGCTCGATCTTCTCCGTGCCGACGAAGGGCACGCGGCAGCCGAGCACCGCGCGGGCGTAGTTCTCTGTCTGGAGCAGGCCCGGCACGGTCAGCGTGTCGTACCAGGACAGGGCGAGGGCCTCGACCTCCCGTTCCATGTACTCCTCGGCCCACGCAGGGACCGTGTCGACCTCCGGCATCCGGTTCGCCGCGACCGTCAGGAGTCCGGGGAGGCCGAGGACGCGGTCCATCTTCTCGGCGACGTTGGGCATGAGGGTGCGCCTGCCCTGTTCGATCGAGGCGACGGTCTCCATGTCGATGTGCAGCGCCTCGGCGAAGGCGCGTTGGGTCAGTCCTGCGGCGACTCGTGCGGCGGCGACCAGGGCGCCGACCATCTTCATCGCGGTCTCGTTGGGCCGTGGCCTCTTGCGTGGTGGCATGCCTGTGAACTCCCCCCGTGCGCATGCGGGATACCGGTACGGACCCGTACTCATCAAGGAGTACGGGTCGGCCGTCTCCCTCACGCTAGTCACGGAACGCGACCATCACCGCGTGAACGTGGAAATCCATCCGGCCCTGCTGCGCGAGCGGTTCTACCCCCGCAGCCGCCAAACCGTCCGCTCTGCCAGGGAGTTCGCGGCAGTGACACTGCACGCGTGGGGTGTCACGTGCCGTCGGGACGACGTGTTGCTCTGCGTGAGCGAGCTGGCGACCAACGCCTTGCTGCACGGGGTCCCGGCCGGTCGGGGATACCGGTTGCGGATGCTGCGGTTCGGGGGCGTCGTGCGGGTCGAGGTGCACGACAGCGGGGGTGGGCGGCCGCGGGTCGAGCAGCGGGATCCGGGGGCCGAGGGTGGGCGGGGGTTGTTGCTCGTGGCGGGCGTCGCGGATCGGTGGGGGGTCGGGGCGCGGGTGCCGGGGAAGGTGGTGTGGTGCGAGTTCGGGCTCGGGGCGTCCGGCGCGGGGTGGGCCGGTGGCAGCGCCTAGGCTGGGTTCCGACTGCTGTCGATGCTCGAAGAGGCGACTGAGAATGAGCGCGTACGGATCCTTCCCCGGCTCGCGGCCCCGCCGGCTGCGCACCACCCCGGCCATGCGGCGCATGGTCGCGGAGACGCGGCTGCACCCCTCGGACCTGATCCTGCCCGCGTTCGTACGCGAGGGGATCTCCGAGCCGCTGGCCATTTCCGCGATGCCGGGCGTCGTCCAGCACACCCGGGACACGCTGCGGAAGGCGGCCGCGGAGGCCGTCGAGGCGGGTGTCGCGGGCATCATGCTGTTCGGCGTCCCGGCGGACGAGAACAAGGACGCGCTGGGTACCGCCGGCACCGAGCCGGACGGGATCCTCCAGCTCGCGATCCGGGACGTGAAGGCCGAGGTCGGGGACGACCTCGTGATCATGTCCGACCTGTGTCTGGACGAGTACACCGACCACGGGCACTGCGGCGTCCTGGACGAGCACGGCCGCGTCGACAACGACGCCACGCTGGAGCGGTACGCGGAGATGGCGCAGGTCCAGGCCGACGCGGGCGTCCACGTCGTGGGGCCGAGCGGCATGATGGACGGCCAGGTCGGCGTCATCCGTGACGCGCTGGACGAGACGGGCCACGAGGACGTGTCGATCCTCGCCTACACGGCGAAGTACACGTCCGCCTTCTACGGGCCGTTCCGCGAGGCCGTCGCGTCGAGCCTCCAGGGTGACCGCAAGAGCTACCAGCAGGACCCGGCCAACGCCCGCGAGTCGCTGCGGGAGCTGGCGCTGGACCTGGAGGAGGGCGCCGACATGGTCATGGTCAAGCCCGCCGGCCCGTACCTGGACATCCTGTACCGGGTCGCGCAGGAGGTCGACGTACCGGTGGCGGCGTACCAGATCAGCGGCGAGTTCGCGATGATCGAGGCGGCCGCGGAGAAGGGCTGGATCGAGCGCGACCGGGCCATCATGGAGACCCTGCTCGGCATCAAGCGGGCGGGCGCGGACACGATCCTGACGTACTGGGCGACCGAGGTCGCGGGGTGGCTGCGCCAGGAGCGCTGAGCCCGACCGCGGTAGGTGTGTGCGGGAGGCCCCCGGATCCGGTCCGGGGGCCTTTCGCGTGTCGTTGCGGGGCGGTGCGGGTGGGCGCACCCTGGAGGGAGAGGCCGACTCTGGAGGTGGTCCGCGATGCCCACGCTCGTCGGATGGCATGTCGAGCTGGAGTTCTCCGAGGAGGGCCACCGCACGGGCGCGGCGGCTATGCTCCGGCTCGCTGACGGCACCGAGATGAGGGCGCGCGGCTATGCCATGCGCCACCCGTCCGACCCGGAACAGCTTCGGGTCGGCGAGGAGATCGCGGGCGCGCGGGCGCTCATGGATCTCGCGTCCCAGATGCTGCAGAAGGCGCACACCGAGATCGACGAGGCCACGGGTAGGCCCTCCTATCCGCTGTAGCCGCGTCCGCGTACGAACGAACCGGGTCCGACGGGCCCCTGCCGGACCTCGGGGCCCGGCAGGGGCCCGTCCGCGCGGGTCAGCGGGTGCGGCGTTCGAACAGGGCCGCCGACAGGACGACGGACACGGTCAGGATCCCGGCGCACCAGATCAGCGCCACCCAGGGGGAGTTGCCGGCGGGCTGGTCCAGCAGGAGGGCGCGCAGGGATTCGATCACCGGTGTGAGGGGCTGGTGGTCGGCGAAGCCGTGGAGCCAGCCGGGCATCGTGTCGATGGGGACGAAGGCGCTGGAGGGGTAGGGCAGGAACATCATCAGGAAGGTGAAGCCGCCGGCCGCCTCGGGGGTTTTGGCCAGCAGGCCGAGCGCGGCCGCGAGCCAGGAGATCGCCGTGATGTACGCGAGCAGCAGTCCGGCCGCCGCGAGGAAGGCGAGGGGGCCGGCCTGAGGCCGGAAGCCGATGGCGAGGGCCACGGCGAGGACGAGGGTCGTGGAGATCAGGTTGCGGGCCACGGAGGCCGCGACGTGTCCGGCGAGTATCGGCACGCCGCCGACGTCCAGGGAGCGGAAGCGGTCGACGACGCCGTTCCTCATGTCGTCGGCGACGGCGACGGCGGTGCTCGCCGCGCCGAATCCCGCGCAGAGCAGCATGGCGCCGGGGACCACGTAAGTGACGTAGGCGGTGCCGGTGTCGATCGCGCCGCCGAAGAAGTAGACGAAGATCAACATCAGCATGACGGGCAGCATCAGGGCGGTGACCAGGGCGTCCGGCTGCCTGCTGCTGATGCGCAGGCTGCGGCCGGCCAGGGCGAAGGCGGCGGGGGTCGTCATGGAGCTGCTCCCGTCAGGGTGAGGAACACATCGTCGAGGGTGGCCGTGCGGAGTGCGAAGCGGGCGATGTCGGTGCGGTCGGGGTCGATCTCGTCGAGCAGGGCCCGGACGTGGGCGGCGGTGCCGTCGGTGGGCAGGCCGAGGGTGAGTTCGTCCGGTACGAGGTGCACCGCGCGCGGCGCCAGCGCGTCGTAGGCGGTCCGGTCGGCGAGGGTGAGGTCGAGGCGGTGTCCGGCGACGCGGGACTTGAGTTCCGCCGGGGTGCCCTCGGCCGCGATCCGCCCGTCGGCGAGCAGCGCGACGCGGTCGGCGAGCCGGTCGGCCTCCTCCAGGTACTGGGTGGTGAGCAGCACGGTCGTGCCGTCGGTGCGCAGTTCGCGTACGAGGTCCCAGAGGTCCTGCCGGCTGCGCGGGTCCAGGCCGTTGGTCGGTTCGTCGAGGAAGAGCACCTCGGGGCGCGCGACGAGGCTCGCGGCGAGGTCGAGGCGGCGGCGCATGCCGCCCGAGTACGTCTTCGCGGTGCGTCCGGCGGCCTCGGCGAGTCCGAAGCGGTCCAGGAGTTCGGCGGCCCGCGCCTGGGCGCGGGGGGCGCTCAGGCCGCTGAGGCGGCCCATCATGCGCAGGGTCTCGGCGCCGGTCCGGAGCTCGTCGACGGCGGCGAACTGGCCCGCGAGGCTGATGCGTTCGCGGACCCGGGCCCGTTCGGCGGTGACGTCGTACCCGGCGACGCGGGCGGTGCCCGAGTCGGGGACGGCGAGGGTGGCGAGGAGGCGCACGGTGGTGGTCTTGCCGGCGCCGTTGGGGCCGAGGAGGGCCAGGACGCTGCCGCGCGGGACGGCGAGGTCGATGCCGTCGAGGACGCGGAGCGGGCCGTAGGACTTGGCGAGGGCGGTGGCGTGGATGCCGAGGGCGGTCGTGGTCATCGAGGACCGCGCTCCCTTCTGCTGGGCTTCTGCGTATGGGTTACGCGCTTCTGTGTAAGTAATACACAGAACTAGGATGTGGGTCAACGATCGAGGAGGGAGGGTGGGTGACATGACGCGCGAACCGGCGGACGATCCGGCACGGGACACCGGGCTTCCGGCGAGCCTGGAAGTGGCCTGGGGCCTGCGCGAACGCCCCGCCAAGGGCCCCAGACCCACCCTCACCCTCACGAAGATCGTGGACGCGGCCGTCGCGCTCGCCGCGAGCGAGGGCACCGACGCCGTCTCCATGGGCCGGGTCGCCAAGGAGCTCGGCGTCTCCACGATGTCCCTGTACCGGTACGTCACGGCCAAGGAGGAGCTCTACATCCTCATGTCGGACGCCGGCGTCGGCGCCCCGCCCGAACCCGCCGGCGAACCCGGCGCGGGCTGGCGGGAGCTCGTGTCGCGGTGGGCGTACGCGCAGCGCGCCGTCCTGATGGCCAACCCCTGGATCCTGCGCATCCCGCTCACCGGAGCCCCCGTCAGCCCCAACCAGCTGGCTTGGATGGAACGCGGGCTCGCGGCCCTGGCCGACACCGGACTCCACGAGGGCGAGAAGATCTCGGCGATCATCCTGATCGGCGGCCTGGTGCGCAACGAGGCCACCATGGCCGCCGACATGATGGACGCCATCGTGAAGTCCGGGGTCGCCCCCGACCAGGTGATGGCCCGCTACCTCCGCACACTGCGCCTGATGACCGGCCCGGACACCCATCCGGCGGTGACCCGGCTGCTGGAGTCCGACGCGTTCACGGGCTCCGACGACCCGGACTTCCAGTTCGCCTTCGGCCTCGGCCGCGTACTGGACGGCCTGGCCGCACTGATCAGCGAGCGCTCCGCTCCTTAGGCGGGCCGCCCCGGGCGGGGACGCCCGGGCGCCGGGGTGCCGGTACGCCGGGGTGCCCGTACGAGTCGGGCCGCCGCCCAGGCGAAGGCCAGGCAGACGGGCGTGTACAGGGCCAGGTTGAGGACGCGGAACGGCCCGTCGGGCGGGGAGTCGAGGAGCCCGACGGCCCAGCCCAGGCCCGCGAGGCCGCGTACGGCGAGCCCGGCGGCGACCGCGGCCGTGACGGCGCGCGCGACGCGCCCGCCCCGGTCGTGCGCGCGGGCGAGGACGGCCGCGGCGCCGATCAGGGTCACGGCGGCCAGCGGCAGGACGACGCGCGGGGCGAAGGAGGTCTCCAGGCCGAGCACGGCGAGGGACAGGGCCCGTTCGTCGGCCGCGGGCCACGTCGCGCCGGTGGCCCAGTACAGGTGGGCCAGCCCGTCGGCGGCGAGGAGGGCGGCCGTCGCGCGGCCCAGGCGGAGGCGGGTCGGGGGTGTGCGCTTTGTGGACGTGAGCGTCGTGGTCTGCATGCAGGAAGGGAGGGGGCCCTCGGGAGGAACATTCCCGTGGGCCCCGTCACAGTGCGGGTGGTGGGGTGGGGATCAGGCGGGCGGCTCCGGGGCGTTCGCCGTGATCACCGCGAACGGGCCGCCCTGCGGGTCGGTGAGGACGGCCATGCGGCCCACCGGCATGTCGAAGGCCGGGGCGAGGACGTTGCCCCCGGCGCGGGTGGTGGCGGCCTGGATCTCGTCGACGCTGTCGGCGTGGAAGTACGGCAGCCAGTTGGGCGGCGTACCGGGCGGCAGGTTGTCGAGGTTCATCATCCCGGCGACCGCGCGCCCGCCCACCTTGAACTCCGTGTACCCCTCGGTGCCGGGCATCTCGGACGCGGCCGTGGTGACGGGCAGGATCGACGAGTAGAACGCGGAGGCGGCGGCGGTGTCGCCGGTGGTCAACTCGTTCCAGATGAGGGCGCCGTGCTCGTTGACGATGCCCGCGCCGTCGAAGGTGCCGGGCTCCCACAGGCCGAAGACGGCGCCGGTCGGGTCGGCGACGACCGCCATCCGTCCGAGGTCCATGACGCCCATCGGGCCCATCATGACCGTGCCGCCGGCGTCGGTGACGGACTTGAGGGTGGAGTCGATGGCGTCGGTGGACAGGTACGTCGTCCACACGGTCGGCGGCATCGGGTCGGGGACGGAGCCGTCCGGGTTCGACGCCTTCATGATCCCGGCGACGGGCTTGCCCTTGAGGGTGCAGACGGAGTACCCGCCCTGCTCGGCCGGGCCGATCTCGCCCTGCCAGCCGAAGAGGTCGCAGTAGAAGTCGAGGGCCGCCTGCTGGTCGGGGACGAACAGGTCGATCCAACAGGGAGTGCCGGGCTTGTAGGGGCCGTTCATGTCGGGCACGGATGCCTCCGGGTGGTGCGGGGGCGGGCGGGCGCCCGCCGGGGGAAGGACGGGCCGTCCCCTACCCGGCCGGTGGGGGACGAACCGGGCCGTACGGGTGACCGTCGCCTGGCCGGCGGTGGGGCGGGGGCCTGCGGCTGCGGCTGGGCCTGGCCGGGGGTGGGGGCCTGCGGAGGGTGCGGGGGCTTGGTAGCGGGACTGGGGTGGGAGGCCGCCGGCGGGGCCGGTTGCTGGTGGGCCGTTAGGTGGTACGGGTGGCGGTGGTGCCGTGCCGTGCCGTGCCGGCGGCGGACGTGGGGTGGTGCTGGGTGTTCGACGGCGGCCCTCAGGTGGTGCCGGAGTATTCGGGGGCCGCCGTCGGGGCGGGGTGCTGGTGGGTCGTCAGGTGGTGCGGCGGCGGTGGCGGCCCGTACCGGCCGCCAGCGCCGCTCCGAGGGCCACGGTGAGGCCGGCGCCGTTGAGGGCCCAGCCGGTGGCGCTGCCGGTGGAGGCGAGTTCACCGGACGGCTGGTCGCCGATCGGCTGGAGGCCGCCGTTGGGCACCGGCACGTTCCCCGCGCCGCCGCCGCTGCCGCCCCCGTTGCCGGTGCTGCCTCCGGGTGTGCCACCCGAGTTCCCTCCGGGGGCACCGCCCGGGTTTCCGCCGGAGTTCCCACCCGGTGTGCCGCCCGGGTTTCCACCGGGCGTGCCGCCGGGGCCCCCACCCGGCGTGCCGACGGGGTCGCCCCCGGGAGTTCCCCCTGGCGTCCCGCCGGGGGTCCCGCCGGGGTCGCCCCCAGGAGTTCCGCCGGGCGTGCCGCCCGGGTCACCTCCCGGTGTACCGCCAGGTTCTCCGCCGGGCGTCCCGCCGGGGTCGCCTCCGGGCGTGCCACCTGGCGTGCCGCCGGGGTCTCCGCCGGGGGTCCCGCCGGGGTCGCCCCCGGGAGTTCCGCCCGGGGTTCCGCCCGGCGTGCCGCCGGGGTCGCCCCCGGGAGTTCCGCCCGGCGTTCCGCCCGGGTCGCCCCCGGGAGTTCCGCCTGGGGTGCCGCCCGGCGTTCCGCCCGGGTCCCCGCCAGGCGTGCCGCCAGGCGTGTCGCCCGGGGTGGGGGCCGGTGTCAGGAGGGTGGTCAGGTGGCGGGGGGAGCGGGAGGCGGCCCAGGGGGGTGGGGTTTCCGCGTCTACCTGGGAGGTGCCCCAGGAGAAGAAGGACATCGAGCCGGTCGGGGTGTCGGCGGCGAAGCGGACGCGGACCGGGACGTCGAAGGTCTCGCCGGCGGCGATCGGGCCCTGGGTGAGACCGGCCGCGTAGAAGAAGCCGCCCTCCTCGGCGAGGACCTCGACGGGCTGCCAGGTCACCGCGCCGTCGGTGCCGGTGCGTTGGACCTCGACCGTGATCTGCGAGGCCTGCATGGCGACGAAGTCCGGCCGGGCCATGACCAGTCCCAGGTTGAACGCGGCCAGCGCGCCCTTCCCGCTGTTGTCCACGCGCACCGAGAGGTTCGTCCAGTCGCCGCCCGCCCGCACGCTCTCGGGTACGCCGCTCACCGTCAGCGCTGGGCCGGCGACGAGGACCGGGTCCTCGTCGCCGCCGGTCGCGCCGGTGATCCTGGTCGGGTACGAGGACGTGGGGGAGGTGCCGGTGGAGTTGCCGACCCGGCTCTTCCCGTCCGACGTCAGGTCGAACAGCACGACCGGGGTGTCCGCCGCGAAGCTGATCCGTACGTCGATCGCGCGGACCTGACCGGCCGGTACCGACGCCGAGGTGCCCAGGGCGTAGCCCAGGGCGGGCGCCGCGTCCGGGTCGTCCACGGGCGCGGCCGGCTGCCAGACACCGTCGGCCGTCCGGTACTCGACCTTGACGTGGGCGGACGTGAACGCCCCCGCGGCCTGCGCCACGCCCAGCTCCGGCGTGTACCCCGGCACGGCCACGTGCCCCGAGTTGTCGACGGTCACCGTGAGCGGCGTCCAACTGCCGTCGGCCGGGAAACCGCCCTGCGGGATGCCCTGGACGGTGACCTCGGGCCCCATCAGGATCCGGTCCGACGTCTCCTCGGCCGTTTCGGACGGCGCCGACGGCTCCGACGGCGCCGACGTCTCGGCCGCGGTGTTCTGGGCATCGGCCCCTGCCGCGCCCTGCGGCTGCGCCGCCGCGGGCACCGGCACCGGCGCCGGTACGGACACCGGTACGGGTGCCGGGACCGGAGCGGGGGCCTGCGCCTCGGCCGCCGGCTCGGAGGCCACGGCCTCCGCCGCCTTCTCCGGAGCCGGGGCCGGAGCCGGAGCCGGAACCCCGTCCTCCGCCGGCAAGGCGTCCGGCACGGTCATCGATGGTTGGTCTTCGGCCATCGCGGGCGCCGCCATCAGCAGTGTTTGACCCGCCACCGCCGCGGCGGCCGCCACGGCCATGCGCTTGAGCTGCATGTTCTTTCCTCCCCGGGCTCCGAACGCTTGCCCGGACCCACCCCGAACCCCTTGGAACGCGCCCAGGTTAGTGAGACGGAAGGAGCCGGCGGGGAGATATGGAAATCAGAAATGCGTACGGCCCCGGCAGCGGGTGCCGGGGCCGTACGCGCTCACCCGGCCGTGCGCCGGGCCGGGGTCACAGCTTCTCGGGGGTGCGGATCCCGAGGAGGGACATGCCCTTGTTGAGGGTGCGGGCGGTCAGCTCGCACAGGAACAGCCGGTTCTCACCGACGACGAGTTCCGGCTGCGGCTTCACGACCGGGCACTCCGTGTAGAACGTCGTGAACAGCGACGCCAACTGGTACAGGTACGCGGCCACCTTGTGCGGCGCGTACTCCGCGGCCGCCTCCTCCACGAGCGCCCCGAACGCGTCCAGGTGCAGACCCAGCGCCCGCTCCGCCGGGGCCAGTTCCAGCTCAGGGTGGGCCACCGGCGAACGGTCGCCCGCGTTGCGCAGGATGGACCGGATGCGGGCGTACGCGTACTGGAGGTACACGGACGTGTCGCCGGTCAGCGAGACCATCTGGTCCAGGTCGAACTTGTAGTCCCGCGCGGCGGAGGTGGACAGGTCCGCGTACTTGACCGCGCCGATCCCGACCTGGAGACCGTTCTCGACGATCTCCTCCTCGCTGAGCAGGCCGCGCTCCGCGTCCTTGTCGCGGACCACGGTGGTCGCCCGCTCCACGGCCTCGTCGAGCAGGTCCACGAGCCGTACGGTCTCGCCCTCACGGGTCTTGAACGGCTTGCCGTCCTTGCCGAGGACGGTGCCGAAGGCCAGCTGGACCGCCTTGACCTCGTCGTTCAGCCAGCCGGCCCGGCGGGCCGTCTCGAAGACCATCTTGAAGTGCAGGGACTGACGGGCGTCGACGACGTACAGCAGCGTCGAGGCCTTCAGGTTGCCGACGCGGTCACGGATCGCGGACAGGTCGGTCGCCGCGTAGCCGAAACCACCGTCGGACTTCTGGACGATCAGCGGGGTCGGGTTGCCGTCCTGGCCCTTGTACTCGTCGAAGAACACGCACAGCGCGCCGTTGGACCGGACGGCGACGCCCGAGTCCTCCAGCAGCTTGCAGGTCTCCACCAGCATGTCGTTGTAGCCGGACTCGCCGACGACGTCCTCGTCCTGGATGTCCATGTCCAGCTTGTTGAAGACGGAGTAGAAGTAGATCTTCGACTCGTCCACGAACCGCTGCCACAGGGCGAGCGTCTCCGGGTCGCCGGCCTGGAGGCCGACCACACGGGCCCGGGCCCGGGTCTTGAAGTCCTCGTCGGAGTCGAAGACGGCGCGCGAGGCCTTGTACAGCCGGTTCAGGTTGGACATGGCCTCCTCGCCGGAGACCTCCTCGTCCGACTTGTGGTCCAGCTCGTGCGGGTGCTCCAGCAGGTACTGGATCAGCATGCCGAACTGGGTGCCCCAGTCGCCGATGTGGTGGCGACGGACCACGGTCTCGCCCGTGAACTCCAGGATCTCCACCATCGCGGCGCCGATCACGGCGGAACGCAGGTGGCCGACGTGCATCTCCTTCGCGACGTTCGGCTGGGCGTAGTCGATGACCGTCGTGCCCGGGTTCGCCGCGAGGGCGACGCCGAGGCGGTCGTCCGCGGCGCGCGCCGCGAGGGTCTCGATGATCGCCCGGTCGGTGATCGTGATGTTGAGGAAGCCGGGGCCGGAGACCTCGATCTCACGGATCAGGTCACCGGTCGCGATGGCCTCGACCACGGTCGTCGCCAACTCGCGCGGGTTGGCCTTGGCCTTCTTCGCGAGCGCGAGGATCCCGTTGGCCTGGAAGTCGGCCCGGTCGCTACGTCGCAGCAGCGGGTCGGTCGCACCGGCCTCCGGCAGGGCGGAGGCAAGGGCGTCCGCGACGCGCTGATCGACGGAAGAAGCGAGGGAAGGGACCGAGGCCATGAGCTGCCGTTCCTGTGAGGTTGCACGTGAGGACGCACTTGGGTGTTCCGACAAGTGCCGAGTATCCCACGCGGGGGCCGTCGGCCTCGCGGGATATCAGAGGGTGGAAGCAACCCCGGAGCGCTCCCCTCCGTCTGGGAGAATGGCTGAAGCCAGCATTCGAGTAGAAGGACGTGTCGTGGCTCAGAGCAGCACCGAGACCGACTGGGTCTCCCGTTTCGCGGACGAGGTCATCGCCGAGGCGGAGCGCCGAGCACCCGGCAAACCTGTCGTCGTCGCGTCCGGACTCTCCCCCTCGGGCCCGATCCACCTGGGCAACCTCCGCGAGGTCATGACCCCGCACCTGGTCGCGGACGAGGTCCGCCGCCGGGGCTTCGAGGTCCGGCACCTGATCTCCTGGGACGACTACGACCGCTACCGCAAGGTTCCGGCCGGCATCCCCGGCATCGACGAGTCGTGGGCGCAGTACATCGGCCGCCCGCTGACCTCGGTGCCCGCCCCGGCCGGTTCCGCGCACCCGAACTGGGCCGAGCACTTCAAGGCCGCCATGGTCGAGGCGCTGGCCGAGCTCGGCGTCGAGTACGACCCGATCAGCCAGACGGAGCAGTACACCTCAGGCGTGTACCGCGAGCAGATCCTGCACGCGATGAAGCACCGCGGTGACATCGACGCCGTCCTCGACCAGTACCGCACCAAGCAGAAGCCGGGCAAGAAGCCCCAGCAGAAGCAGGTCGACGAGGCCGAACTGGAGGCCGCCGAGGGCTCCGGCGCGGCCGCCGAGGACGACGGCAGCGCCGGCGAGGGCGGGTACTTCCCGTACAAGCCGTACTGCGCCGAGTGCGGCAAGGACTTCACGAAGGTCACCTCGTACGACGACGCGACCACCGAGCTGACCTACGTCTGCGCCGAGGACGGGTTCACCGAGACGGTCAAGCTCAGCGAGTTCAACCGCGGCAAGCTGGTCTGGAAGGTCGACTGGCCGATGCGCTGGGCCTTCGAGGGCGTGATCTTCGAGCCCTCGGGCGTCGACCACTCCTCGCCCGGCTCGTCGTTCCAGGTCGGCGGCCAGATCGTGCACATCTTCGACGGCGAGCAGCCGATCGGCCCGATGTACGCGTTCGTCGGCATCTCCGGCATGGCGAAGATGTCCTCCAGCAAGGGCGGCGTCCCGACCGCGTCCGACGCGCTGAAGATCATGGAGCCGCAGCTGCTGCGCTGGCTCTACGCCCGCCGCAAGCCGAACCAGTCGTTCAAGATCGCCTTCGACCAGGAGATCCAGCGGCTGTACGACGAGTGGGACAAGCTGGAGGGCAAGGTCGCCGACGGCTCCGTGCTCCCGGCCGACGCCGCCGCGCACACCCGCGCCGTCCGCGTCGCCTCGCACGAGCTGCCCCGCACCCCGCGGCCGATGGCCTACCGCACGCTCGCGTCGGTCGTCGACATCACCGCCGGGCACGACGAGCAGACCCTGCGCATCCTCAGCGACCTGGACCCGGAGCAGCCGCTCACCTCGCTCGACGAGGTACGGCCGCGCCTGGACCGCGCCGAGAACTGGATCACCACCCAGGTCCCGGCCGACCAGCGCACCCTCGTCCGCGAGGAGCCCGACACCGAGCTGCTGTCCTCGCTGGACGAGGAGGCCCGGCAGTCGCTGCGGATGCTCGTCGACGGCCTCGACACGCACTGGTCCCTCGACGGGCTGACCACGCTCGTCTACGGCGTGCCGAAGGTCATGGCCGGGCTGGAGCCCGACGCCAAGCCGACGCCGGAGCTCAAGGTCGCGCAGCGCACCTTCTTCGCGCTGCTCTACCGGCTGCTCGTGACCCGCGAGACCGGCCCGCGCCTGCCCACGCTGCTCCTCGCGGTGGGGGCGGACCGGGTGCGCGAGCTGCTGGCCGTCTGATCCGGTACGCGCAACACGCGGAAGGGCCCGCACCCCTCGGGGTGCGGGCCCTTCCGCATGCGGCCCGTGTGCTGCCGGCGCGGAGCGCGGCGGGTGGCCTCGGCCTCAGGAGGGCAGGAAGTCGCTCTCCAGGGCGCGCTGGTAGTGCTGCTTCAACCTCGGCATCATCGCCTCGATGATCGAGACGCTGTCCGGGTGGATCGGCCCGTACCGCTCGGTGAGGGCCTGGTCCACCTGATGCGCGCTCGGGTGGCGTCCGTGCGCCTCCACGTGGGCGTGGAACGCCTCGTAGGCGGCGTCCTCGAACTCCTCCTGGTCCTGCTCCTCGACCACCTCGTCGCGGGGCGCGGGGGCGGGCGACTGCTCGGCCGGGGTCGGCTGGGCCGCCTGGGTTGCCGGGGCCTGCTGGGCCTGCTGGGTCGCCTGGGCCGCCTGGGTCGCCTGGGCCGGCGGGGCTGCCGGTTCCGGGGCCTCGACGTACTGGGCGTTGTAGTCGCCCTTGTACTTCGTCGGGTCCGGCGCCACGGGCCCGGCGAACCAGGCGCTGTTGTGGGCGGCGGGCATGGCCGTCGGGTCCACCGCGAAGGCCGGCGGGGCGTGCGTGGCGGCGGGCTGGGGCTGGACCGCGGGCTGGACCGCGGGCTGGGGCTGGGGCACCGGCTGAGGCTGCGGCTGGTCCGGGGCCTGCTTCTGGAGCGGGATCGTGGGCCCGGCAGCCGCTTCCGGTTCGAGCCGTACGGAGGCGGCGGCGGCCGCCTCCGGCACCGCGGCCGTCTCCTGAGCCGCGGCGGCCGGCAGGGCCGGGGCGCTCGGGCCGCCCTGACCGACCTGGACGCTCGGGGAGGTCTGGCCGACCTGGCCGACCTGGGCGGCCGTCGCCGGGGGCAGCAGGACCGGGTCGATGCCCGCCGCGGCCAGCCCCTCCGGGGCCGTCTGCGACAGCGGGACGCCGATCCGGGCCAGGCGCAGCGGCATCAGCGCCTCCACCGGGGCCTTGCGGCGCCAGGAGCGCCCGTACCGGGCCTGGAGCCGCGCCTGGTAGATCAGTCGGTCCTGCTCCATGGTGACGGCCTGCTCGTAGGAACGCAGCTCCCACAGCTTCATCCGGCGCCACAGCTTGAACGTGGGGATGGGGGAGAGCAGCCAGCGCGTGATGCGCACGCCCTCCATGTGCCGGTCGGCGGTGATGTCCGCGATCCGGCCCACGGCGTGCCGGGCGGCCTCGACGGTGACCACGAACAGGATCGGGATCACGGCGTGCATGCCGACACCGAGCGGATCCGGCCAGGCCGCCGCGCCGTTGAACGCGATCGTCGCCGCGGTCAGCAGCCAGGCGGTCTGGCGGAGCAGGGGGAACGGGATCCGCATCCAGGTCAGCAGCAGGTCCAGCGCCAGCAGGACGCAGATGCCCGCGTCGATGCCGATCGGGAACACCAGCGAGAAGCTGCCGAAGCCCTTTTGCAAGGCCAGGGCACGTACCGCGGAGTACGAACCCGCGAAACCGATGCCCGCGATGACCAGGGCTCCGGCGACCACGACGCCGATGAGTATCCGGTGCGTACGTGTCAGCTGCATCGCGGCCACACGCGATCCCCTCCCCTGTTCGAGCTACGGCAGGCACAGCGTACGGGTGACTGGATGTCAGTGGTCCCGTAGGTCCCCCCAGCGGCGTGCTACTGGGCCGGAGCCGATGCGGACTCGGAAGCGGAACCCGAGGGGGCAGCCGACGGTGAGCCCTCGCCCGGCGACTGCGAAGGGGCCGCCTCCTGGTTGGCGGTGGCGACGGACGTCACGCTCTCCTTGGCCGCCGTGATGGCGTTCTCCAGCAGCTTCTTCTTGTCCGGGGCGCCGGCGCCCTCATAGGCGGCACCGTTGTAGTCGATGGTGATCACGACGTTCTGGGTGCGGGTCACGATGGTCGTGTTCGAGAAGTCGACGTCCTTCTTGACCGAGTACGCGACGGACGAGGCCTGGTCGCCGATCCCACCGGCCTGCTCGACCTTGACGTCGTTGGCGCCCTCGGTGGTCTTCGACGCCTCGATCTGCTTGTTGTACTGCTCCTCGGCGCGCTTGTTGCCGCTGCCCAGGGAGGCGTGCGAGTCGTAGCGCACGAGGGAGATGGAGAGCCAGCGGTACTGCGAGCCCTTCAGGCCGTCGGTGTCGAGGCCGTTCCAGGAGCAGCTGGCGCGGTTCGCCAGGTCGTTCGACTTGGTCGCCGTGCCGTTCTTCTCCTTCGCCTCGGGGACGAACGAGTCGATGGACTTCGCCGCGACGGTCTTGCAGGGGTCGGGCAGCTTCGCGAACGCCACCTTCTCCAGCACGGGCGCCGCCTTCGCGCTCGGCTTGGACGACGCGGTGGATTCGGACTTCTTGCCGGAGTCCTTGCCCGAGTCCTTGCCCGAGTCGGAGGAGCACCCGGCGACGGTGAGTATCACCGGGACGGCTGCGCAGGCGAGGACGCGGGTGAGGCGCGAGGCTGATCGGTGCATGGTTCCTTCAGACGTTGAGGGTCTACTTACGGACCCGTTGCGGGCGCGGGACCCGTGCAACGGTAGCCCGACCGGGCGTCCGCCTGCTGTGCGCGCCGTCACGCGGGCGGCGCGCAACCCCGGGCGGCGGGGGTGTCACTCGTTGAATCGTTCCACCAGGGCCTCCGCCAACAGGCGGGCCTTGTCCTGCGTTTCCGTGCTCGGGGGCACGGTCCCGGGCCCGGTCGGCTGCACGCTGTACTCGACGGTGACGATCACGTTCGAGGTGCGGAACACGATCCGTACGGTGCGCGCCTGGGCGGCGGTCGCACCGGCCGCGCTCAGCTTGTCGTCGAGGAAGGCCTCGTTGCCGAGCCCCTCCAGGACCCGGGACCCGAGCTCCGGCGAGTTGCTGGGGGAGGGGGATGCGGAGGAGGAAGCGGAAGGAGAGGCGGGCCCCGTCGAAGGGGTCGTGGAGGGAGCCGCGGCGGGAGCGCCGGGCGGGGTGGCGGAAGGGGCGGACGGGGCGGGCGGCCCGCCGGGCGCCGGGCTCCCGGAGGGGTTCGTGCCGGGCGTGCCGGGCGTGCCGGGGCTCGCCCCCGGGGTGGTGGCCGGGCCGGGGAACGGCAGCTGGGCCGCCGTCAGCCGGTTGACGTAGACCTCGTGGGCCTTGTCGTCGTCGCTCGTGGTGACGCGGTCGTACGAGACGACCCGCTCGAAGTTCACCGACAGCAGCAGGGTCCCCTCGGGGACCTGCGAGTTCCAGCGGCAGCCGACGTGCCGGTCGCCGTCGTACGAGGCGTCCGCGATCCCCTCGTAGAGGCGCTCGCGCGCTTCGAGGGTGAGGGAGTCGGAGGTCGGCAGCATCGCCTTGAGCGGCTTGCCGTCGGCGGCCTTGCAGGGTTGGGGCAGGCTGCGGTACTTGCCGGGCTGGGCGGGGGCGGCGGTGTTGCCGCCGTTCTTCTGATCGCTCGTACCACTGCCGTTGCCGTCGGTGCAGCCGCTGAGGCCCGTCACGGCGGCGACCAGGGTGGTGAGCATCGCGATGCCGGGCAGGACCCGCCGACGTACCGTCTTGCGCTCCACGTCCACTGGCTCCCTGGCTCCCTGGGGAAAATGCGTTGCCGCGACTTGGGCGCGGATGGACACAATGTCTATCGCACACGCTGGTGCCGGCGCCGGTCCCCTGACCGTTTTGGGGTGATGAGCGAGGCTTTTTGCGTATTCCTACTTTTCTTTGTTTTCCGGGGGGTTGACGCCGTATGTCGTACGTAGAGGTTTCGGGAGGGAAAGTCCCGATCCGCATGTGGACGGATCCGGCGTCGGTCGAGGACAGCGCCATGCGCCAGCTCCACAACACCGCCGGCCTCCCGTGGATCAAGGGACTGGCCGTCATGCCGGACGTCCACTACGGCAAGGGCGCCACGGTCGGTTCGGTGATCGCCATGAAGGACGCGGTCTGTCCGGCGGCGGTGGGCGTCGACATCGGCTGCGGCATGTCCGCGGTGAAGACCTCCCTGACGGCGAACGACCTGCCGGGCGACCTGTCGAAGCTGCGGTCGCGCATCGAGCAGGTGATTCCGGTGGGAGCCGGAATGCACCGCGAGGCCGTCGACCCGGCACGCCTGTACGGGTTCACCGACGCGGGGTTCGGGGACCTGTGGCAGCGCTTCGACCACGTCGCGGACGCGGTGAAGTTCCGCCGGGAGCGGGCGGGGCGCCAGATGGGGAGCCTGGGCCAAGGAAATCACTTTTGGGAGTTTTGTATCGATACATCCGGATCGGTATGGATCATGCTGCACTCCGGATCCCGGAACATCGGCAACGAGTTGGCGGACTTCCACATCAACGTCGCCCGTGGGCTCTCCCACAACCAGGGCCTGGTCGACCGGGACCTCGCGGTGTTCCTCGCGGCGACGCCGGAGATGCGCGCCTACCGGGACGACCTCTTCTGGGCGCAGGAGTACGCGAAGTACAACCGCGCCGTGATGATGAGCCTCTCGAAGGAGGTCATCCGGAAGGAGTTCCGGAAGGCCAAGGTCTCCTTCGGGCAGGAGATCAGTTGCCACCACAACTACGTGGCGGAGGAGCGGTACGACGGCATGGACCTGCTCGTCACGCGGAAGGGCGCCATCCGCGCCGGCAGCGGTGAGTACGGGATCATCCCGGGCTCGATGGGCACGGGCTCGTACATCGTGAAGGGACTCGGCAACGAGAAGTCTTTCAACTCCGCCTCGCACGGCGCGGGGCGCCGGATGAGCCGTACGGCGGCGAAGAAGCGGTTCTCGGCGCGCGACCTGGCGGAGCAGACGCAGGGCGTGGAGTGCCGCAAGGACTCCGGGGTCGTGGACGAGATCCCGGCCGCCTACAAGTCGATCGACCAGGTCATCGAGCAGCAGACCGACCTGGTCGAGGTCGTCGCGAAGCTGAAGCAGGTCATCTGCATCAAGGGCTGACGGGAGGAGGCGCCACGCCGGGGCGCCCCCTCGCAGGAGCGCGCCTACTGAGGTGCGACGACGACCCGGCCGCTACGGATTCGCCAGAGACGCATCGTGCAGCTCTGCTCCGTGCGGCCCAGGGCCGTGGCCGCTGCGGCTGCGTTACCGAGTCGGATGAGCACCTGGTCGTCCTGTGCCGTCCAAGGACGTCGCGTCGGGGCCACCCGCATCCCGGCGGGCCTGACCCATGTCTGGATCCCGTCGGCGTTCGCCTTCTTGTGGGTGAGCGCGAGGCAACCGTCGTAGTAGAGGTGCGCGGCCAACTGCTGTGCCGTCTCCTTGTAGTAACAGATGTTGTAGACGCCATCCCGCGCGTTCCGGGAGATGGTGCGCTCCGTCCCGGTGATCTTCTTGCCGTAGTGGCAGAGGTAGGCCGCGAGGGCGGTGCTCGCGGATGTCAGGGAGAGGAAGGGGAAGCCCTGGGCGGTCCAGCCCAGGGAGCCGTCCGCGTCGATGATTCCGCGGAGGTAATCGGGGCGGGAGAAGTCGGTGCGCGGCGGTTTGACGCTCAGGGACTTCTTGCCGTAGGGGATGCCGAGTTCGTTGACGATGGTCCTGGCCTCAAGAGAGCAGACGGCCCAGGTCGCCGAGTGGTGAAGCTCTGAGAAGTTCGTGCTCCTCGTACGTTCGATGATGGAGCTGTAGTAGGGCGTGAGGCGCTGAAACTCGCGGAGAATGTGTATGTCCCGAGCGTTGATCTCGGCGGTGAGCCTGCCCTTTTGTCCGTGCCCGCGGGCGAGGTGTCCGTCGGCCTGGAGGAAGCCGAACATGTAGGCATACTCGGGGATTCGGAGATCCATGAAGTGCGAGGCGCTAGTGTCCTGGTCGGCCATGAGGAAGCTGATTCCTTCCTTGTGGGTGAAGCCCTCACTCGGGACTGCCATCCCGGGTGAGGGTTGTTTCGTTTCCGCTGACGGTAGGCGCGAGTTCGCTCGACTCGGTCCCTTTGGGTAGCCGTCACTCGAACGTGTGGCGGAATGTTCGGTTTCCCGGATGGTGTGCTTGTGATCCGGGCTGCCCGCATGGCCGCGGCGGGTTCCGCTCCTTTCGCGTTTCGGGTGGTTCGTGATGTGGGGGGACATCCCGGGAGAGGTTCTGTCGCGGATGGCCCGATCGTGACCTGGGCGTCGTCAAGGCGTGGCCGGTGGCGTGTTCTCATGCGCTGTGCCGGTCGTTCGGTGGGTGGGGGAGTGGGTCGTCGTGGCTGGTCCGTGGAGGGTTCGGGGGGTGGTGGCCGGGCTCGTGGCGGGCTGCGTGCTGGCGGCCGGTGGGTGCGCCGGCGGGGGTGCGGACGGCAAGGCCCCGGCTGCCGCGCGGCCTTCGGTCGCGCCCGTGGCGACGGTCATCGGGCAGTGGCAGGCGCAGCAGGTCTTCGACCGGTACGTCGCCGCGCGGAAGGCGGCCGTCGAGGGGCTGGACGCCGACGGCTTCGGCCGGGTGGAGACCGGGCCGCTGTTGGCGGAGAGCCTGGCCGTGGTCGAGGCGCGGCGTAAGCGGAAGGCCGACTGGCCGGCGGGGGTGTTCCGGCGGCCGGAGTTCTTGCTTCCGGCGGAGCGGGACCAGCCCGGGTATCCGCGTACGTTCGTCGCGCTGAGCCGGGGGGATTCGCCCATCGACAACCAGCGGGCGCGCGCCGTGCACTACTTCGTCCAGGAGGCGGCGGGGGTCGAGTGGAAGGCGGCCGTCCTGTCCTGGGTGTACGACGCCCCCCGCAAGTCGGGGGTGTTCGACGACAACGCCCCCTCGCTCCATGGCTACGACGTGCGGCCCCGTGAGGTCGCGACGTTCGCCCGGGGCGCGGGGGGTGAGGCGGCGCTGTCGCCGAGGGCCGGCGAGGACCGGGAGGTGTGCGGGCGGTACGCGCGCTGGATGAGCTTCACCGCGCCGGAGGGCGATCCGGAGAACGCGGACTTCGTGCCGGGTGCGTTGACGGGTGGGTTGGTCGACGCGTTCAACACGGGCCCTTCGGGGTGGGGGAGGGTGGTGCGGGAGCAGGCCTTCGAGGTGACGGGCGGCGGTGCGGAGCTGCCGGTGGTGCGGCTTGCTGACGGGAGGGCGCTGGTGACGTGCGCGTTCACGCGGACCGACCGGTGGACGGGGCGTTCGGTGGTGTTCCAGCACGGAGGCAGGGGCTCCCACGCCGACGTGGAGGCGCTGCTGGGCGGCGGGGAGGAGCCGGGCCGGTGGCGGCGTACGACGGTGCGGTGGAGCGTGACGGTGACGTTCGAGGTCCCGGAGCGGGGGCCGGCCGAGGTGGTGGCGTGCAACTGCGTGCGTCCGCATCCGCTTTCGGCGGAGGGAATCCCCAAGTAGGGCCTTGACGACCAGAGTTGGTCTAGACCAAGGTGTGCGGCATGTGGAGATCCCGCGTGCTTCTGGCCGCGCTCGCGTCGTTGTCGCTCGTCCTCGGAGCCGCCGGGCAGTCCCAGGCCACCGTGGGGCTGCCGCCCGTCGTGTCGCACGTTCCGACCCAGGAGAAGGTCGTCTTCATCACCATCGACGACGGCTGGAACCACGATCCGGAGGCCGCCCGGATCCTGCTGGACAAGCGCGTCCCGGTCTCGCTGTTCCTGCTGCCGGGCGCGACCTCGTACGACACCGGCTACTTCACCGCGCTGACCGCGTCGGCCGGGCAGGGGCGGGCGACCGTGGAGAACCACACGGTCAACCACCCCGACCTGACCACCCTCGATGCGGCCGGCAAGGACGCCGAGGTGTGCGGGGCCGGGGAGCAGGTGGAGGCGACCTTCGGCAGGGCGCCGAAGCTGTTGCGGCCGCCGTACGGGGCCGTGAACGACGACGTGCGGCTCGCGGCGAAGGCGTGCGGGGTGAAGGCGCTGGTCACGTGGACGCACGACTTCACGACGTGGGGGCAGACGCCGCCGACGCCGCGGCTGGAGGCGGGGGACATCGTGCTGCTGCACTTCACGCCGACGCTGGCGGCCGACCTCCAACGTGCCCTGGACGCGGCGAAGGCCGCCGGGCTGAAGCCGGCGGCCCTCATGCCGCACCTGAAGTCGGCCGGGTTGGTCTGACCCCGGGCCGGTGTGACCGGGCCGGTGTGACCGGGCCGGTTGGACGGGGCCGGTCGGTCCCGGCCGCCGGTCCGAGCGGCCCGGTCCCGAGGGGGCCTACAGCTCCCGGTGGACCTTCGTGTTCGAGGCCTGGGCGCGGGGGCGGACCACCAGGAGGTCGATGTTGACGTGGCTGGGACGGGTCACCGCCCAGGTGATGGTGTCGGCCACGTCGTCGGCGGACAGGGGCTCGGCCACGCCCGCGTAGACCTTGGCGGCCTTCTCGGTGTCGCCGCGGAAGCGGGTGGTGGCGAACTCGTCGGTCTTGACCATGCCGGGGGCGATCTCGATGACGCGGACCGGCTGGCCGACGATCTCCAGGCGGAGGGTCTCGGCGATGACTCGGGCGCCGTTCTTGGCGGCGACGTAGCCCGCGCCGCCCTCGTAGGTGGAGTGGCCGGCGGTGGAGGAGAGCACGACGACCGTGCCGTCGCCCGAGGCGGTGAGTGCCGGGAGCAGGGCCTGGGTCACGTGGAGCGTGCCGATGACGTTGACCTCGTACATCGTGCGCCAGTCGGCCGGGTCGCCGGTGGCGACGGGCTCGGCGCCGAGGGCGCCGCCGGCGTTGTTGACGAGGACGTCGACGGAGGGGAAGCGCTCCAGGAGGACGGCGAAGGCGTCGACGGCGCCCCGGTCGGTGACGTCGAGGGCGTGGGCGGTGGCCTCGTGGCCCGCGGCGGTGAGCTCGGCGGCGAGGGCCTCGATGCGGTCCTTGCGGCGGGCGGTGAGGACGACGTGGTAACCGGCTGCGGCGAGCTGCCGGGCGGTGGCCGCGCCGATTCCGCTGCTCGCGCCGGTGATGACGGCGGTGCGGGTGGCCGTGCTCATGGGCGGGGCTCCTCGATCGTTCGTACGGGCGATTTCCGTCAGCATAGGCCGGGGCGGCGGGTCGGGTGGCCGGGCGCTCAGTGACTGCGTGGCGCGTACATGATGAGGGCCATGCCGGCGAGGCAGACGAGGGCGCCCGTGACGTCCCATCGGTCGGGTCGGTAGCCGTCGGCGACCATGCCCCACGCCAGGGACCCCGCGACGAAGACCCCGCCGTAGGCGGCGAGGACGCGGGCGAAGTCGCCGTCGGGCTGGAGGGTGGCGACGAATCCGTAGAGGCCGAGGGCGATGACGCCGGCGCCGATCCAGGCCCAGCCGCGGTGCTCGCGCACCCCCTGCCAGACGAGCCAGGCGCCGCCGATCTCCAGGACGGCGGCGAGGACGAAGAGGAGCGCGGAGCGGGCGATCGGCATGGCGGGAAGCCTACGCAGGCGTATGGGTGAGGGCTCGCCCTCGTTCGTGTGATGGTCCGATCGGGCGGTGGGTGCGCCGGCTAGCGTCCGCGCGAGGAGGTGGTCGCGGTGCGTCGTGGTGCCGTACGGAGTGTGGTGTTGGCCGGTCTGTTGGTGCTGGGCGGGGCCGGGCAGGCCGGTGCCTGGGCGGGACCGGAGGCCGACCTGGCCTACCACGGGCGGGTGTCCCTGACCCAGGGGCAGCTGCGGGTGTGGATGGTCCCGGAGAACGAGGGTCCCTCGGCGCTGGCGAACGCGACCCTGCGGGTCCGCCTGTCGGTGGACCTCGCCGACGTGCAGCACCTCGCCGGCGGCTGCGCGCGGGCCGGCCTGCGCGAGGTGGTCTGCGAGACGGGCCCGCTGCCGGAGCACGGCAGGGGGCGGCACATCGGGCTTCTGCTGAACCTGCGGGAGCGGCCGGCGGAGGTGGTCGTGCGGATCGACACCTGGTGGAACGGCGGGGCGACCGACCGCAACCGGACGAACGACGACCACGTGGTGCTGGCCCTGGACACGGGCGACGACTACGCGTTCTGAGCCGGAGGGGGCGGCGGGGGCGGCGGGGACGGAACGGAGGGGGCGGCGGTGCGTCCCCGGGCCGGTCGGGTCGCCCCTCCCGACTACCCCGCGCCGCCGCCGAACTCCGCCACGGCGTCGACGACGATGCGTTCCAGACGGGCGTGGTGGGCCCCGCGCCAGTAGACGCGGTCGCAGGCGGCGCACTGGGCGAAGACGTCGTACGAGCGCTGCGTGCCGTGCTCCAGACGGTCGCCGACGCTGTCCTTGTCGGCCTCCTCCAGCGGGCCGTTGCAGGCGGTGCAGCGCGTCCAGGGGGTGAGTGCGGGGGCGAAGCGGCCCAGGACGTCGCGCAGTTGCTCGTCCGGGTTGTCGCTGTAGACGTACGCCCCCGCGAACAGCTCGCGGCGGCGCAGCAGCCCGCGGTCGCGGGACAGCAGGACGCGCCGCTCGGCCGCGGAGCGGGTGGCGAGGGCCGGGTCGCCGATGTCCTCGTTCTCGTACGCGGCGTCGACGCCGAGCAGCCGCAGGCGGCGGGCGAGCGTGCCGAGGTGGACGTCGAGCAGGAAGCGCAGCGGGGCGCCGGTGACCTGCTGGGGGCGGTCCACGCCGAACACCTCGACGGACTCCCCCTCCCGGGGGACGTACGAGAGGGGTACCTCGTGGCCGTCGACGAGCAGCCGGCCGACCTCGGTGAGGGGGACGCCCGCCGACTCGACGACGTGGCCGATGCTGGACGCGCCGTCGGTGGTGGTCGGTACGCGTTCCGCGCGCCGGCTGGGCGGGGCGAAGATGCGCAGTTCGGGGGCGAGGGTGAGCTGAATGCCGGGACCGTTCACGGGGTCAGCATGCCATTGCCGTCCCGGCCCGCGCCGCCCGATTACGCGGGTCCGCGTCCGTCGGCGGAACGGCTGAAAGCGAGCGGACCGACGAGGGCCGACGAGCGCCGACGAGCGCCGACGAGCGCCGACGAGGACCGACGAGGACCGACGAGGGCGGCGCCGGCCGGCTCAGGCGGCCGGCGGTGTCAGGTCCAGGCGCCAGTCGTTGCCGGGGTGCGGGACGCCGGCCGGGTACTCGAAGTCGACCGGGCCCAGGCAGGTGAACCCGCCGCGCCGGCAGACCGCGTTGGACGCCGGGTGGTCGACGCCCGGGAAGGCGTGCAGGGCGCGGCGGTCGCCGTGGGCGGTGACGTGGCGGACGAGTTCCGCCAGGGCGGTGACCGCCAGCCCCCGGCCCTGGAACTCGGGAAGGACGGCCCAGCCGGTCTCGTACACCGGCTCGCCGCGCCAGTCCCGTTCCCAGAAGCCGATCGACCCGACGGTCTCGTCCGTGTCCTCCAGCACCACCCGGAACATCCGCCCGGCGGCCGGTTCCCGGGCGGAGAGCTCCTGGTAGCGGCGGTGTCGGTCGGCGAGCTTCTCCGGTGACTCGGGGCCCCCGAGGTGCTCGGTCATGGCGGGTTCGTTCTTGCGCTCCAGCAGCCAGAAGTCCCCGGCGGCCCAGGCTTCCAGCCGTACGCGTGTCTCCATGCCCCCACGCTACGCACCGCGCGGCGGGGAGTCCCGGGGATTTGACGGGACGCGGGGACCGCGGGGAGGTCGGCGCGGGTCAGGGCCAGACGAGACAGTAAGGCTGGTGGCCCGCTTCGTGGAGGCGGTGGGAGAAGTCCTGCCACTCGTGCAGGAGCTGGTAGACGTTGAAGGCGTCGCGCGGGCCCCCGCGGTCGGGGACCGTGGACCAGATGAAGGCGGCCGCGCCGACGGATTCCTCACCCACGCCGCGCAGCGGGTCGACGACCGTCATGGGGAGCTTGACCACCGCGTAGTCGGGATGGAGGACGACCAGCTCCAGCGGCGGCACCTTGTGCAGGGGTATGCCCTCGATGCCGGTCAGGACCATGGCGGCGACCGTCTCCGGCTTGATCTTGGTGAACATGCCGCCCATGCCGAGCTCGTCGCCGCCCAGCTCCTCCGGCCGCATCGTCACGGGGACGCGGGCGGCGGTCGCGCCGTCGGGGGCGCCGAAGTACTTGTACGTCACTCCCATGCCGCGGCCCCGGGGGAGGCCGTCCGCGCCGGCGTCGTCAGGATCGCGGGTGGGGCCCGGTACGGGGTCGGCGGCTTCCGCTCCGCGGCGTCGGTGCTTGCCTCGGCGGCGGGCATCGCGGGCGCGCTGCGGGTCCAGGCCGTCCGTACCCTCGCCCGGTCCACCACCGCGTTGCATATCTCCACCCGACTGGTATTGCCTGCCCCGGCCCCGCGGCCCCCGCCACGCAGCCTGATCATCATGGCAGTGACCTCCCCCGCGGCGGCGCGGTGAAACGCCCGTCCGCAAGTCTGTCGCGGCCTCTGAGACCATGGCTGGTGTGAGCTACCCGTACCCGTATGAAGCCCCAGTTTCGCAGACGCTCTTCGAGCGCGCGTCCCTCGTGACCCCCGGCGGCGTGAACTCTCCGGTCCGCGCCTTCCGTGCCGTGGGCGGTACGCCCCGGTTCATGGTGTCCGGTACCGGTCCCTACCTGACCGATGCCGACGGGCGTGAGTACGTCGACCTGGTCTGCTCGTGGGGACCGATGATTCTCGGCCACTCCCACCCCCAGGTGATCGAGGCCGTCCAGGCCGCCGTCGCCCGCGGCACCTCCTTCGGGACGCCCGGTGAGGGCGAGGTTGCCCTCGGCGAGGAGATCGTCGCCCGCATCGAGCCCGTCGAGCAGGTGCGCCTGGTGTCGTCCGGCACCGAGGCGACCATGTCGGCGATCCGGCTGGCCCGTGGGTTCACCGGCCGCGCCAAGATCGTCAAGTTCGCCGGTTGCTACCACGGACACGTGGACGCCCTGCTGGCCGCCGCCGGTTCCGGACTCGCGACCTTCGCGCTGCCGGACACCCCGGGCGTGACGGGCGCGCAGGCCGGCGACACGATCGTGCTGCCGTACAACGACCTGGAGGCCGTCCGGGCCGCGTTCGCCGCGCACCCGGGCGAGATCGCCTGTGTGATCACCGAGGCGGCGCCCGGCAACATGGGCGTCGTGACCCCCGGTGAGGGCTTCAACCAGGGGCTGGCCGACCTGTGCCGGGAGAACGGCGCGCTGTACATCTCCGACGAGGTGATGACGGGCTTCCGTACCTCCCGCGCCGGCTGGTACGGCGTCGACGGCGTCAAGCCCGACCTGATGACCTTCGGCAAGGTCATGGGCGGCGGCTTCCCGGCGGCGGCCTTCGGCGGGCGTGCCGACGTGATGGGCCACCTGGCCCCCGCCGGCCCGGTCTACCAGGCGGGCACGCTGTCCGGTAACCCGATCGCCACCGCCGCCGGTCTCGCGCAGCTGCGGCTGCTGGACGAGGCGGCGTACGAGAAGGTCGACGCGGTCTCCCGGGAGATCCAGGGCCTGGTGACGGCCGCGCTGACCAAGGAGGGCGTGGCGCACCGGCTGCAGACGGCCTCCAACATGTTCTCCGTGTTCTTCACGGAGAACGAGGTCCGCAACTACGACGACGCGAAGAAGCAGGAGAGCTTCCGCTTCAACGGGTTCTTCCACTCGATGCTGGCGCAGGGCGTCTACCTGCCGCCGTCGGCGTTCGAGTCCTGGTTCGTGTCTACGGCGCACGACGAGCGGGCGGTCGAGCGCATCGCCGCCGCCCTGCCCGCCGCGGCCCGTGCCGCCGCCGAGGCGACCTCGGAGGCGGGCGCATGAGCGAGATGACCGTGGTCCACCTGATGCGGCACGGCGAGGTGCACAACCCGGACGGCGTCCTCTACGGGCGCCGGGCCGGCTACCACCTCTCCGAGCTCGGCCGGGAGATGGCCGACCGGGTCGCCGAGCACCTCCAGGACCGGGACATCACCCATGTGGTGGCCTCCCCGCTGGAGCGGGCGCAGGAGACGGCCATGCCGATCGCGAAGACGCACGGCCTGGACCTGGCCACCGACGGCCGGCTGCTGGAGGCGGGCAACGTCTTCGAGGGCAAGACCTTCGGCGTCGGCGACGGCGCGCTGCGCAAGCCGGGCAACTGGAAGCACCTGACGAACCCGTTCAAGCCGTCCTGGGGCGAGCCGTACGTCGAGCAGGTCGTGCGGATGATGAGCGCGATCGAGGCCGCGCGGGACGCCGCGCGCGGGCACGAGGCGGTGGCGGTCAGCCACCAGCTGCCGATCTGGATCGTGCGCAGTTTCGCGGAGAAGCGGCGGCTGTGGCACGACCCGCGCCGTCGGCAGTGCACGCTGGCCTCGCTGACGTCGTTCACGTACCAGGGCGAGCGGTTGGTGTCGGTGGGTTACAGCGAGCCGGCGCGGGACCTGGTTCCGGCGCACCTGTTGGCCGGTGCGAAGCCGGTGAAGGGCAAGTCGAAGGCGTTCGGGGCCTGATCCCCGTTCGGCCGGGGGCGCGCTCGTTCCCCCGGCCGGCCCGGCTCCCGGTCGCCCGGCCGGGGACGGCCGGGGACGGCTCTCGTCCTCCCCGCCCGCCCCCAGGCCCCGGTTGCGGCGTGAAGGTCAAAAGGACGCCATGGTTCGGGATGGGTTCGATCAAGTTCCGTGCAAGTTCCGTGCACTCGGGCGGGGCGAGGTGTCGACGCCCATGGATTGTCCGTTTATATGACAGTTCATGAGCGACGTACGAGACTTCAGTCGAAGGACACTGCTCGGACTCGGCGCTGCCGCCGCCGCGACGGCCGTCGCGGGCTGCGGTGGCGGTGGTGGCGGATCCGGACAGGGCGGCGCTGGGCCGGACTCCACCGGGGGCCCCGCGAAACCCGACGCCAAGCCGATCGGTGACGGCTCCACCGCCGACACCGGGCGGCAGCCCCGGCAGCCGGCGGCGCCCGTACCGCTCCAGCCGGGCGAGACGCCACCGCAGTTCGTCGTCTTCAGCTGGGACGGCGCCGGCGAGGTCGGCAACGGCCTCTTCCCGCGCTTCCTCAAACTCGCCCGCGACCACAACGCGACCATGACCTTCTTCCTCTCCGGCCTCTACCTGCTGCCCGAGTCGAAGAAGCACCTCTACAAGCCGCCGCGCAACCCCGTCGGGGCCTCGGACATCGGCTACCTCAAGGACGAGAACATCCGCGCCACCCTCGGCCACGTCCGCGAGGCCTGGCTCGACGGGCACGAGATCGGCACCCACTTCAACGGGCACTTCTGCGCCGGACCCGGCTCCGTGGCCCGCTGGACCTCCGACGACTGGCGCACCGAGATCGACCAGGCCGTGTCCTTCGTCACCGGCTGGCGGACCAACACCGGCTTCACCGGGCTCGAACCGCTGCCCTTCGACTACCGCAAGGAACTGGTGGGCGGCCGTACCCCCTGCCTGCTCGGCCGGGACACCCTGCTGCCCGTCGCCCGCGAGCTCGGCTGGCGCTACGACGCCAGCTCGCCCGGCGGCCTGCAGACCTGGCCGGTGAAGAAGGAGGGGGTCTGGGACCTGCCGCTCCAGTCGTTGCCCTTCCCCGGGCACTCCTTCGACGTGCTGTCGATGGACTACAACATCCTCGCCAACCAGTCGAAGAACTCGACGAAGGGCGCCCCGGCCAACTACCCGGGCTGGCGCTCCCAGGCCACCGCCACCTACCTCGGTGGCTTCCGGCGGGCCTACGAGACCAACCGCGCACCCCTCTTCATAGGCAACCACTTCGAGGAGTGGAACGGTGGCATCTACATGGACGCCGTCGAGGAGGCCCTCAAGGGCATCGCGGACAAAAAGGATGTACGCCTCATATCCTTCCGGCAGTTCACCGACTGGTTGGACGTCCAGGACCCGGCCGTACTGGCCAAATTGCACGCCCTCGGACCGGGCAAGCAGCCGGACGGTGGCTGGTCCACGTACCTCTCCCGTACCTGACCAGCGCATTGACTTCGCGTCGGGGGGTGCGGAAGATCCGCAAATCGCTCATGCGAAACTTTTCACATGAGCCTTAGCCGCGCCCTTCGCCGCCGAAGTAGCCGCCGCTCGACCAGCGGCCGCACCGTCCTGCTGACCGCGGTGGCCCTCGCGAGCGCCATGACCCTGACGGCGTGCGGCGACGGGGACAACGGCGGCAAGCCCTCCGGGTCCGCCGGCGGCAACTACGTGGCGGGCCCCAGCGGCATCTCCACCGTCGCCCGGGCCGACCGCAAGGAAGCCCCCAAGCTCGACGGCGAGACGGTCGCCGGCCAGAACCTCGACACCACCACCCTCAAGGGCAAGGTCGTCGTCCTCAACGTCTGGGGCTCCTGGTGCCCGCCGTGCCGCGCCGAGGCCCCGTACTTCGCGAAGGTCTCGAAGGAGATGGCCGACGGAGGCAAGGACGTCACCTTCGTCGGCCTCAACACCCGCGACAACAGCAAGCAGAACGCGGCCTCCTTCGAGGAGACCTACGGGATCACCTACCCGAGCCTCTACGACCCGGACGGCAAGCTGATGCTCCGCTTCCCCAAGGGCACGCTCAACCCGCAGGCCATCCCCTCCACGATCGTCCTCGACAAGGAGGGCCGGATCGCGGCCCGCGCCCTCGTCGCGCTCAACGAGGAGCAGCTGCGTTCGATGATCGACCCGCTCCTCGCGGAGAAGTGACCTCGTGGTCGAGTACCTCCTGGCCGCCGAGCCGATCGGCGTCAACACCACGGTCCTGAACGGCGGCCTGCTGGCGGCCCTGCCGATCGCCCTGTTCGGCGGTCTGGTGTCCTTCTTCTCGCCCTGCGTGCTGCCGCTGGTCCCCGGCTACCTGTCGTACGTCACCGGCGTCGGCGGGGTGGACCTCGCCGACGCCCGGCGCGGCCGGATGGTCGCCGGGGCCACCCTCTTCGTCCTCGGCTTCACCGCCGTCTTCGTCTCCACCGGCGCGCTCTTCGGGTTCTTCGGCCAGAGCCTCCAGGCCCACCAGGACGTGATCTCCCGGGTGCTCGGCGTCCTGGTGATCGTCCTCGGCCTGTTCTTCATGGGGCTCATCCCCGGTCTGACGATGCGCGAGTTCCGCTTCCATAAGAAGCCGGCCGCCGGACTGCTCGGCGCGCCCGTCCTCGGCGTCCTCTTCGGCGTCGGCTGGACGCCCTGCATGGGTCCGACCTTCGCCGCCGTCAACAGCCTGGCCTTCGAGCAGGCGAGCGCCGGCCGGGGCGCGCTGCTGACCACCGTCTTCTGCCTCGGACTCGGCGTACCGTTCATCCTCGCCGCGGTCGCCTTCCGCAAGGCGCTCGGCGCCTTCGGCTGGGTGAAGAAGCACTACGCGTGGGTGATGCGCATCGGCGGCGGCATGCTGGTCGCCACCGGAATCCTGCTCGTCACAGGATGGTGGGGCAGCATCGTCATGGAGATGCAGAGCTGGAGCGAGAGCTTCACGGTGGGGATCTGAGGACTACACGGACATGAGTACGACCGACAAGGCGCCCGGCGAGGCGCCCCACGACTCCGCCCCCGCGGACACCCCCGAGACCCCCGACACCTCGGCCGCGGACGCCACCGACCTCGCCGCGGGCGCGCAGCTGTCCACGGCCCCGCTGGAGGACGCGCCGTCCGCCCCCGTCGGCATCGGCGTGCTCGGCTGGGCCCGCTGGTTCTGGCGTCAGCTCACCTCGATGCGGGTGGCGCTGATCCTGCTCTTCCTGCTGTCCCTCGGCTCGATCCCCGGCTCGCTCGTCCCGCAGACGCAGGTCGACGCGATGAAGGTCGCCGAGTGGAAGGACAAGCACGAGTTCTGGGTGCCGATCGCCGAGAAGCTCCAGCTGTTCGACGTCTACAGCTCGGTGTGGTTCTCCGCGATCTACATCCTGCTGTTCGTGTCGCTCATCGGCTGCATCGTGCCGCGCACCTGGCAGTTCATCGGCCAGCTCAGCGGCCGCCCGCCGGGCGCCCCCCGGCGCCTGGACCGGCTGCCGGCGTACGCGACGTGGCGCACGGAGAAGTCCCCGGAGGAGGTGCTCGCCTCGGCGAAGACGCTCCTGGGAGGGCGGCGCTTCCGTACCGACGCGGCCGGCACGGCCGTCGCCGCCGAGAAGGGCTACCTCCGCGAGGCCGGGAACCTGGCCTTCCACATCGCCCTGATCTTCATGCTGGTCGCCTTCGCGGTCGGGCAGCTCTACAAGTCCGAGGGCGGCAAGCTCGTCCTGCGCGGCAAGGGCTTCTCGAACACGCTGACCCAGTACGACGACTTCAAGTACGGCGGCCTCTTCTCGCCCGACAGCCTGCCGCCGTTCTCGTTCACCCTGGACAAGTTCGACGCGACGTACGAGACGAGCGGCCCGCAGAAGGGCACGCCGCGCGACTTCAAGGCGTACGTCTCCTTCAGCGAGGGCGCGCACGGCAAGCCGGTCAAGACCGAGATCGAGGTCAACAAGCCGCTGGAGATCGACGGCTCCAAGGTCTTCCTCCTCGGCCACGGCTACGCGCCGGTCATCTCGGTGACCGGACCCGACGGCAAGGTGATCTTCAAGGACGCCGTGCCGATGCTGCCCTTCGACGCCAACCTCAGCTCCTCGGGCGCCGTCAAGGTCACCGACGGCTACAAGGACAAGGACGGCAAGCAGGAGCAGCTCGGCTTCAACGCCATGTTCGTGCCGACCTTCGCGGGCGAGGGCAAGGGCACGATGCTCTCGCAGTTCCCCGCCCTGGACTTCCCGGTGCTCGCGCTCAGCGCCTACCACGGCAGCCTCGGCGTGGACTCGGGCCTGCCGCAGAACGTGTACCAGCTGAACACCTCGAAGATGAAGGAGTTCAAGGACGAGCAGGGCGAGCTCTTCAAGAAGCGGCTGCTGCCCGGCGAGACGATGACCCTGCCGGACGGCGCGGGCACCGTGAAGTTCGAGGGCATCGAGCGGTGGGCGACCTTCTCGGTCACCCAGCAGCCCGCCAACGGCCTCGCCCTCGCGGGCGCGATCGTCGCCATCGGCGGTCTGGCCGCCTCACTGTTCATCCAGCGCCGCCGGATCTGGGTCCGGGCGGTGACCGGCAAGGACGGCGTCACCGTCGTCGAGATGGCGGGACTCGGCCGCAGCGAGTCCGCCAGGCTCCCGGAGGAGCTCGCGGTGCTCTCCGCCGCCCTCCACCAGCAGGCGCCCTCGGCGCCCGGACAACCTGTCAAGGAAAACGTTGAAGGGGAGCGCGGATGACGCCGCTCGCAGTCGCAGCCAATGAGAACCTGGCGCAGATCAGCAACTATCTGATCTATTCGTCGATGGCGGTCTACACGCTCGCCTTCCTCGCGCACATTCTCGAATGGACCTTCGGCAGCCGCAGCAAGGTGGCCCGTACGGCCGCCGCGCTGACCGCGTCGCAGGCCGCCGAGGCGCCCGCCGTGCAGGTGCGCGGCAAGGGGGGCACGGCCGTCCTCGACAAGCCGAAGGTCATCACCCGCTCCGCCACCGGCTCGCGCGACGTGCCGGACGGTCCGGGCGCCGCCGGTGGCGACGAGCAGGGCGACCTGTACGGGCGGGTCGCGGTCTCCCTGACGGCGCTGGGCTTCCTCATCGAGGCGGCCGGCGTGGTCGCCCGCGCGCTGTCGGTGCAGCGGGCGCCCTGGGGCAACATGTACGAGTTCTCGATCACCTTCTCCACGGTGGCCGTCGGCGCGTACCTGCTGCTGCTCGCGCTGAAGAAGAACGTCCGCTGGCTCGGTCTGATCCTGGTCACGACCGTCCTGCTCGACCTCGGCATCGCGGTCAAGGTGCTGTACACCGACAGCGACCAGCTGGTGCCGGCCCTGGACTCGTACTGGCTGTGGATCCACGTCTCCACCGCCATCTTCTGCGGCGCCGTCTTCTACATCGGTGCGGCCGGCGCGGTGCTCTACCTCTTCCGCGACAGCTACGAGAGCCACCTGGAGGCGGGCCGCACGCCGGGTCGTTTCCGCACCTCGGTGATGGAGCGGTTGCCCTCCTCGGCCTCGCTCGACAAGTTCTCGTACCGCATCAACGCGGCGGTCTTCCCGCTGTGGACGTTCACCATCGTCGCGGGCGCGATCTGGGCGGGCGACGCGTGGGGCCGCTACTGGGGCTGGGACCCCAAGGAGGTCTGGTCGTTCGTGACGTGGGTCGCGTACGCCTGCTACCTGCACGCGCGCGCCACGGCGGGCTGGAAGGGCCGCAAGGCCGCCTACCTCGCGCTGTTCGCCTTCGCCTGCTGGATCTGGAACTACTACGGCGTGAACATCCTGCTCAGCGGCAAGCACTCGTACGCGGGCGTCTGACCGGCGGATCCCACCCGCCGCGATTCCCGAAGGAGGCCCCGCCGCCCGCCCCGACCACGTCGGGCGGGCGGCGGGGCCTTTTCGCGGGCCCGGGGCCGGCTGCGCTCAGGCGTCCTTCTCCAGGACGTAGGCGCCGTTCCCCTGTGCGGGGCCGAGGAAGAAGTAGAGCTCCAGGGTCCGGCGTTCGTCGCGGCGGAGCTCGAAGGTCCAGGAGTAGCGGCCGGGCGTCCGCGTGACCGTGTTGCTGCGGGTCGCGGTGCCGGTGGCGGCGGGCAGGTCCAGGCGCAGGTGCTGGCCGAGGTTGCGGCCGGCCGGCTGGTCGTCGGTGAGCGTCCAGGTGGCCGGGCCGGAGAGCCGCCAGCCCGCCGCGTAGTCGCGTTCCTGGCCGTCGAGGAGGGTGACGGAGGCGGTTCCTCCGGAGTGGAAGACCACCACGGTGCCGTCGACGCAGCGCCAGGTGCCGACGATCTCGGAGAGGCGGGCGTCATAGACGGCGGGGACGGGGCCGGGGGAGGAGCGCTGCGGGTTCCAGCCCGTCATGGCGAGCAGGGCGGCGACGAGCACGCCGTACGCGAGGAGATTGCGCAGGGCCGTGTCGATGATCCGAGGCCCGCCGTGCTGCGGGGCCCGTGGCAGTGGCATGGGGCCATTCTGTCAGCCGACTTGAACGCGTTCAATCATCTTTGCGTCACATGCGGCGCACACCGGTACCCCGTCAACGAGCGCGTCCCGCGCGCGAGTTCCCGGATCGACGCTAGTCCTTGTCCTTGTCCGTGCCCGTGTCAGTGTCCGTGTCCTTGTCGCGGTCGTGCCCACCGTCGCGGTCCTCGCCCTCGCGCTGCGCCTCGTCCTTCTTCTCCTGCTCGTCGCGCAGCGACTTGAGGAAGTCCGGGTTGTCGTCGGGGGCGACCCACTGGTTCCGGCGGGGTCGGCCGCCACCGCCGCCCACCGCGGAGCGCTTCTTGCCCGCCCAGAGCCAGACCACCGGGCCGACGATCGAGAACAGCAGGATGATGATCACCCAGACCCCCTTGGGGAGGACCTTGACCTCTTCCTCCGGGGTGTTCAGGCAGTCGACGAAGGCGTAGATGGTCAGTGCGAGGAGAAGCAGGAAGGGCAGAAGGCGCAGCACGGTGTGGGACCGACTCCCGAGCAGTGGCGGCGGGACCGCGCGGGGCCCCGGTGACGCTTCCAGGGTAGAGGGTGACGGATACTGGGCCCCATGGCTTACGACGATCTCCGCTCGCTGCTCCGGGCTCTGGAGCGAGAGGGCGACCTCAAGCGCATCAAGGCCGAAGTCGACCCGTACCTGGAGGTCGGGGAGATCGTCGACAGAGTGAACAAGGCGGGGGGTCCCGCGCTGCTCTTCGAGAACGTCAAGGGCTCGGCGATGCCGCTCGCCATGAACGTCTTCGGGACCGACCGACGCCTGCTGAAGGCCCTCGGCCTGAAGTCGTACGCGGAGATCAGCGAGAAGATCGGCGGGCTGCTCAAGCCCGAACTCCCGCAGGGCTTCATCGGCGTCCGCGAGGCCTTCGGCAAGCTCGGCTCGATGGTGCACGTCCCGCCGAAGAAGGTGAAGGGCGACTCCGCGCCCGTCCAGGAGGTCGTCCTCACCGGCGACGACGTCGACCTCGACCAGCTCCCGGCGCTGTTCACCTGGCCCAAGGACGGCGGGGACTTCTTCAACCTCGGCCTCACGCACACCAAGCACCCCGAGACGGGCGTGCGCAACCTCGGCCTCTACCGCCTCCAGCGGCACGACAAGCGCACCATCGGCATGCACTGGCAGATCCACAAGGACAGCCGCAACCACTACGCCGTCGCCGCGGCGAAGGGCGAGCGGCTGCCCGTCGCCATCGCCTTCGGCTGCCCGCCGGCCGTCACCTACGCCTCCACCGCCCCGCTGCCCGGCGACATCGACGAGTACCTCTTCGCCGGGTTCGTCGCGGGCAAGCGGATCGAGATGGTCGACTGCAAGACGGTCCCGCTCCAGGTCCCGGCCAACGCCGAGGTCGTCATCGAGGGCTGGCTGGAGCCGGGGGAGATGCTCCCCGAGGGCCCCTTCGGTGACCACACCGGCTTCTACACCCCGCAGGAGCCCTTCCCCGCGCTGAAGATCGACTGCGTGACGATGCGCAAGCGTCCGCTGATCCAGTCGATCGTGGTCGGCCGGCCGCCGACCGAGGACGGACCGCTGGGGCGGGCCACCGAACGGTTCTTCCTGCCGCTCCTGAAGATCATCGTGCCGGACATCGTGGACTACCACCTGCCGGAGTCGGGCGGCTTCCACAACTGCGCGATCGTCTCGATCGACAAGAAGTACCCGAAGCACGCGCAGAAGGTCATGCACGCCATCTGGGGCGCCCACATGATGTCGCTGACCAAGCTGATCATCGTGGTGGACAAGGACTGCGACGTCCACGACCTGCACGAAGTGTCCTGGCGGGCGCTGGGCAACACGGACTACGCGCGCGACCTGACGGTGGTCGAGGGGCCGGTGGACCATCTGGACCACGCCTCGTACCAGCAGTTCTGGGGCGGCAAGGCGGGCATCGACGCCACGAAGAAACTCCCGGAGGAGGGTTACACGCGCGACGGCGGCTGGCCCGACATGGTGGAGTCCGACCCCGCGACGGCGGCCCTCGTGGACCGCCGCTGGAAGGAGTACGGACTGTGAGTCCCATCGCCGTGGGCGGACCCGCCCTCTTCATCGGAACCGACACGCCCTGCGTCGCGCTGGTCCGCCCCGAGATCGACCCGGCGCAGCCGGGCGTCCGGGAGGCGGCCGAGCGCGCCGGAGTGACCCCCGAGGAGTTCGCGGGGCCGTCCGACCTGTGGCAGTTGATCGCCGACCGGACGGACGGGGAGGGCCGCGAGATCGCCCTCAACGAGCTGTCCACCGCCGACGCCGACGCCTTCGCGGGCAGCCTGCTCGCCGCGACCGCCGACCCGGACGCCGAGTTCACGGTCGTGCTGACCGTGGCCGCGCACGACGTGCTGCGCCTCAGCGGCCGTCCCGCCGGCGAGGGCTTCGCCTTCCTGGCGTCCGTCGTCCCGCCGCCGTCGGAGGGCACGCCCCCGCTGGAGATCGAGATCGGCCCCACCGCCCTCGCCGACCTGCGCGTCGAACTCGAACAGTTCCGGAGGTCCCTCGGATGACGTCGGCCGCCGAGGGGGTCCTCGAACCCGGGCCCGCGCCCCGCACGAACGGCAAGGTGAAGGCCTTCCTGCGACTCGTGATGATCGAGCACTCGGTCTTCGCGCTGCCGTTCGCCTACATCGCCGCCTTCACCGCGATGTTCCAGCTCGACGGGACCGTGCACTGGGGGACGCTGCTGCTCGTGACCATCTGCATGGTCGGGCTGCGGACCTTCGCGATGGCGGCCAACCGGATCATCGACCGGGAGATCGACTCCCGGAACCCGCGCACCGCCGGGCGCGAGCTCGTCACCGGCGCGGTGTCGGTGCGTTCCGCCTGGACCGGCGCCGGGATCGCGCTCGTCGTCTTTCTCGGCTCGGCGGCGCTGCTGAACCCGCTGTGCCTGATGCTGGCGCCGGTCGCCGTGGTGCCGATGGTGGTGTACCCGTACGGGAAGCGGTTCACGGACTTCCCGCACGCCATCCTGGGCCTCGCCCAGGCGATGGGCCCCGTCGGCGCCTGGCTGGCCGTCACGGGCGAGTGGTCGTGGGACGCGGTCGTGCTGGGGCTCGCCGTCGGCGTGTGGATCGGCGGCTTCGACCTGATCTTCGGCTGCCAGGACGTGGCGGCCGACCGGGCCGAGGGCGTCCGCTCGGTCCCGGCCCGCTTCGGCATCCCGGCGGCCCTGTGGGGCGCCCGGGGCGCGCACGTGGTGACCACCGGGCTGCTGGCCTGGTACGGCGTGCTGACGGAGGCGGGCGTGCTGTTCTGGGCCGGCCTGGTGATCGTGGTCGGTGCGTTCCTCTACGAGCACACCATCGTCAAGCCGCACGACCTGTCCCGCCTGAACCGCGCCTTCTTCACGGTCAACGGGTTCATCGGGATGGCCCTGTTCGTGTGCGCGCTGCTGGACCTGGTCGTGCGGGGGCTGACCTTCTAGAGGGTGAGGTTCTAGAGGGTGAGGGCGGTGGTGGGCTTCGGCCGGCGGAAGAAGAGGGCCGTGACCACGCCGGCCGCGAGGCCGCAGAGGTGGCCCTGCCAGCTGATCCCGTCGTCGGAGGGCAGGAGGCCGTAGAAGATGCCGGCGCCCCAGTAGAGGCCGATCGCCACGCCCACCACGACGCCCAGGACCTTGCGCTCGACGAAGCCCCGCACGACGAGGTAGCCGAAGAGGCCGAAGACGAGGCCGGAGGCGCCGGTGGTGATGCTGTCCGACTCCGAGATCAGCCAGGTGCCGATGCCGTCGGCGACGATGATGATGGCGCTGACGGCGAGGAAGCGGCGGATGCCGCCGAGCGCGGCGACGAAGCCGAAGACCAGCAGCGGGACGCTGTTGGCGGCGACGTGGTCGAAGCCGAAGTGCAGGAACGCGGCCAGCGGGGACCGCAGGAGGCTCTCGGGCTCCCGGGCCACGATGCCGTACTCGTCCAGCGCGTTCCCGGTGGCGTGGTCGACCGCTTCTATCAGCCAGAGCAGCCCCACCCACCCCAGCATCAGCAGGCCGGCCGCCTTGGCCCGCTGCGTACGGCTCCACTCCTCGACGTGTGCTTCCGCCATGGCGGCCCGCCCCCCTCGTGCGTCGTGCGTCCCACCCCTTGAAACGTCGGGTCACCTTACCCAGTGCCCTTCCGGTGTGGCCGGATAGTCTCGGAGGTATGACTGAGCGCAATCGCACCCCGTGGGTGGTCGGGGTTTCCGGGGCGTCCGGGACGCCGTACGCGGCGGCGGTGATCCGCGGGCTGCTGGCAGCGGGGGAAAGCGTGGACCTGGTGGTGAGCAGGGCCTCCCGGCTCACCCTCCTGGACGAGACCGGCATCGCCTTCCGTGACGCGCACTGGCGCGACGACCTGGCCCGGTGGCTGGAGCGCGGGGCGGACGGGAAGCCGGGCACGTTCGCGGCGCCGGTGCTGGACGACGTCCGTCACTGGGCGGCCGGCGACCTGGCGGCCGGGCCGAGCTCGGGTTCGTACCCGGTGAAGGGGATGCTGATCGTGCCGGCGTCGACGGCCTGTGTGGCCGGGGTGGCGCTCGGGCTGTCGAAGGACCTGCTCCAGCGGGTCGCGAGCGTGACGCTCAAGGAGCGGCGCCGGCTGGTGGTCGCGGTGCGGGAGACCCCGCTGAGCGGGCAGACCCTGAAACACCTGGTGGCGCTGGACGAGGCGGGCGCAGTGGTGCTGCCCGCCTCTCCGGCGTTCTACGCGGGTGCGACGCACATCCAGGATCTGGTGGACTTCGTCGCGGGGCGGGTGCTCGACGCGGCGGGTGTGCCGCACGTGCTGTACCGCAGGTGGGAGGGGGAGCTCGGTGGCTCCCGTGCTCCCGAGGGGGCAGGCGGCGGTGACTAGCGCTTCTTGGCGCTGCGCGGCTTGCGGGTCTTGTCCACGCGGTGGGCGGCGGACGGCTGGTCGGTGCGGGATCGGTTGGCCAGCTCCTGGAGCTGTCGCATGTGTGCGTAGGCCATCTCGATCGTGTACACGGTGAACCACTCCTGAAGATCGTCTTTGATCTGTTGAAAGATTCGCAGGGTGTTGACCCTGCGTGCCTTTGATTCTATACCTAGACTTGCAGAATCGCCGAATAATGGAAGGCTCCACGTAATGGACACGGTGGACAGGCAGCTCATCCAGGCACTTCGTGAGAACGGTCGTGCCTCGTATGCGGAGCTGGGCCGTCTCGTGGGCCTCTCCGGCCCCAGCGTCACCGACCGCATCAACCGGCTGGAAACGGCCGGCGTCATCACCGGCTACCGCGCGACGGTGGCCGCCGCCGAGCTCGGGCTCGGCGTCACCGCGCTGATCGGGATCTCCCTCTCCGACGCGGCCGACCACGAGGACGTGGCCCGCAGGCTCCGCGACCTCGCGGAGATCGAGGACTGCTGGTTCATCGCGGGCGACGACTCCTTCATGCTGAAGGTCCGCGCCAGCGACGTCGACGGCCTGGAGAAGATCATCCGTAGGCTCTCGGGCACCAAGGGCGTCTCGCGCACCCGCACCACGATCGTGCTCTCCACGAAGTGGGAGAACCGGGTCGGGGAGCTGCCCGAGGAGAGCTGAGAGTACGGTGGGTGGCGGTTGCAGGCAGGTCAGGACAAAGAGGAGACACCGGCATGGACGCTGGGCTCAAGCGTGAGCTGGAGGAGAAGGTCCGCTCCGGCGAGCGGCTGACGCGTGAGGACGGCATCGCCCTCTACGAGTCGGACGACCTGGCCTGGCTCGGTGGCCTCGCGCACGAGGTGCGCACGCGCAAGAACGGTGACGTCGTCCACTTCAACGTCAACCGCCACCTGAACATGACGAACGTATGCACCGCGTCCTGCGCGTACTGCTCCTTCCAGCGCAAGCCGGGGGAGAAGGACGCGTACACGATGCGCATCGAGGAAGCCGTCCGCCTGGCCAAGGCCATGGAGAACGAGAACCTCACCGAGCTGCACATCGTCAACGGTCTGCACCCCACCCTGCCGTGGCGGTACTACCCGCGTTCGCTGTCCGCCCTCAAGGAGGCGCTGCCGAACGTCTCGCTGAAGGCGTTCACGGCGACCGAGATCCACCACTTCGAGACGATCTCCGGGATGTCGGCCTCCGACATCCTGGACGAGCTGATCGAGGCCGGTCTGGAATCGCTGACCGGCGGCGGCGCGGAGATCTTCGACTGGGAGGTCCGCCAGCACATCGTCGACCACCGCACCCACTGGGAGGACTGGTCGCGCATCCACCGGCTGGCCCACTCGAAGGGGCTCAAGACCCCGGCGACGATGCTCTACGGGCACATCGAGGAGCCGCGCCACCGCGTGGACCACGTGCTGCGGCTGCGCGAGCTCCAGGACGAGACCGGCGGCTTCCAGGTCTTCATCCCGCTGCGCTACCAGCACGACTTCGTGGACATGAAGGACGGCAAGGTCCGCAACAAGCTCCAGGCGCGGACGACGATGGCGACCGGCGCCGAGGCGCTGAAGACCTTCGCGGTCTCCCGGCTGCTCTTCGACAACGTCCCGCACGTCAAGGTGTTCTGGGTGATGCACGGCGTGCAGACCGCCCAGCTCGCGCTGCTGCACGGTGCCGACGACATGGACGGCTCGGTCGTCGAGTACAAGATCACGCACGACGCCGACAACTACGGCACCCCGAACAAGCTCGGCCGCGAGGACCTCCTCGAACTCATCCGCGAGGCGGGCTTCCGTCCCGTGGAGCGCAACACGCGCTACGAGATCATCCGCGAGTACCCCGGCCCGGACGCCGACCTGCGGGAGACCCCGCAGGCGATGCGCCTCTGAGCGCTCGTACCCCTTGACGGAGCCCCGGTCCCCCGCGGACCGGGGCTTTTCCGTCGCCCCGCCCCCGGTGCCGCGCCGGCCGGTGCGGCACCGACCCCCGGCGGGCCGGCGCGGAGCCCCGGCGTGCTTCACTGGACGGGCACGCCATGCCCGCAGGACGACGAGAGAGAAGGGGTCACCGTGTCCCTCAAGACGAGCGCGACGATCCGCTACACCGCGATGCGCCTGGGCATCTTCGTCGGATGCCTGGTCCTCGTCGCCCTCCTGGTCCGCCTGGGCTGGGTGCCCTCCGGCCTCGGCGACGCCAACCCCGCCTGGATCGTGCTGCTCGCGCTCGTGCTGTCCGCCCCGCTCTCGTTCGTCCTCCTGCGCAAGCAGCGCGACGCGATGTCCGTGCAGATCTCCGGACGCGTCGCGGGTGCGAAGGACAAGCTCGCGGCGAACCGCAGCCAGGAGGACGTGGCCGACGACGCCGCCCGCGTCGGCTGACCGCAGCCGCGTTGGCTTCCTCACACACCGAACGGCCCCAGCTACGGGAATACCGCCCGTAACGCTGGGGCTTTCGTGTTTTCCCGGTCGCGCGGGGCGGGCCTCGGGCCCTTCTGGATCAAAGAATCACTTTGGGCTTCTCAAAGGAGAAGTGTTAGCGTGTTCAACATGTTGACCACAGCCGCGCACCCGATGACCACGAGCGTCCCGCTCGTGGAGCGCCTGCACGTCGACCTCTGCCGCCGCGTGTCCGCGGCCTGTTGCTGTTGCCGCTGATTCCCTCCGCAGTTGAGCTGAATCGATACAGCAGCGGTCCCGGCCGGCCCGGCCCCTTCCGGCTGCTGCCGCACCGCACCCCCCGCAGAACCTTCCGCCGTACCTCGTGCGTCCCCCCGGAGAGTGTCCGTGTCCGCCACCCCCCAGGCCCAGGCTCCCGCCAAGGCCTCCTTCAAGTTCCCGTTCTGGGCCCAGATCGTCGCCGGTCTCGTGCTCGGCGTGCTGTTCGGCTGGCTCGCCCGCAGCCAGGACATCAGCTGGCTGAAGACCACCCTCGAACAGGTCGGTGACATCTTCATCCAGCTGCTGAAGCTGGCCGTCGCCCCGCTCGTCTTCTTCGCGATCCTGGTGTCCATCACCAACCTGCGGAAGGTGAACAACGCCGCGCGGCTCGCCTCCCGCACCCTGCTCTGGTTCATGATCACGTCGCTGATCGCGGTCGGCATCGGCCTCGCGATAGGCCTGCTGACCGACCCGGGCGCGGGCACCGGCCTCACCCCGGCCGACGGCAAGGAGCCCAAGCGGACCGGTTCCTGGATCGACTTCCTGACCGGCATCGTGCCGAAGGACATCATCACGCCGTTCACCGAGCTGAACGTGCTGCAGATCGTCTTCCTGGCCGCCGTCGCCGGTATCGCCGCCCTCCAGCTCGGCAGCAAGGCCCAGCCGGTCCTGAACCTCGCCGAGTCGGTCCTGGAACTCCTCCAGAAGGCCCTGTGGTGGGTCATCCGCCTCGCCCCGATCGGCACCATCGGCCTCATCGGCACCGCCATCGCGAGCTACGGCTGGGACCTCCTCGGCAAGTACGCCACCTTCACCGCCGACGTCTACATCGGCTCGGCCCTCGTCATGTTCGGCGTCTACCCGCTGCTGCTGTGGGCCGTCGCCAAGGTGAACCCGCTCCACTTCTACAAGGGCGCCTGGCCCGCGATCCAGCTCGCCTTCGTCTCCCGCTCCTCGGTCGGCACCATGCCGGTCACCCAGAAGGTCACCGAGCGCCTCGGCGTCCCGAAGGAGTACGCCTCCTTCGCCGTCCCGTTCGGCGCCACCACGAAGATGGACGGCTGCGCCGCGATCTACCCGGCGCTCGCCGCGATCTTCATCGCGAACATCTTCGACGTGCAGCTGGGCATCAAGGAGTACCTGCTCATCGCGTTCGTCTCGGTGGTCGGCTCCGCCGCCACGGCCGGTCTGACCGGCGCGACCGTGATGCTCACCCTGACCCTGTCCACGCTGGGCCTGCCGCTGGCCGGTGTCGGCCTGCTCATGGCGATCGACCCGATCCTCGACATGATGCGCACCGCCACCAACGTGGCCGGCCAGGCCGTCGTCCCGGTCATCGTCTCCGCCCGTGAGGGGATCCTGGACAAGGAGGCGTACGCCTCCGCCTCCGCCTCCCCGCTGGACGAGAAGGCCGAACCGGTCGAGACCCCGGCCGAGGAGAAGGCCGGCGCCCCGGTCGCCGTCACCGCCTGATCCGGACGCGCCCCGAGCGCGCCCGCCCACCGCGGCCCCCGCCCCCGTCCGGGCGGGGGCCGCGGTGTTGTCGCGTTCGGGGACTCCCGACTCACACGGTCAGGGCGCGGACGTAGGCGACGGTGGCCAGCAGGAACGGTCCGGCGTACCACCAGCGGCCCATGGTGCGGTGGAAGACCGGTACGGCGGTGAGCAGCAGGCCCGCGAAGCACACCGCGATCGACGCCCCGGCCGCGAACCGGACGTCGTCGCGCAGCGGGTCGTGCGCCGATCGCGGGCTCATGGCCAGCGCGAGGAAGCACGCGTACACCGCCGGTACGTAGAGCAGCACGAGCGGGACGCCCAGCACCCAGCGCAGACAGCCCCGGTCCTCGGGCAGGTCGACGCTCTCGCGCCGGTACGGCCCGCCGCGCCTGCCGGTCGTCGTCCTCGCCGGGGTCACGCGAGCTTCCACAGGCGGATGGTGTTGTCGCCGCTGCCGGTGGCGAGGGTCTTGCCGTCGGGGCTGTACGCGACCGATGACACGGCGCCGGTGTGGCCGGTCAGGGTGCTGATCTGCGAGCGCCTGGCCACGTTCCACAGGCGGACGGTGTTGTCGCTGCTGCCGGTGGCGAGGGTCTTGCCGTCGGGGCTGTACGCGACCGATGACACGGCGCCGGTGTGGCCGGTCAGGGTGGTGCTGGTGCCCTTGGCGATGTTCCACAGGCGGACGGTGTTGTCGGTGCTGCCGGTGGCGAGCGTCCTGCCGTCGGCGCTGAACGCCACCGACGCGACCGACCCGGTGTGGCCGGTGAGCATGGTGACGATGGTGCGGGAGGCGACCTCCCACACCAGGACCGTGTTGTCGTGACCGCCGGCGGCGATGGTCGCGCCGTCGCGGCTGAAGCCCACCGACCAGACGCTGCCGGTGTGGCCGGTCAGGGTGGTGCTCGTGCGGTCGGCGGTGTTCCAGAGGCGGACGGTGTTGTCCCAACTGCCGCTGGCCAGGGTCTTGCCGTCGGGGGTGAACGCCAGCGACCAGACGCTGCTGGTGTGCCCGGTGAGCAGCGCGCCGGTGCGGCTGCCGACGTCCCACAGGCGGATCGTGTTGTCCAGGCTGCCGCTGGCGAAGAACGCGCCGTCGGGGCTGAACGCGACCGACGCCACGGCGTTGGAGTGGGGCGGGAACGGGGACGTCTTGGTGCGGGTCGCGATCTTCCACACGCGGACGGTCTTCCCGCTGTTGCCGCAGGCCACGGTCTTGCCGTCGGAGTTGAACGCCACCGAGGACACCGCCCCGGCGTCGTCGGTGAGGACGGACGGGGCCGGCGTGATGACGCCGCCGCTGTCGCTGCCCTTGGCCCCGTCGGTGCCCGCGCCGTCGGTGAGGTTCATGATGGTGAACGTGCCGCCCGACACGGCGGCGAGCGCGGCGAGGCCACCGAGCACGACGTTCCGCCGGGTCGGGCCGGAGGAGGGGGCTTCGGTGCCGGCTTCGGTGTCGGTGCCGGCGTCGGTGTCCGTCGGCGCGGGCCGCTCGGTCGGGGCGGGCGGGCCGTCGGGAAGGGGCGGTACGGGCGGCGGGGGCGTGCGGGGCGGCGGTGCGGTCCGGGTGGGTGCGGTGTCGACCGGGTCGGAGCCGGAGCCGGAGGCGGAGCCGGAGCCGGAGCCAAAGCCGGAGTCGGTGCCGGGATCGGTGTCGGGGCCGGTGTCGGTGTCGGAAGGTGCTTCACCGGTCGGGGCGTTGTCGGTGGGCGGGGCCGTGCCCGGGGCGGGGTGCGCGGCGGGCGCCGGGGGGCGCAGCGCGCGCAGGACCTCGGCCGTGGCGGCCGCGTCCGGCCGCGCGGCCGGGTCCTTGGCCAGCAGCGAGGAGACCAGCTTCTCGACGCCGAGGGGCACGTCCGCCCGGACCGTACGCAGCCCCGCCGGCACCTCCTCCAGGTGCCGGCGCATCAGCGCCCACGGCTGCTCCGTCGCGGGGAACGGCGAATCGCCCGTCAGCAGGGCGTGCAGGACGCAGCCGAGGGCGTACAGGTCGCAGCGGGCGTCGACGTGCTCGCCGCGCCACTGCTCGGGCGCCATGTAGGAGGGCGTGCCGAACGGGCGGCCGGTGACCGTCAGACCGCCCGTCGCGTCGGCGGTGCGCGCGATGCCGAAGTCGCAGATCTTCAGGCGGCCGTCGGTGAGGAGGAACAGGTTCGCGGGCTTGAGGTCCCGGTGCACCACCTTCCGGGCGTGCGCGGCCGACAGCGCCTCGGTGGCCTGGAGGGCCAGTTCGACGGCCTCGGCCACGGGCAGCCCGCCCGGCGAGCGGGCCAGCCGGTGGGCGAGGTCCTCGCCCTCCAGCAGCTCCATCACGATGAACAGCCGGTTCTCGTGGTGCCCGATGTCGTGGACGACGGTGATGCCGGGATGTTGGAGCCGCGCCCCGATCGCCGCCTCGCGCCGGAACCGGCGCAGCAGTTCGTCCGGTGCGTCGAACTCCAGCAGCACCTTCACCGCGACCGGCCGGCCGAGGTCGACGTCGTACGCCCGCCACACCTCGCCGATGCCGCCGTGCCCGAGCCGTGCGTCCAGCCGGTACCTGCCGGAGAAGTGCTCCCCCGCCCGCATGGGGCCCCCTGAGATGTGCCGCCGCCAAGAACAGGGGACATTGTCCAGTACGGGGGTCAGGCGCGTCCCACGAACTCCGCCCGGACGCCTGCGGCGAGCGGGGGTGGGGGCTGCCGTCGGGAGTTCCGGGTCGTGCTCACCCGAACCGCCCGTGCGCCCCGGATCGAGGTGGCGGACACCCGCCGGGACCGGGTCGCCGCTTCCCGCGACGCGGATCGGGGCGCGGAGGCCGGGCGGGGGCTCGTGCTGGTGGCAGCGCCGGCCGACCGGTGGGGCGTGGGGCAGGGGCCGCCGCCGTGGAAGGCGGTGTGGGCGGAGCTGGACCTGCCCGGTGAGTGCCCGGAGCCGTGACGCGGGGGGTCGGGATCCGGTCGTATGCGACGTCTACCCCGTTCAAGTACCGGGCTGAAACCAACCAACCCCACCCCTCCGGCTCCCCGCTCACTCACACGGGTGAACTGTGCCAACTGGGCTGGATTTCGACGCGGTTGAGCGGCATATGCTCGGCCCCACCAGACGCAGACATGAGACGGCCCCCGCCGGGACGGGCATCCCGAACGAGGGCCTGACCAAGTAGGAAGTAGCACCTTCCCCATGGCATTCCAGCACCCTAGCGCGCCCTCGCCCGCCTCGTCCCGTGTTCCCGCCGGGACCATTCGATCCGGTGTCGTCCACGTCAACACCCAGCACACCACTCACTACACCGTGGTCGGCAACCACCTCGCCCAGCACCGCGAGCTGTCGCTGACGGCGATCGGACTCGCCCTGCACATCCAGTCGCTGCCCACCGGTGCCCGCGTCGGCATCCAGGCGCTCGCCGGCCGGTTCCCGGAGGGGGAGTCGCGGATCGCGACGGCCCTGCGGGAGCTGGAGGCGCATGGGTACCTGGAGCGGAGCCGCGTACGGATCGGCGACGGGCGGATCGTGACCAGGACGGTCTCCTACAACCACCCGAAGGGCACGCCCCCGCCCCCGCCGCCCCCGCCGGGCGACCGCGCACCTGTAGCGGACCCGGCCGAGCCCACCACCGTCCCGAAGCCCGACCCGCAGCCCGCTGCGGGGCCGCTGCCGCAGCCCGCCCCAGGGCCTGCCCGGGAGGAGCCGGAACCGGAGCCTGCCTCTGGCCCGCGGCCCGCCTTTGACCTGCGGCCCGCACCGAGGTCGGAGTCTGCTCCGGAGCCGGTCCCGGAGCCGGATCTCAGCCCCGCATCGGATCCCGACCCCGGGCCGGAGGCAGGTGGTCCCCGGTGGCGGGAGGCCGAGGCGCTGCTCGCCCGGCTGCGGGAGGACGACCACCGGCTGCTGCTCTCGGAGAGCTCCGTACGCCAACTCGCGCCCGGAGTGGCGGACTGGCTGCACCGGGGCGCCGCCCCGGAGGCCGTGCGGATGGTCCTCGCCGCGGACCTGCCCCCCGACCTGCGGCACCCGGCCGCCCTGCTCGGCTACCGACTCAGGTCGTCCAGGCCGCCACGGCTCTCGGCCGTTCCGGCCGCCGCCGCTCCGTCCTCGCGACCCGACCCGATGCAGAACTGCGACGGCTGCGACCGCGGCTTCCGCGCCCCCGCCCCGGGCCGCTGCGCGGACTGCCCGCCCGAGCATGAGGCCTTGGCGGCCGCCTGAGGAACCCCTTGCCCTCAAGTGCGCTTGAGGTCATACGGTTTCGACGTGACCCGCACCGCTTACGGGTCCCGTGTCCAGGTACCAGGAGGGGACATCACATGACGACCCAGCAGACCTCCGACGCCGAACTCGCCGGCCGGCCCGCCGCCTACTGGACCGGTGTCGCCTACGAGGCGCTGACCGCCTACACCCGGGCCCGCCAGGTCGAACTCGGCTACACACAGCCCCAGTTCTGGCTGCTGCGCAACCTGTCGGAGAACGACATCTCGCCCGACGGCAAGGGGATGACCCTGCGGGCGCTGCGGGAGGCGATGGCCTCCTACATCCGGCCCGAGGACGATCTGGCGGTGGAGGCCGAGGTGCTCCTGGAGCGCGGCTGGTTGACGCGGGACGCCGAGGAGCGGCTGTGGCTCACCGAGGAGGGGGAGCGGGCCCGCGTCGAGCTCGGACGCCACGGGCCCGCGATCCGCGCCGCCCTCCACGAGGGCATCGACGACGCGGACTACGTCACCACGCTGAAGGTGCTCCAGCGGCTGATCCATAACGCGGGCGGAGCGCCCGCGACCGCGTGAGTCCGCCCCCGGAGGATCGGTGTCGGGCCCCGGGGGCCGTCACCCGGCCGGGTTCCGGTGGTCCGGGTCGGCGTGGGTCGCCAGGAACTCCGCGCGTTCGGGCGTGGCGGGGAGCGGGGCGACGACCGTCGCGAGGCGGACGGCGAGGTCCGGGAACAGGAGCCAGGCCGTGGCGGGGCGCGTGACGGCGGCGTGCAGGAGGTCGCCCTCGTAGAAGCACGCGTCCAGCAGCGGATCCTCGACCAGCAGGTCGACCGCCAGCGGCAGGACGTGGGGGAGCGCCACGTCCTGGCTGATCAGGGTGCGCAGGTCCGCGGGCGCGAGGCTGCCCAGGGGGCGCCGGCGCAGGGCGTGGACCTTGGTGGCGAGGCTCGTCGCGTTCGGCGGCGCGGGCGGCCACGGGGGGCCGTCGATCTCGTCGAGGGTGCGGTCCAAGTGGTGGAGCATCATGTCGCCCTTGCGTCTGCCGAGTTGCGGAAGAGTGGAGAAGCCTCCCTGTCTACCAGTCGGGAGCGCCTATCGGCGGGAGTACGAGCCGATGCCGACGAGGCAGTACACGTACTCGTTCAGGACGCTGCCGTTCATCGTGTAGCGGTAGGAGAAGGCGTACTCGGTCTTCGTGTTGGTGTTGCAGCGGTCCATGTCCGAGGTGAAGGGGATGCTTTCGATCACCCGGTAGTGCGCGTCGGACGCCGTGCAGGGCACCTCGTCCACGTTCGTGACGCGCTGCGCCGTCGTGGAGTCCGGGAGCTCGCCGTTGAGGCAGGTGCCCCGGTCGAAGGGGGTGGGGGCCTCGCTGGTGGGGGTCGGGTCCGGGACCGGTGCGGCGGTGGTCGGGTCCGGCGCGGGCGCGGCGCTCCGCGAAGGGGTCGACTCCGTCGCCATGTGGGTGGGGGCCTGGGTCGCGGGCGGGGAGTAGTGGCCCGGGCGGGGCGGCGGCTCCGAGGAACTGGCGGCGGTGGAGGCCTTGTTGTCGGAGGTGTCGTCGCCGTTGCTCACCAGGAAGAAGGCGACGGCGATGGCCGCGACCGTGCCGAGGGCCACCAGGCAGCCCGTGCGGCCGGACCTGCCGGGAGCGCCGGGCGACCCGGCCGCGGCGGAGGCCATCGGGGTCGTGGTCGTCGCGCCGACCGGGGTGCCGGTCACCAGGATCCGCAGCAGCACCTCCTTGCCGGCGACCTGCGCCCGGATGAGATCGCCGTTGCGGGTGGGCGGGATCCGCAGGCTGACCGGACCGCTCGCCAGGGTGACGCTGATGACCACCCCCGCCGCGGCCTGCTCGGCGGTGAGAGTGAGTTGGATTTCCTGTGACGACACCGGAGTCCCCTTCCGATCGAGGGCCCGAAGCCGTCGGACGGACCTCCCCGATTCTGCCCGCTGCGCGCCGACGGGCGCATGTGTTCTGCCGTACTGAGTAAGGCAGTTCGCGACCGCAGTGGTCAAAGGGATTGCGGACGCGGCCTGTTCGGCGGCGCCCGTGCGGCGCAGGTCCGCCGGGGGCGTCGACTCCGCCGCGTCGAGGAGCGCGGGCCGCCCGCGCCGGCGGCCGGGGCCGTGGGACCGGCGGACTCGGCACGACCGTGATGCCGTGCGGCGGCGAGTGCCTCGTGATCCGCGCCGAGGGTCGGGATTTTTTCGCCGTGGGCGTGGACGCCGTCGAACGCGGCGCCGCTCCGCCGAACTCCCCGAAGGCCACGGGGGATCGGCGCGGGCGCTGACCTCCGGCGGCGTTCCCGGGGGACCCCGCCGGGCCCCCCGGGAGGAGAAAGGCCCGGTCCGGGGGGTGGTCGGACCGGGTTACCCGTGCGTAGATTACCGGCGGTAACTCCGATCGACCCGAGGAGAGCGCGCCGTGGATGCCGAGCCGAAGCTGGTGGAGCCCGTCAAGACGACCATCGCCGGGGTGGTGCGGGAGGTCTCCGTGCCCCCGCTCGCGGGGATGCCACAGAGGGGCTCGCTCGGGGACCTACCGTTCGACAACGCCCGCGAGGCCCCGAACGAGGCCGTCCTCGCCCGCAAGGCACCCGACGGCACCTGGCACGACGTCACCGCCGCCCGGTTCGCCGCCGAGGTCCTCGCCGTGGCCAAGGGACTCATCGCCGAAGGGCTCAGAGCGGGCGACCGGCTGGCCATCATGGCCCGCACCACCTACGAGTGGACCCTGCTGGACTTCGCCGGCTGGGCCGCCGGCCTGGTCACCGTGCCGATCTACCCGACCTCCTCCGCCTCGCAGGCACGGTGGATCCTCCACGACTCCGGCGCCGTCGCCTGCGCCGTCGAGGACACCGCCCAGGCCCGGATCATCAGCGCCGAACGCGGCAACCTGCCCGGACTGGCGCACCTGTGGGAGTTCGACACGGGCGCGGTCGCCCGCCTCGTCAAGGCCGGGGAGCACCTGCCCGACGCCCTCGTGCACGCCCGCCGGGAGGCCCGTACGCCGGACACCGTCGCCACGCTCGTCTACACCTCCGGCACCACCGGGCAGCCCAAGGGCTGCGTCCTGACCCACGCCAACTTCTTCGCCGAGGTCGACAACGCGGTGGGGCTGCTGCACCCGGTCTTCAAATCGGTCACCGAGGAACCGGCCTCCACCCTGCTGTTCCTGCCGCTCAGCCACGTCTTCGGGCGGATGGTCGCCGTCGGCTGCATGCGGGCCCGGGTCAAGCTCGGCCACGCGCCGAGCATCCGCACCGAGGAACTGCTCGCGGACCTGGCGGGCTTCCGACCGACGTTCCTGCTCGCCATCCCCTACGTCCTGGAGAAGGTCTACAACACCGCCCGCGCCACCGCCGAGCGGATGGGCCGCGCCGCCTCCTTCGACCGGGCCGCCAGGATCGCGCAGAGCTTCGGCGAAACGGTCGAGGGCAAACGCCCCGGCATGGGGCTGCGCGCCGCCCACGCCCTCTACGATCCCCTCGTCTACCGGCGCATCCGGGCCGCCCTCGGCGGACGCGTGCGCTACGTCCTCAGCGGCGGCTCCCCGCTCGGCCGGCGGCTCGCCGCCTTCTACACCGGCGCCGGCGTCGAGGTCTTCGAGGGCTACGGGCTGACCGAGACGACGGCCGCCTCCACCATCACCCCGCCGCTGCGCCCCCGCCTCGGCACCGTCGGCTGGCCGCTGCCCGGCACGTCCGTACGGATCGCCGACGACGGTGAGGTGCTGCTGCGCGGCGCCCACGTCTTCGCGGGGTACTGGAACGTCGCCGCCCAGCCCGCCGGAGGCTGGCTCGCCACCGGGGACATCGGCGAACTGGACGCGGACGGGTACCTCACCATCACCGGGCGCAAGAAGGACCTGATCATCACCTCCGGCGGGAAGAACGTCGCCCCGGCGCCCCTGGAGGACTGGCTGCGCGCCCACCCGCTCGTCGGCCAGTGCATGGTGATCGGCGACAACCGGCCCTACGTCACCGCCGTCATCACGCTGGAGCCCGACGGGCTGGCGCACTGGCGGCAGATGCACAAGAAGCAGGGCGTGCCGATCCGCGAGCTGGTCACCGACGAGGACCTCCTCGCCGACCTCCAGCGGGCGGTGGACGAGGCGAACCAGATGGTCTCGCGCGCCGAGTCGATCCGGCGCTTCGCCGTCCTGCCGGGGGACTTCACCGAGGAACGCGGGCACCTGACGCCCTCGCTCAAGCTCCGGCGCGGCGCCGTCGCCCGGGATTACGCCGCCGAGATCGACGCCCTGTACCGGGGGCCGCGGGAGCGGTGAGGACCGGGCCGGTTCGCGACACCGGTCATATGATCACGGCGACCCGGTGCGCGGAGATCGACCGCGCGCCCGAGCTTCGGGGGAAGCCATGACCGTGAGACCGTCCGCAAGCGTGCGCAAGGGCGTGCGCAAGGGCGTGCCCGGAGCCGTGTCCGTGCTGGTGGCCGTCGTTTGCGCGGGTGGCGCACTGACCGGGTGCACCGGGGCCGGGCCGGAGCCGCGGTCCACCGCGGACGCCGCGCCGACACCGCCCCCGATCGTCACCCGGACCCCGGCCCCGTCGACGCCCCCGACGCCCCCGACGCCCCCGGAGGGTGCCGAGGGGTTCGGCCCGGTCGTCGCCCGCGACGGCGACGTCAGCGCCCACGCCGCCGTGCGGGAGGCCGGCGGCGTGCTGCGGGTGCCCGTCTCCGTCACGAACCGGGGCAGCGTGCGGGCCTTCTACGAGGTCACCGTGCGGGTGACCGGCCCCGACGGCTACGAGGCCACGGGCAGCTTCGGCACCGACACCGTCGGCGTGTACCCCGGCGCCTCCTGGCCCACCGAGGTCCAGGTCTCGATGCCCGGCCGGGCCGCGCCCGCGGAACCGAAGGTGGAGATCGCCCGGGTCGAGGTCGACCGGCACTAGGGCCTGTCGTCAAACTCCCGTCGTCGCCCGGAGGGCGGCCTCGCGGCGGTCGGTGCGTGCTCCCGGCGTGCCG
>NZ_JANFAK020000337.1 GCF_024721315.2 Streptomyces sp. Isolate_45
GCATCGAGCAGGGCCGGGTGCAGACCGAACCGCACCGCGTCCCGACGCCCACCCTCCGGCAACACGACCTCGGTGAAAAGCTCGCTGCCACGCCGCCAGGCCGCCGTCAACCCCTGGAACAGCGGCCCGTACGAGACACCGCCCTCGGCGAGTTCCTGGTACAGCTCGCTCACATCGACGGCGACTGCGTCGACCGGCGGCCAGACCGCCAGCGCACCGAAGTCGGACTCGGCCTCAGGTCGGGCACCAACAGCCAACACACCGGACCCGTGACGCGTCCACAGCTCCTCCGTGGTCCCGTCCTGACGTCGGGAGTAGACGGCGAACGGACGTCCGCCTCCCGCGATCGGGGCCTCGACCACGAGCTGGAGCTGCACGCCGCCGCGCTCGGGCAGGACCAGCGGGGCCTCCAGCGTCAGCTCCTCGACGACATCGCATCCGACCTGGTCACCGGCACGAACGGCCAGCTCGACGAAGGCCGTGCCAGGCAGCAGGACACCACCGTGGATCGTGTGGTCGGCGAGCCAGGGGTGGGTGTCCAGCGACAGCCGGCCCGCCAGGATCGTGCCTTCGGAGTCGGCGAGCGCGACGGTCGCGCCCAGCAGCGGGTGCTCGGCGTCGCCGAGACCGATCGCCTCCGGGTCGCCGCCCGTGAACGCCGCCGCGTGGGGCCAGAACCGCTGCCGCTGGAAGGCGTACGTCGGCAGGTCGACCCGGCGGGTACCGGTACCGGCGAAGAACGCCGACCAGTCGACGGCCACACCGTGAACATGAGCCTGGGCGAGGGCGCTGACGAGGCTCTCTTCCTCGGAGCGACCCTTGCGAAGCACGGGCAGGACGACGGGAGGAGCGGTGTCCTCCGTCACGCACTCCTGCGCGAGGGCGGAGAGCACGCCGTCCGGCCCCAGTTCGACGTATGCCGTCACACCTGCGGCTTCCAGGGCGCGGACGCCGTCGAGGAAGCGGACGGCCTCGCGGACGTGCCGGACCCAGAAGTCCGCCGTACCCATCTCACCCTCGGCGACCAGGGCACCGGTCAGGTTCGACACGATCGGGATGCGCGGGGCGGCGAACGACAAACCCTCCACCACCCGGCGGAAGTCGTCCAGCATGCCGTCCATGTGCGGCGAGTGGAACGCATGGCTGACCGTGAGGCGCTTGCTCTTCCGACCGCCGAGGGACTCCACCACCGCAACCGCGGCGTCCTCGTCACCCGCGATCACGACCGACCGCGGACCGTTGACGGCGGCGATGCTCACCCGCTCGGTCAGCAACGGCAGAACCTCGTCCTCGGAGGCCTGGACGGCGATCATGACTCCGCCGGTCGGCAGCGCCTGCATCAGCCGGCCCCGCGCCGCCACCAGCACACAGGCGTCGTCCAGGGAAAGGACACCCGCCACGTGCGCGGCAGCGATCTCACCGATCGAATGACCGGACACGAAGTCCGGCCGCACACCCCACGACTCAACGAGGCGGAACAACGCCACCTCGACCGCGAACAACGCCGGCTGCGTGAACCGCGTCTCGTCCAACAGGCCCGCATCCGACCCGAACAGCACGCCCCTCAGCGGCAGTTCCAGCAGGTCGTCCATATGGGCGCAGACGGCGTCCAACGCGTCCGCGAACACGGGGAAGGCGTCATACAGTTCACGCCCCATCCCGAGCCGCTGGCTGCCCTGACCGGTGAACAGGAAGGCGGTTCGGCCGCCGTCACGGCGCGTCGCCGTGGTGAGTCGGGTCGAGGTCGCGCCGTCGGCGAGGTGCCTCAGGGCGGTCCGCAGGTCCGTGCCCTCCCCGATGGTCAGGAGGGTGGCGGCGCGGTGGTCGAGGTGGGCGCGGCTGGTGGCGAGCGAGTAGGCCACGTCGAGCGCGATCGTGTCCTCCGCGATCGCGTCCTCCGCGTCCGTGGCGTCCGCGTCCGGGTAAGCGTCCTCGACGACGGCGTCCAGGTGCGCGGTGAGAGCTGCCGCCTGTGCCCGGAGGGCTTCTTCGGTCTTGCCGGAGAGGAGGTAGGGAACGACGCGTGCCGGTCGTACGGAGGGCCGCGCGTGAGGGTTCGCGGACGGCTCGGAGTCCGGCGCCTGCTCGATGATGGTGTGGGCGTTGGTGCCGCTGATGCCGAACGAGGACACACCGGCCCGACGCGGACGGCCGGTCTCCGGCCACTGCACCGACTCGGTCAGCAGCTCGACGTCGCCGGCCGTCCAGTCGACGTGCGGGGTCGGCGCGTCGACGTGCAGGGTCCGCGGAAGGACTCCGTGTC
>NZ_JANFAK020000338.1 GCF_024721315.2 Streptomyces sp. Isolate_45
GACCTGCTGCGCCCGATCTACGCGCAGACCGCCGCCTACGGCCACTTCGGCCGCGAACTCCCCGACTTCACCTGGGAGCGCACCGACCGCGTCGACGCCCTGCGCACCGCCGCCGGCCTGTAGGTCGGCCCGCGGGGTACCCGCATCTGACGAACGGCCCCGGACCCATCGGTCCGGGGCCGTTCGCTGTCGGTGGCGTTTGGTAAGAATGCAGTGTGAGCAGCGCGAACGATTCCCCGCCGGAACAGCTCGCCCTGATCCGGGAGATGGTCGCCGAGGCGAAGGCCAAGGCGCCCAAGGCCAAACCGCGGACCTGGCGCGGGGCCGCCCTCGCCGAGGAACTGCCGGTCGCCAGGGTCCTCGTCAACAAGGGCGTCCTCCACCTCGACCGGCCGTTCGACTACGCCGTGCCCGCCGAGCTCTCCGAGGTGGCCCAGCCCGGCGTCCGGGTCCGGGTCCGGTTCGGCGCCGGTTCCCACCGGGTGCACGGCGGTCGCCGCGAGGGCGGCGGCCTCATCGACGGGTTCATCGTCGAGCGGCGCGCCGATTCCGACTACGACGGGGCACTGGCCGCCCTGGCCCAGGTCGTCTCGCCCGAGGTGGTCCTCGGCCCCCGGATGCTGGCCCTGACCCAGGCCGTCGCCGACCGGTACGCCGGCAGCCTCGCCGACGTCCTCCAGCTCGCCCTGCCCCCGCGCAACGCCCGCGCCGAGGCCAAGCCCTCGCCCGAACCCCTGCCCCCGCCGCCCGCGCCCGACCCGGGCGGCTGGGAGCGCTACGGCGCCGGGCCCGGCTTCCTGCACGCCCTCGCCTCCGGCGGCACCCCCCGCGCGGTGTGGACCGCCCTGCCGGGCCCCGGCTGGGCGGACGAACTGGCCCGAGCCATGGCGGCCACCCTCGCCTCCGGCCGCGGCGCCCTCGCGGTAGTCCCCGACGGGCGCACCGCCTCCCGGGTGGACGCGGCGCTCACCGCCCTGCTCGGCGAGGGCCGGCACGCGCTGCTCACCGCCGAATCCGGCCCCGAGAAGCGCTACCGGCAGTGGCTGGCCGTCAGCCGGGGCTCCGTACGCGCCGTCGTCGGCACCCGGGCCGCGATGTTCGCCCCCGTACGGGACCTCGGGCTCGTCGCCGTCTGGGACGACGGCGACTCCAGCCACTCCGACGACCGCGCCCCCTTCCCACACGTCCGGGAGGTACTGGAGCTGCGCGCCGTCACCGACGGCTGCGGGTTCCTCGCCGGGAGCACCAGCTGCACCGTGGAGGCCGCCCAACTGGTCGAGTCCGGTTGGGCCCGGCCGCTGACCGCCGACCGGGAAACGGTCCGCGCCGCCGCGCCCCGGATCCGGACCGTGGGCGACGAACTCCTCGCCCGTGACGGCGCGGCCCGGGCCGCGCGACTGCCGAGCCTGGCCTGGGAAACCGTCCGGGAGGGCCTCAAGGCCGGGCCCGTGCTGGTCCAGGTGCCGCGGCGCGGCTACGTGCCCCGACTCGCCTGCGAGCGGTGCCGCGCCCCCGCCCGCTGCACCGTGTGCGCCGGGCCGCTGGAGGCCCCCGACGAGCGGGACCTGCACTGCGGGTGGTGCGGGCGGGCGGAGCCGGCCTGGCACTGCGAGGAGTGCGGGGGGTTCCGGCTGCGGGCCCAAGTGGTGGGCGCGCGGCGGACCGCCGAGGAACTCGGGCGGGCCTTCCCGGCCGTGCCCGTACGGACCTCCGGGCGTGACCACGTGCTGGACGAGGTACCGGACCGGCCCGCGCTCGTGGTGTGCACCCCGGGCGCCGAACCGGTCGCGGCGGGCGCCGGCTACGCCGCCGCGCTGCTCCTCGACGGTTGGGCCATGTTGACCCGGCCCGACCTGCGGGCGGGGGAGGAGGCGCTGCGGCGCTGGATCGCCGCCGCCGCCCTGGTGCGGGCCGACGGACAGGTGGTGGTCGTCGCCGAGCCGACGTCGCGGCCCGTGCAGGCCCTGGTCCGGTGGGACCCGGTGGGGCACGCCGTACGGGAACTCGCGGAGCGCGCCCAGTTGGGGTTCCCGCCGGTCTCCCGGATGGCGGCGGTGGCCGGCCGGGGGGACGCCCTGGAGGCCTTCCTCGCGGCCGCCGCCCTGCCGCCCGACGCGGAGGTCCTGGGCCCGGTGCCGCTGCCCGGCCGGCGCGGGGAGCCCTCGCCCGGCGAGCGGGCCCTGGTACGGGTCCCGC
>NZ_JANFAK020000339.1 GCF_024721315.2 Streptomyces sp. Isolate_45
CTTCCGCTTCGCCCTTCGTCCGCCGCTCGGGCGTCAGCCCTTGACGTAGCCGAAGCTCTCGACGATCAGCCCGTTCTCCAGCCGGGTCACGTTGACGCCGCGCACGAAGTCCTTCGGCCCGGTGCCCCAGCGCAGCGTCCAGCGGCAGACCGCGCGCTCGCCCGCGACCCAGACCTCCTCCACCTCGAACGTGGCCTGCGCGTTCGACGCGATCGAGGACCAGAACCGGAGACATTCGTCGTATCCGACGTGCTGGGAACCGTCCGGGGCGGGTCCGGAGTTCTCCAGCCGGCAGTTCTCGGCGAGAAGGTCCTTCAGCAGGCCCGGATCGTGCTGCTGGAATGCCTGGTTGAACTGGTCGATAACCTTGCGTGTCTGCTCGTCGGACATCGGGACTCCTCATGTCTCATGGCTCACCGCGGTACGGCCCGCCGGTCGGAACGGGCCGCAAGGAAAGTAATACAGTCCAACGGGCCGTGCGGTCCAAGTAACCGGATGTTCCGGCCATTTGAGTCAGTCGCACGTCAGTGCCGGCCGCCTACGTTCGTAGTATGACCACAGCAGACAGTGCGCCTCTCGCATTGGCCTATCAGCAGGCCATCGAATACCTGACGGGTCTCGCCGATCGACCGGTGGGTGCCACTGCCGGCTCCGAACAATTGCTGAAAATGTTCGGTGGCCCGCTGCCCGCCGGACCTGCCGAAGCCACCGACACCATCGAGCTGCTCGGCCGGGCCGTCGCCGAGGGCGGCATCCCGACCGCCAACGGCCCCCGCTACTTCGGCTACGTCACCGGCGGCACCCTGCCCGTGGCCATCGCCACCGACTGGCTCGTCTCCGCCTGGGACCAGACCGCCAGCCTCTACAACCTCTCCCCGGCCATCGCCGTCGCCGAGGACGTCGCCGCGCAGTGGGTCCTCGAACTGCTGGGCCTGCCCGCCCACGCCTCCGTCGGTTTCCCGACCGGCTGCACCATGGCCCACCTGACCTCGCTCGCCGCCGCCCGCCACAAACTCCTCGCGGAGGCGGGCTGGGACGTCGAACGCGACGGCCTGGGCGGCGCCCCCGACATCGCCATCGTCGCCGGCGCCCAGCACCACATGACCATCGACCTCGCCGCCCGCTACCTCGGCTTCGGCACGGCACGCATCCGCAACGTCCCCGTCGACGACAAGGGCCGGATGGTCCCCGCCGAACTGGAACGCACCCTCGCGGGCCTCGACGGACCGGTCATCGTCTGCGCGCAGATCGGCGACGTCAACTCCGGAGCCGTCGACCCCGTCGGCGAGATCTGCGACATCGCGCACCGCCACGGCGCCTGGGTCCACGTCGACGGCGCCTTCGGCCTGTGGGCCGCGGCCAGCCCCCGCCTGCGCCCCCTCGTCGAAGGCGTGGAACGCGCCGACTCCTGGGCCCTCGACGCCCACAAGTGGCTCAACGTCCCCTACGACTGCGGCATCGTCGTCATCGCCCACCCCGAGGCCCACCGGGCCGCCATGCTCAACGAACGGGCCGGCTACCTGCCGCCCGGCACCGACGGCGAACGCGACGCGATCGAATGGGTACCCGACTTCTCCCGGCGCGCCCGCAGCCTGCCCGTCTGGGCCGCGCTGCGCTCCCTGGGCCGCTCCGGCGTCGCCGACCTCGTCGAACGCTGCTGCTCCCACACGCACCGGTTCGCCGAGCGGCTGACCGGGGTACCGGGCGTCGAGCTCCTCAACGACGTCGTCCTCAACCAGCTGCTGGTCCGCTTCGGCGACGACGACCGGGTCACCCGCGCCGTCATCGCCCGCATCCAACGCAGCGGCGTGTGCTGGTTCGGCGGCACCGTCTGGGAGGGCCGGGCCGCGATGCGCGTCTCCGTCGTCAACTGGCGCACCACCGAGGAGGACGTGGACCGCAGCGTCGAGGTGATCCGCGAGGCCCTGGCCGCCGAACTCGCCGAAGCCTGACGACCCCGCCCCCCCCCCGGGGGGGGGGCGGGGGGGCCGCCCGCCGGGGGGGGGCGGGGGGGGGGGGGGGGGGGGGGGGGGGGGGGGGGGGGGGGGGGGGGGGGGGGGGGGGGGGGGGGGGG
>NZ_JANFAK020000340.1 GCF_024721315.2 Streptomyces sp. Isolate_45
TTTCAGAGGTTTGCTGTTCCGATCTCGCCGGGCCGCCCGGCGGCCGTCCCGGACCCGCTCTCGGCGAACCCGAACGCCCGCAACCCGGGCGGCCCCGCCGAAGCGCGGGGCAGCGGGGCGAGGGCGAGGGCCGACGCCGTGGCGGCGGGGCAGGCGGGGGCGCCGGTGCCGGTGGAGCTGCCGGGTGTCGGTGCGGGTGCGGGTGTGGTGGTGGTGCCGGGCTGTGACACCGGGGTGCCGGTGGGGCCGGGCTCCGGCGCGGGTGCGGTGGAGTTACCGGGCTGCGGTGTGGGCGCGGTTGCGGTGGTGGTGCCGGGCTGTGACACCCGGGTGCCGGGGGTGCCGGGCTTCGGGGCGTCGGGGTCCGGGCCCAGGGGCGCCGTCAGGTCTCGGAAGGGGGTCGGGGTGCCGCCCGGGAGCAGGGCCAGTACCGCCCGGTGGTCGGTGGACAGCGCGCTCGCGGCCGCGCGGACGCGGTCCGCGTCGAGGGTTCGGAGGCGATCGGGCAGTGCGTCGACGAGGTCGGGATCGCCGAAGAGGATCTCCAGCCGGCCCAGCGCGCGGGCCCGGGGGCCCACCGCGTGGTGGGTGCGCAGGTGGTCGTCGGCCAGTCGCCCGGCCGCCTGCCGGACCTCGGTGTCGGCGACGCCGGCGAGGGCCCGCAGCGCGTCGTCGACCCGGCGCAGGGCCTCCCGTACGCCGTCCTCGTCGGCGGCGGGCAGGGTGATGACGAGGGTGTCGGGGTCGAGCGCGTCCAGCGGCGCGAAGAAGCCGCAGCCCGCGTCGACGGGGGGTACGGCCAGGAGCCGGGCGACCACGAGCCGGGCGAGGTAGCCGTCGAGGTCGGCCGCCGGGTCGGGCAGCCGGTAGCCGAGGCTGACGGCCCCGCCGCCGGGCACGGCCCGCACGCCCACCCGGTCCTCGGCGAGCGGGGGTTCTGCCAGGACCGGGCGGGGTGCGGTATCGGGGGCCGGCCGGGCCGGCACGGCGGCGAAGTGCCGGGTGACGAGGTCGGCGACCCGGTCGGGATCGTCCGCGCCGCTGACCGTGAGCACGGCGTTGCCCGGGGCGTAGTGCGCGCGGAAGAAGTCCGCGCAGTCCTCGGGCGTCAGGCGGGCCAGCTCGGGGAGGTCGCCGTAGCCGTCGTGGGCGTTGGCCCAGCGGTCGTACAGCAGGGCGGGCAGCAGCGGCCAGGGCAGCCCGCCGAGCGGCGCGTCGTACACGGCGGCCCTGATCTCGGCCTCGACGCCCGCGAGTTGCTGGGCGAGGGAGCCCGCGGTGAAGAGGGGGGCGCGCATCCGGTCGGCCTCGGCGGCCAGCGCGTGCTCCAGGTCGGCGGTGGGAACGACGTGGACGTAGTCCGTGTGGTCCTGGTGGGTGGTGCCCTCGGCGGACCCGCCGGCGGCCACGAGACCGGTGAAGTAGGCGCGGTCCGGGTGGCGTTCGCTGCCCTCGAACATCATGTGTTCCAGCAGGTGGGCGACCCCGGCGCGGCCTTCGGGCTCCGAGCGGAAGCCGACGCCGTAGTGCACCGCGACGGCCGTCAGGCCGGTCGGCGCCGTCGTGTCGATCAGCACGCGCAGTCCGTTGCCGAGGGTCATCCGGCGCAGCCCCGTACGGTCGTTCGTACGGCCGGTCATGCGGCCGCCCCCTCGGCCAGCGCGGTGGCGAGGGCGCCGTACCGGCGGGCCGTGCCGGCGCCGTCCGGGAGGTACGCGGCGGTGTCGTGCGCGTGGAGCGCGATGCGCAGGGCGGCGCCGCGCACGCAGCCGTCGCGTGCGGTCGCGGGGTCGCCGCCGTAGCCGTCGAGCAGGGCGTCCAGCGGCCGCTGCCAGACCCGGGGGTCGGCGGCGGCGCCCAGCAGCCAGCGGAACTCGGCGAGTTCACCGGCGATCCAGCCCAGGTCGACGTGCGGCGGGGCGGCGCACAGGTCCTCGCCGGTCAGCAGCACGGCCCCACCGGCCCCCGCCCCGTCGACGTCGTCGGCGTCGTCAGCGGCGTCGGCGGCGTCGGCGGCGTCGGCGAGGACCAGCGAGCCGAGGCCCGGCGCGCCGTGCGACAGGACGTGGCCGGTCGCGGGGCGGGCCGCGGGCGCCGCCCCCAGGCGCCCGGGGGCGGCGGCCGAAACGAAGAACCTCCTGTTTTGTAATAATTTTAAA
>NZ_JANFAK020000341.1 GCF_024721315.2 Streptomyces sp. Isolate_45
AATTTGCGTCACGACCCGGCGCCCTGAGCACAGTTTTCTTTTCCTTGTGTCAGAACCGAAAAAAATGCGGCCGCCCCCCCCGCTTCCACCCGCCGGGGGGGCCCCGGGGGGGGGGGGGGGGGGGCCGCCGGGGGGGCGGCGCGGCCCCGCGCCACGGGCACGGAGTGCTCGGTCCGCGACGTGTTCGAGGCCCGGACCGTCGCGCGGCTGGCCACCCGGCTCGCCGACCGCGGCGGGGCCGGTCGCCCCGCCCCGGTGGGTGGCGCGCGGCCGCGGCGGCTGCCCCTGTCGTACGCGCAGGCCCGCCTGTGGTTCCTGCACCGCCTGGACGGCCCGTCCGCCACCTACAACATCCCGCTCGCGCTGCGGCTGCGCGGCGCCCTGGACCCCGCCGCACTGGCCTGCGCCGTACGGGACGTGGTGGCCCGGCACGAGGCGCTGCGCACCGTGTACGCGGAGGACGCGCAGGGCCCGTACCAGCGGATCCTGCCCGTCGGAAACGCCGAGGTGCCCTTCGCCGTGGAGCGGGTGCCGGCTTCCGGGCACGCGGCCCGGATCGAGCACGAGACGGCCCGCCCGTTCGACCTCGCGACCGAACTCCCCCTGCGGGCGACGCTGTTGGAGGCGGGCCCGGAGGAGTGGACGCTGCTCCTGCTGATGCACCACATCGCCGGGGACGAGTGGTCGACGGGCCCGCTGCTGACGGACCTCGCCGAGGCCTACGCGGCCCGGTCGGCCGGTGCGGAACCGCGGTTCGCGGTCCTGCCGGTGCAGTACGCGGACTACGCGCTGTGGCAGCGCGAGCTGCTGGGCGACGCCGCGCGGGAGGGCTCCCTGGCGCACCGCCAGGCGCGGTACTGGAGCACGGCCCTGGCGGGCCTGCCCCAGGAACTGCCCCTGGCCACGGACCGGCCCCGGCCGGCGGAGCCCACGTACGCGGGGCGGACGGTCACGGCCGAACTGCCCGCCGAACTGGTCTCCGGTCTCGACGCCCTCGCCGCCTCGACGGGCACGACGGCGTTCGCCGTGGTGTCGGCCGCGGTGGCCGCCCTGCTGCACCGACTGGGCGCCGGCGAGGACGTCCCGCTCGGCAGTCCCGTCGCGGGACGCGGCGAGGAGTCCCTCGACCCGCTCGTCGGGTTCTTCGTCAACACGGTGGTCCTGCGCGCCGACCTGTCCGGGACGCCGACCTTCCGCGAGCTGCTGCTGCGCACGGCCTCGGCCGCCACGGCGGCCCTGGACCACGCCGACCTCCCCTTCGAGGCGGTCGTGGAGGCGGTCAACCCGGAGCGGTCGCTGTCGCGGCACCCGCTGTTCCAGACCCTGGTGGCGTACGAGGGCGCGGGGCGCGGCTCCGTCTCCCTGTTCGAGGGGCTGACGGCCGAGGAGGTCCCGGTCGCGGCCGGCGCCGCCAAGTTCGACCTGGAGATCCTGTTCCGGCGTGCCGCGGCCGGGAGTGCGGGCATGACCTGCGGGATCCGGTACGCGACGGATCTGTTCGACGCGGAGACCGTCGAGGCGATGACCGCGCGTCTGGTGCGGTTGCTCGATGCCGCGGTGGCCGCTCCGGACCGTCCGGTGGCGGAGCTGGAGGTGCTGTCCGCCGAGGAACGCGAGCTGGTGCTGCACCGCTGGAACGACACGGCCGTCCCCCTGACCGGCCCCGCCACCCTCGCCGACCTCGTCGCCGACGGCGTGCTCGGCGCTGCCGGCCCGGCCCTCGTCTTCGAGGGGGTGGAGCTGTCCCGGCCCGCCTTCGAGGAACGCGTCGACCGCCTCGCCCGACTGCTGATCGGCCGGGGCGTCGGCCCGGAGACCGTGGTCGCGGTCGCCCTGCCCCGTTCGTTCGAGCTGCTCGTGGCCCTGCACGCCGTCGTCCGCGCGGGCGGCGCCTACCTCCCGCTGGACCTCGGTCTGCCCGCCGAACGCCTCGGCCACATGACGCGGACGGCCGCCCCGGCACTGATTCTTACCGACACCCTGTCGGCAACCTTCCTCCCGTCGGACCCGGACGTCGAGCGGCTCCTGGTGGACTCCCGGGAAGCGGCTGAACTCCTCGCGGCTCAGCGCACCGGTCCGTTGTCGGACGCGGACCGGACCACCCCGCTCCTGCCCCGCCACCCCGCCTACGTCATCTTCACCTCCGGC
>NZ_JANFAK020000342.1 GCF_024721315.2 Streptomyces sp. Isolate_45
TTTTTTTTTTTTTTTTTTTTTTTTTTGGTTTGTGGGGGGGGGGGGGGGGGGGGGGGGGGGGGGGGGGGGGGGGCCCCCCCCCCCCCCCCCCCCCCCCCCCGCTTCTCCCACCGTCCGGTACCTGGACTGCTCGGCGGCCGCCGACGGCTCGGGAAGTCCGAACAGCCCCTGGAACTCCCTCGCGAGTGCCAACGCCCACGTCTTCGGGCCCGGTGACCAACTCCTGCTCAGGCGGGGCGTGCTGTGCCGCGGTACCCTCCGGCCCCGGGGATCCGGTGCGGCCGGCGCCCCGGTCACCCTCGCCGCCTACGGGCCCGGTAGCGCCAGGCCGGTCGTCGCGGGGGACGCCGCCTCCGACGAGATCGCCGCCGTTCACCTCCGCAATGTCGAGCAGTGGGAGATCCGCGGCCTGGAGATCACCTTCCAGGACTCCGGCGCCACCAGGAGGGAGCGCAACGGGCTGCTCGTCGAGATCGCCGACCTGCCCGACGGGGTCGGCACCCACTACGTCGTCGACGACGTCCATGTCCACGACGTCCACGGTGACAGCACCAAGTGGAGCAACGGGATTCAATTCCGGGTGAGCGGGAGCACGGTCCCCACCAACTTCCACGACGTCCTCGTTCAGAACTCCCGCATATCCGGCGTCGACCGCGAGGGCCTGACCACCCGTTCGACCTGGATGTGCCGTCCTGCCTACGGCACCGGCGACGGCTGCGGCAGCAAAGTCAACTGGCGGGCCAGCACCGGGATCGTGTTTCGCGCCAACACCCTCCACGACATCGGCGGCGACGGCATCGTCATCCGCGCCGCCGACCACGCACTGGTCGACGGCAACACCGCCTACGACATCGCGATGCGCCCGATGGGTGCCAACGCCGGCATCTGGACGATCAACTCGGACTACACCACGATCCAGCACAACGAGGTCCACCACGTCCGCAGGCTGCCCGACAACAACGACGGCATGGCGTTCGACTCGGACTTCGCCAACACCGGCGCGCTGTTCCAGTACAACCACAGCCACGACAACGAGGGTGGCTTCATGCTCTTCTGCGGCTCCTGCGGCCAGGGATCCAGCAGCACGGGCACCGTGGTCCGGTACAACCTCAGTACCCGCGACCGCAGCCGCTGGCTCTTCGCGGTCGGCGAGAAGTCGGCCCAGATGTACGGCAACACGGTCTACCTGCCGCCGGGCTCGACCACTCCGGTGATCCAGCAGGGCGGCGGTAGCACCCTCACCCAGCTCAGCGGCAACCTCTTCCACAACCTTGGCACCGGCGGGTACACCGGCTGGAACTCCCACACCTACCGGCCGAGTGACTTCACCTGGACGTCCAACCTGTTCTACGGCACCCACCCCGCCAACGAACCCGCCGACCCGGGCAAGATCACCGCCGACCCCCGACTGGCGAACCCGGGCGGTGCCAGCGCCGCCGACTACCGGCTCGGCTCCGGCTCACCTGCCCGCGCGACCGGGAGCGCAGTTGCGGCCAACGGCGGCCGGGACTACTTCGGCGCGGCCGTGCCCGCGCGCTGCCGCCCCGACATCGGCTTCCACCAGGCGAGCCCCTTCGACGACAGCGCCTGCTCCGCGGCCGACCGGGTGGTCAACGGCGGCTTCGAGAGCGGCGCACTCTCCCCCTGGACCTGGTACGGCGGCGTCCTCGTGACCCCTGCCCATGCGCACACCGGCGGATACGCGATCCGGGTCGGCCCGTCGCCCGCCGCGGTCGAGCAGGTCATCACCGTGCGCCCCGGTACGACGTACCGGCTCTCCGGCTGGGGCAAGGTCTCGGCCGCGGGCACCGAGGTATCGCTGGGTGTGAAGGCCTACGACGCGATCGGCTCCACCACCAGGGCGGGCTTCACGGGCACCGCCTATACCGCTGGCAGTACCACGTTCACCACCGGCCCGTCCGCGACGACGGCCAGGGTCTACTGCTACGCCCGCAGCGGCGCCGGCCACGGCTACTGCGACGGCATCACGGTCGTCCCGGCCTGATCCGCAACGCTGGTGCACCGGGTTCCCGAACGTCGGGGGGGGGGGGGGGGGGGGGGGGGGGGGGGGGGGGGGGGGGGGGGGGGGGGGGGGGGGGGGGGGGGGGGGGG
>NZ_JANFAK020000343.1 GCF_024721315.2 Streptomyces sp. Isolate_45
GGTTCCGCGTCGGGTCGTCGTGGGCGGGACCAAGGGCCGCGCCGCGCCGCGCAGGGCCTGCCAGCGGAGCTCCCGGACCCCCGAGTCGTGCCAGGCGTCGGCGGCCGCGTCCTCGGCGGCCCCCCGCGCGGGCCGCGTCCGCCACGCGTGCACCCCGACCGCCAGCGGCACCGACAGCACCAGGGTCCAGGCGGCCGCCGCGGCCCCGACGGCCCACCACACGGGCCCGAAGCTCACCAGCGCCGCCGTGCCCATCGGGCCGCCGGACACCGCCGCCAGGGCGGCCATGGCCAGCCCGCACACCACCGAGCCCAGGGCCGCCGTCAGCGCGGTCTCCCCGTACGGGACCTCCCGGGCCCGGCGCACCGCGAACCATCCCACCGCCAGTCCGGCGGCCACCGGAACCCCGGCCGTCGCCCACGTGACCGGCGACCCCGCCCCCTCCGGCGGCAGCGCCGCCAGCAGCGGGAACCTGGGCAGCGCCGCCGCGCCCTCGAAGCCGAGCGGGGTGGCCGTGGCGCCCGCGCCCAACGCGAAGCCGGGCCCGAGCCCGTAGGCCGCGCCCCAGACCATCGCGTTCGGGATCAGGGCCACCGCCAGCAGCAGCACCGCGAACCGCCCCGACCACACCCCGGTCAGCGTCAGGAACGACGCCTGCACCTCCGGCCCGTGCCAGGCCAGGGAAGCGCCGACGAGGAGCGTCCCCCCGCCCAGCAGGACCAGGACCCCGGCCGCCCCGGAGCGCAGCGCCAGCGCGTACCGGGGGCGCGCGACGGCCTTCCGCACGCTCCTCGGGACCCGGTCCGGCAGGGGTCCCAGCGGCCGACCCTTCGCGGCCCACACCCCGCCCGCGGCGGCGAGCGCCGCCACCAGCGGCAGGTGCCAGGCCGCGCTGAGCGGATCGGCCGGCATCGGTCCGCCGGCCGCGTAGACGGTGGCCAGCGCGCCGACTGCGAGGTAGCCGCAGATCACCGCGGAGAACACGGCACCGGCCGGCAGGACCTCCTCCCCGTCCGCCCCCGCGGCGTCCCCGGAGGCGCTGCCCAGCCGGGCGGCGCGCCGCATCAGCAGGGCGGGCAGGGCCACCAGGAGCAACGGCGTCACGCCCACGGGTGCGGGCACCCCGGACAGGGTCTCGTAGCGGACGAGCTCCGTCCCGTGGGCCATCAGCCACAGTCCGGCGGCGAGGTGCAGCGCGCCGCCCGGCCCGCTGTCCGGATAGGGGGAACTGATCCACAACACGATCACGAGCACGGCGAGGAAGCCGAGCCCCAGTCCGGCGGCCACGGCGCCGCCCAGCACACAGGCGGCGGCGGCCGGAGAACGGCGCCGCACGCCGGGGCGAAGGGCCGCCGGCAACGGGGTCCCGAGTTCAGTCACTTGGGTCACCCCGCCATGGTGCCAACGACACGCGCTATGGGCGGGTAACAGGCGAATGCCCGTGGTGTCGCTCAATATACGTTTATGTACTTTTTCGCCCAAGGCTGCCGGGTCGCGGGGAGTGTGGCATGACACAAGGCGTCGATACGACCTCCGGCTCGGAACTGGGCCTGCCCTCCCCCAAGGAGCGCCGCAGGCTCCGCGAGGCGGGCGAACTGAGCCAAGAGGAGGTCGCGGGGGCCCTCGGGGTCACCCCGGCCACGCTCCGCTCGTGGGAGACGGGCCGCACCGAGCCGCGCGGGCGCAAGCGCGAGGTGTACGCCGAGATCCTGGCCCGCCTCGCCGCGGCCGACGCCGTCCCGGACGCGGACACGCCGGACGCACGGGTCACCCCTGCCGCGCCACCGAGGCCGCCGCACCCCCCGGAACCCCACGCGGAGCACGCCCCGGCCGCGCCCTTCGCCGGGTGGGCGCCGCGTGCCTCCGGCGGCGCTCGGGGCTTCGCCGCCGGGGGCCAGGGACGGTCCGGTGGGCCCAGTACCCGGCCCAAGCCGGCCACCAAGCGGGCCGCCAAGCCGCCGGTCGGCGCCGCCCGCCACGACACGAAGACCCCCGTACGCAGCGGGAGCGGCGGCTCCGCCGGCGGACCGGGCGCGCACGCCGACCCGG
>NZ_JANFAK020000344.1 GCF_024721315.2 Streptomyces sp. Isolate_45
CTACGCCTCATGGACGCCCTCATGGGCGTCAAACGCGGCGTCCCCGGCGCCACCCTCCCCGAACTCAAGCAACGCCGGGTCAGGGCGGCCACCGTCGTCACCGAGCCGGAGCCCGGTGAGGGGGAGCGCGTCAGCCGTTCCGACGTGGCCGCCGACAATCCAGTCCCCACCCCACCCTTCTGGGGTACCCGTGTCGTCAAGGGCATCCCGCTCAAGGACTACGCCTCCTGGCTCGACGAGAACGCCCTGTTCAAGGGCCAGTGGGGACTGAAGGCGTCACGCGGCGGCCCTTCGTACGAGGAGCTCCTGGAGAACGAGGGCCGGCCGCGGTTGCGCGGCCTGCTGGAGAAGTTGCACACCGAGAGCCTCCTGGAGGCCGCGGTCGTCCACGGCTACTTCCCGTGCGTCTCCAAGGGCGACGACCTGATCATCCTCGACGAGAACGGCTCGGAGCGGACCCGGTTCACCTTCCCGCGTCAGAGCCGAGGTCGGTACCTGTGCCTCGCGGACTTCTTCCGTTCGGAGGACTCGGGGGAGACCGATGTGGTCGGCCTCCAGGTCGTCACCGTCGGCTCCCGGATCGGCGAGGCCACGGCCAAGCTGTTCGAGGCGAACGCCTACCGGGAGTACATGGAGCTGCACGGGCTTTCCGTCCAGCTCGCCGAGGCACTGGCCGAGTACTGGCACGCCCGCGTCCGCTCCGACCTGGGGATCTCCGCCGCCGACCCGGCCTCCGTCGACGGGATGTTCCGTACCGAGTACCAGGGCTGCCGATACTCCCTGGGCTACCCGGCCTGCCCCGACCTGGAGGACCGCGCGAAGATCGCCGACCTGCTGCGACCGGAGCGGATCGGCGTGCACCTCTCGGAGGAGTTCCAGCTCCACCCCGAGCAGTCCACCGACGCCATCGTCCTGCACCACCCCGAGGCCAGCTACTTCAATGCCGGAGGCCGCACATGACCGCGCTGCGCGACGTACTGGAGAGCGGGGCGCCGTCGTTCTCCTTCGAGTTCTTCCCGCCGAAGACCGACGCCGGCGAGCGGGTGCTGTGGGACGCGATCCGCCGCATCGAGCCGCTCGCACCGTCCTTCGTGTCGGTCACGTACGGAGCCGGCGGCTCCTCCCGTGACCGGACGGTCGAGGTGACCAAGCGGATCGCCGCCGAGACCACCCTGAGGCCGGTGGCCCACCTCACGGCCGTCGGTCACTCCGTCGCCGAGCTGCGCCACATCATCGGCCAGTACGCCGACGCGGGCGTACGCGACGTGCTGGCACTGCGCGGGGACCCGCCGGGCGATCCGAACGCCCCGTGGATCCCGCACCCCGAGGGCTTCCGACACGCCCACGAGCTGGTGTCGCTGGTCCGGGCCTCGGGGGCCTTCAGCGTGGGCGTCGCGGCGTTCCCGGAACGGCACCCGCGTTCACCGGACTGGGAGAGCGACGTCCGGCACTTCGTGGCCAAGTGTCGGGCCGGCGCGGACTACGCGGTCACGCAGATGTTCTTCGACGTCGACGACTACCTGCGGCTGCGCGACCGGGTCGTGGCGGCGGGCTGCGACACCCCCGTCATCCCGGAGATCATGCCGGCGACCGACGTGCGTCAGATCCGACGCTTCGCCGAGCTGAGCAACGCCGCCTTCCCCGAGGACCTGGCCCACCGCCTCGACGCGGTGCGCGACGACCCCGCCGCCGGACACCGCGTCGGCGTCGAGTACGCCACCGCCATGGCGGAGCGGCTGCTGGCCGAGGGGGCACCCGGACTGCACTACATCACTCTCAACCGCTCCACCGCGACGCTTGAGATCCACCGGAACGTACTCGAATCAAGGAGCGCACAGCATGTCCTCGCAGCCCAGCACTGACGCCCAGGGGTCCACGGAGTCCACCGGGTTCACGGGGTCCCCGGACTTCACGGACTTCAAGGTTGCCGATCCGTCCCTCGCCGCGTTCGGGCGGAAGGAGATCACCCTTGCCGAGCACGAGATGCCGGGGTTGATGTCGATCCGGCGTGAGTATGCCGGGGCGCAGCCGTTGGCGGGTGCGCGGATCATGGGTTCGTTGCACATGACGGTGCAGACGGCGGTGTTGATCGA
>NZ_JANFAK020000345.1 GCF_024721315.2 Streptomyces sp. Isolate_45
CGCCGCAGCCCGAGCCCGACCCGCACCCCGCGCCCGCGCCCGGCCCCGATCCCTTCCCGCAGCCCGGCCCGCTGCCCGGACCGGGCCCGGCCCCGGAGCCGGTCACCTGAGCGCGTCCGCGGGGCGGCCCGGCTCGGCGAGCGCGAGTGGCCTACCTCCGCGCGGGTAGGCGCCCCTTGACCCGGAGTCCCGTCGAGTGGCCCGGCCCAACGAAACGGAGTGATCGGTATGCGCACCGCAGCGGCACGGGCGATGGGCGTGGCCACCGTCGCGTACGGGGTGGCGGTCGCCTGCAGCCCCCGCGTGTTGGCCGGCCCCTGCGGCCTGTCGGACAAGGGTTCCTCGGCCCTGCTGATCCGGGCCCTGGGCGTCCGGGACGCCGTGATCGGCGCCGCGATGGTCGCGCTCCCCGAAGGCGCCGCCCTGCGTACGGCCGTCCTGTGCCGGGTCACGGTCGACGCCGGGGACGCCCTGCTGTTCGGCACGTTCCTGGCCGGACGGCGGGAACGCTCCGTCGCGGCCTCGGCGGCCCTGGGATGGGCGGCCCTGTGCGGGTGGACGCTGACCGGTGACGGCCGGCCGGCCGTGCCGCTCGTCGAGGACGCGGCCAACGTCGCGGTGCGAGCCGCCCAGTCGGTGTCCCGCGCGGAACTCTGACCTTACGGACTCGCGGTGCGCGGCGGGTTTGTCCGACGACAGGCCGGGCAGCCGCGCGACAACAAATGGTAGGCCCCGGGACGGAGGCCGGAGATGTCAACAGGCATGCTGATAGTCATCATCGTCGTCGCTGTGATCGTGGTGGTGGCCATCGCCGCACTGGTATCGATGCAGGCCCGACGACGCCACCTGCAAAGTCGGTTCGGACCCGAGTACGAGCGCGCGGTCGAGGAGGAGGGTGGCCGGATGGCCGCCGAACGCGACCTCCGCGCCCGTGAGGAACGGCACGACAAGCTCGACATCAAGGAACTGCCCGCCGAGCGGCGGCAGCAGTACGCGCAGGAGTGGAGCGGCGTCCAGGAGCACTTCGTGGACCGGCCCGAGGGCTCGCTGTCCGAGGCCGACGACCTGGTGTCGCGGCTGATGAGGGAGCGCGGCTACCCCACCGAGGGGTACAGCGGTGCCGTACGTGACCTGTCGGTCGAACACGGCCGCACGCTGGAGCACTACCGGGCCGCACACGGCGTCAAGGAGCGCAGCGGGAACGGACAGGCGACGACCGAGGAGCTCCGAGGGGCGATGGTCCACTACCGCGCCCTGTTCGAGGAACTGCTCACCGACCAGAGGAGCAGGTGACATGCGCATCAGGGACGAGAACGCAGGGGAGGGGCGGGGCGGCGAGCCCGGCCTGACCACCGAGGACCTCGCCCGTTCGGGCGGGGCGGAACGCCGGGCACCCCTCTACCCGGGCGAGGCGACCACGGGCCTCGGCGATGACGGAACCCGCGAAGGCGGGACCCGGGACGACGGCACCCGCGATGTGGGAACCCGCGCCGAAGAATACGACCCGTCCAGGACGGACAGGACGGACCGGACGGCGGACCCCATCACGGCGGACGCGGACGTCGACGCGACCGCGGACGTGGACGGAACCACGGACGTGAACGGGGCGACCGACCGGAACGGATCGAGGGCCACCACGAGTGACGTGGACGCGGCCGACGACACCGACCCGCTGCTCCCCAGCGGTGAGGCGCAGGGATTCCGCAAGTCGTGGAGCGACATCCAGAGCCGCTTCGTGGACGACCCGCAGGAGGCCGTCAGGTCGGCGGACGCCCTGGTCGCGGAGGTCATGCAGACCTTGGCCGGCTCTTTCGCGGCTCACAAGCAGGGACTGGAAGGCCGGTGGGACCGGGGCGAGCAGGTGGCGACGGAGGACCTGAGGTTGGCCCTGCAGCACTACCGTTCGTTCTTCAACCGTCTGCTCAAGACCTGAGCACCGCTCAGGACCCGAGCGGAACGCGTTACAGCCTCGGGGGGGGGGGGGGGGGGGGGGGGGGGGGGGGGGCGGGGGGGGGGGGGGGGGGGGGGG
>NZ_JANFAK020000346.1 GCF_024721315.2 Streptomyces sp. Isolate_45
GTCACGGCCCTCCCCCGCACCCGCTCCACGACCTGCCGCAGGTGCTCGGGCGTGGTGCCGCAGCAGCCACCGACCAGCGACAGCCCGTACTCCCGCACGAAGGTCTCCTGCGCGTCCGCCAGCTCCGCGGCCGACAGCGGGTAATGCGCGCCCTGCTTGGTCAGGACCGGGAGGCCCGCGTTCGGCATGCACGACAACGGGATACGGGCATTGCGCGCCAGATAGCGCAGGTGCTCACTCATCTCCGCCGGACCCGTCGCGCAGTTCAGGCCGATCATGTCGATGCCGAGCGGCTCCAACGCCGTCAACGCCGCACCGATCTCCGAACCCAACAGCATCGCGCCGGCCGTTTCGACGGTGACCTGCACGATCAGCGGCAGGTCCTCCCTCCCGCACCAGTCCAGTGCCCGGCGGGCGCCGATGACGGCGGCCTTCGTCTGGAGCAGGTCCTGGGAGGTTTCCACGAGGAGGGCGTCCGCGCCGCCGTGGATGAGTCCTTCGGCGTTCTGCTGGTAGGCCTCGCGCAGCGGTTCGTACCCGACGTGGCCGAGGGTGGGCAGCTTGGTGCCCGGACCCATGGAGCCGAGGACCCAGCGGTGCCGGCCGTCCTGTGCGGTGAAGGCGTCGGCGGATGCGCGGGCGATGCGGGCGCCGGCCTCGGCGAGTTCGTAGAGGCGTTCCTCCACCCCGTACTCGGCGAGCGCGGCCAGGTTCGTGCCGAAGGTGTTCGTCTCCACGCAGTCGACACCGACCGCGAAGTACGCGTCGTGCACGGACCGCACGATGTCGGGTCGGGTGACGTTGAGGATCTCGTTGCACCCCTCCAGGCCGAGGAAGTCGTCCATCGTCGGGTCGGCGTCCTGGAGCATCGTGCCCATCGCGCCGTCGGCGACGACCACGCGTGTCGCGAACTCGGTCCGCAAGGACGGTCTCATCCCAGCCCCCTCAGGTGTGCGGAGAGTTCCGTGCGGCTCTCCGGGCCGTAGGCGGTACGGAGCCGGTCCAGGAGTGGCTCCCGGGGCAGGTGGTACTCCTGGGTGCCGGTGTGGTCGAGTACGGTCGCCGCCACCGCGCAGCCCAGCTGGGCGGCGTACCGCTCGGGGACGCCCCACGCCGTTCCGGCGAGGAAGCCGGCCCGGAAGGCGTCCCCGACGCCGGTGGGGTCGACGACCTCGGCGACTTCGACCGCCGGTACGGTCAGCGTCGGCCGGTCGACGGCCCGGATGCGTACGCCGGCCTCGCCGTGGGTGGTGACCCACGAGCCGACCCGCCCGAGGACCTGCTCCTCGGTGAGTCCGGCCCGCTCGCAGAGCAGCGCGGACTCGTACTCGTTGGTGAACAGTCGGAGCGCGCCGTCGATCAGTTCTCGCACTTCGTCCCGGGTCAGCCGGGCCAGTTGCTGCGAGGGGTCGGCGGCGAACGCGATGCCGAGCGTGCGGCAGTTCGCGGTGTGGCGGAGCATGGCTTCGGGGTCGTCCGGTGAGACGAGTACCAGGTCGGGGCGTCCGTAGCGGGCGATGACCTCCCGCAGGTCGATCTCGCGGGCCTCGGCCATGGCGCCCGCGTAAAAGGTCGCGATCTGGTTCTGCTCCCGGTCGGTGGTGCAGACGAAGCGGGCGGTGTGCCGGGTTCCGCTGACGTGCACGGCGTCGGTGTCGACTCCGTGGTCCTTGAGCCACACCCGGTACGGCTCGAAGTCCGCTCCGACCGCGCCCACCAGCAGCGGGTGCAGGCCCAGTACGCCCAGTCCGAACGCGATGTTCGCCGCCACCCCGCCCCGTCGCACATCCAGGCTGTCGGCGAGGAACGACAGGGAGACCCGGTCCAGCCGGTCCGCGAGCAGCTGCTCCGCGAACCGGCCGGGGAAGGTCATCAGATGATCGGTCGCGATGGATCCCGTGACAGCGATGCGCATGTCAGATCCCGGTGGCGGTGCGCAGGGCGTCGACGCGGTCGGTGCGTTCCCAGGTGAAGTCGGGGAGTTCGCGGCCGAAGTGGCCGTAGGCGGCGGTCTGCGCGTAGATCGGGCGCAGCAGGTC
>NZ_JANFAK020000034.1 GCF_024721315.2 Streptomyces sp. Isolate_45
CCGCGCCTCGCCCCGGGAGACAACCCGGGCCGGCCGGGGGGGGCGTGGGCGGGGGCGCGCGGGGGGGCCGGGGGGCGGGCGGGGGGGGGGGGGCGCCCGGTCCGCGCGGACCGGCGCGACCGGCACAGGGCATCCTGTGCTGATGCAGACCCCGCCGCAGCAGACCCCGCCGCAGCAGATTCCGCCGCAGCAGACCCAAGTCCCGCACACCACGGGCCGGATGGTGGTGTGCGGTGACGACGGCCTGGCCCGCAGGCTCGCCGCGGAGCTGGGAGAGGTGTACGCGGAACAGGTGACGCTCGTCGTCCCGCCCACCGCCGAACGCCCCCTCGCGGTGGGTCGCCCGCCGTGGTGGGGGCTCTTCGGGCGCGTCCCGCCCGCCCGGCCCTTCCGCACACCCGCCGGGGAACGGACCCCGGACGGACCGCGGATCGTGGAGGCGGCCGAACCGGACGAGGCAGTCCTGGCCGCCGTGGGGACGGCCGAGGCCTCCGCGCTGGCGCTCGTCTACGAGGACGACGACCGCAACGTCCGGGCCGCCCTCGTGGCCCGGCGCCTCAACCCCAGGCTGCGACTGGTCATCCGGCTGTACAACCGCAAGCTCGGCCAACACCTGGAAGAGCTCCTCGACCAGGCCGCGATCGTCGCCGGGCCCGCCGCCGGACCCCGCGATCCCGACTCCGCGACGACCGTCCTGTCCGACGCGGACACCGCCGCCCCCGCCCTGGCCGCCAGCGCCGTCGCGGGGACCAGCAAGGTGATCCAGGCGGACGGGCTGCTGCTGCGCGCGGTGGAACGCACACCCCCGGGACGGGGCGAGGTGGCCGACCCCGGGCTGTGCACACTGGCCCTGCTGTCCGCGACCACCACCGACCCGGCGGGCAGCGAAAGCTCCGTACTCGGCGGCGAACGCGGACTCCAACTCCTGCCCGACGACCGAGCCGTGGCCGCCGCCACCGGCCGCGGCACCGTCGCACTGGAAGCCGTTTCCCACACCGGTCCCATCCGTCCGGCACGCCGGCTGAGCACCGCCGCGCTCCCGGTCGGCTCCCTCTTCTCCCGCAGGCTGCGCTGGTCCCTCGCCGGCATCACGGCGGCGGTGGCGGCCCTCGCCGTCGGCTCCTGGATCACCACCGGGGACCACCCGCTGCACGCCGCCTACATCACCCTGCTCGACATCTTCGCGATCAACGACCCTGCGGTGGGCGCTCCGACCGTCCGTCAGGTCCTTCAGATCCTCTCCGGGTTCGTCGGCCTGCTCCTGCTCCCCGTCCTGGTCGCCGCCGCCATCGAGGCCCTCGGCGCGTTCCGTACGGCCACCGCCCTACGACGGCCCCCGCGCGGGCTGTCCGGGCACGTGGTGCTCCTCGGACTGGGCAAGATCGGCACCCGGGTGCTGGCCCGGCTGCGGGAACTGGGGATCCCCGTGGTGTGCGTCGAGTCCGACCCGCAGGCCCGCGGGCTGGCCCTGGCCCGCCGGCTGCGCGTACCGGTCGTCCTCGGCGACGTCACCGACGAGGGCGTCCTGGAGGCCGCCCGCATCCACCGGGCCCACGCCCTGCTGGCCCTGACCAGCTCCGACACCACCAACCTGGAAGCCGCCCTCCACGCCCGCGGCGTCAAACCCGACCTGCGGGCCGTGCTGCGCCTGTACGAGGACGACTTCGCCACCGCCGTCTACCGCACCTTGCGCGCCGCGCACCCGGACGCCCTGACCCGCAGCCGCAGCGTCACCCACCTCGCCGCACCCGCCTTCGCGGGGGCGATGATGGGCCGTCAAATCCTCGGCGCGATACCGGTCGAGCGCCGGGTACTGCTCTTCGCCGCCGTGGACGTGGCCGGCACCCCGCAGCTCGAAGGCCTGACGGTCGCCGAGTCCTTCCGCCCCGGCGCCTGGCGGGTGATCGCCCTCGACACCGCCTCCCCGCACGAACGCCGCCCCGACCTGGGCTCCACCCCGCGCGAGGGCTCCGTCGCCGGTCCGGGACTGGTGTGGGACCTGCACCCCGGCTACGTCCTGCGGCCCGAGGACCGCGTGGTCCTGGCGGCGACCCGACGAGGGCTGGCCGAACTCCTCGGCCGCGTCGGCGCTCCCGGGCCGACGGGGCCGCCGTGACCGTGACGCGCACGGCCACGACGGCCCCCGGGATCAGCGGGCGTTGCGCTCCGGCAGGTCCACCTCGGCCGGCGCGGACGTCACGGCCGAGCGGGCCGGGGCGAACGAGTCGTTCTGCGCGGAGGAGAAGCCGCGCGCGGTGGCCTTCACCGGCTTCTTGCCGCAGAACGCCGCTTCGAGCGTTCCGCCGAGCGCCGTGTTCGCGACGCCGCGGTTCGAGGTGTTGGCCATCGCGGTGAGGCTGCGCTTGCCGTCGCGCGTGGCGAAGGCGTACGTGTAGAAGCCCTGCACGGTACCGGTGTGCCCGTACACGGAGGTGCCGCAGGAGAGGTCGTAGCGGCGCAGCCCGAGCCCGTAGAAGCGGGTGTTCGTCGTGTCGGTGGGGGTCACGGTGAGCATCGCGTCCAGCGTCCGGGGAGACAGGAGCTTGCCGGTCATCAGCGCGGACATGAAGGTGCTGAGGTCGGCGGGGTTCGAGATCATCGCGCCGGCCGACTGCGCCCAGGAAGCGGTCTGTTCGGTCGAGTCGACCAGCGGCGCGCCGGCCTCGTCAGGGGTGAGGTAACCGCGGGTGTGCAGGCCCTTGATCTCCGCGCGCGGGTGCACGTACGAGGTGTCGCGGAGCTTCAGCGGCTTGATGATCCGGCGCTCGTACTCCTTCGCGACCGGGCGTCCCGTGGCCTTCTCGATCAGCATGCCGACGACCACGAAGTTGGCGTTCGAGTACTTGTACGACACGCCGGGCTCGGTGGTGCGCGGCTCGCTCAGCGAGAGCGTCACCAGGTCCTGGTAGCTGAACTGCTTGTTCCGGACGGCTTCGAAGCCGGGGACGGTCTTCTCGAACATGGCGTTCGTGTAGTCCGCCAGCCCACTGCGGTGCGTCAGCAGATGACGCACCGTGATCCGGTCGTCCGGCAGCAGCCCGGGCAGGTAGTGGTTGACCGCCGTGTCCAGGTCGATCTTCCTCTCGTCGACCAGTTGGAGCAGCACGACGCTGGAGAAGGTCTTGGTGACGCTGCCGATCCGGAACCGGGCCCGGGTGTCCATGGCCGCGCCCGAGCTCGTGTCGCGCACGCCGACCGTCTTGCTCTGCACGCCGTCGACCCCGCCGATGCGGGCCAGCGCACCCGGCGCGCCCTGGGCGGTCGTGTTCTGCAGCGCCTGGAGCAGGCCCTCCAGATCGGGCGCGGGGAGCCCGGACCCGGAGGTCTGCGTGACCTCGCCGGCCGAAGCCGGGACCGGGGCCGGGGCGGCCTGGGCGGCGGTGGCCGGGGCGACACCGGCCACCACGGCGAGTAGGGCGGCGCTGACGGCCAGACGTCGGTTCCTGGGCAGGTGCACGTTGTTCCTCGACTCGGTCGAAATCTGTGGGGAGGTCCCGGGGCCGCCGGACCGCGTGCCGGAAGGCTCGATCGGCGGACGGGCCGATCATGAGCTTACGGAAGATCACCGGCGCGGGGGAACGGCGGCCCCGGGGGACCGGATCGGGCCGAGTCACCCGACGCCGGCGCTACTTGGGGTTGGTGACCTCCACCCAGGACTCCCACTTCCCGCTGACGGTGTGGTGCACCACGTACGGGCCACCGGAGACGGCCGTGGACTTGTGCAACTCGGCGAGCACGTGCACGTCGAAGGACACCCCGTTGATGTGGTCGATGTCGTTCGCGAGCACCTTCCGCACGTACCCCTCGGGGTCGGCGCGCATCTCCGCCAGCCCCGCCTCGTCCGTGACGAGTTCGAAGACTTCGATCTCACGCTTCTCGATGTCGACGATGCGTCGCACGTTTGCCATGGGACAGGTCCTTTCGTGGGTTGCCCCAGCTTGCAGCGGTGGAACCCCCCGCCGGCCCAACCCGGTCGGCCGCCCGGCCGAGGAGCCCTCGTTCGGCGCACAACCACCCCTCACGCTGCGGGCCCTTCGAACCGGGCGGCTCGGCAAACCGCGCAAGGTCCGCGACCGCTCAAGGTCCGCGACCGTTCGACGCCCGCAACCGTTCCAGGTCGGCGAACCGTTCGACGCCGGCGTGGGCCGCGACCCAGCCTCGGGCCGTGCACCAACTCACCCTCGTCAAGGTCTCCTTGATCGTCCTCCTGATCCCCTGTGCGGGGATCGGGTTGCTGTGGGTGGGGCGCCGACTGGCCAACCGCAGGGCGTACGCACGCTTCGCCGCCGCCGACTTCGATCCGTACTGGGCCCACAGCTCCTGGTGGGCTCCGGCTTGTACCGGACGTACGAGGAAACGCTTCCTCGCGGGGTGTCGCGGCGGGAACGGGGTCGGGAGCCGGCGTCCTGCCTGACCGCGCTGCCCAGGACCTGGCGGGCGATCCGTCCGCGGCCCGACCGCACCGACAGGCTCCGCGCGTACTGCCGTTCGTCGACGCCGCACCCCGAGCTCGCCGCGCTGGACGAGCGGCGCACCGAACTCCTGGACCGCGGCCTCGCCGACCGGGAGCACCCCGGTCCCGAGGACGCGCCCCGGGTCGTCCAGTGGCCCGCGGCGTACTGACTGCCGGCAGTCCCCCGGAGCCCGCGCCGACCGGTACCCTGACGCGATGGTGAACGACGAGGACCGGATATTCGCGGACGCGCTGGGCGCGGCAGGCGCCGTCGGCGGCGGATCCGGCGGGCGGTTCGGGGCCAGGCTCGCGGCACGGTACCTGCGCAAGGACGTCCACGAAACGGTTCTGACCCTGGAGTTGCCCGCTGACCGGGCGGCGAGCCACGTGGCCGCGACGCTGGCCCGTGTCGGCCGCCTCCTGGACGCCCCCGGCCCGGACGACTCCTGCGGGTCCGTGGTCAGGGCGCTCGTGGGGGGCGGGTTCGGGGGGATGAACCCGGTGGTGGTCACCGTGACCCTGACCCCCGCCGACCCCGGCACCACCACGGCGTCCGTCCGCGGCGCGGCGAAGGAGGGCCTGATCAAGCAGCACGCGGGCCTCAAGACCACGCGCCTGGTCACCGACCTGTTGACCTCCTAGGGGCTGTCGTCGAACTCCCGTCGTCGCCCGGACGCCGCGAGGCGGACGTGAGTCTGACGACACGCCCCAGGGAACCCGCTGACCGACCCCGGTCCCCGGCGCGGCCTCGCGAGAGGGGCGTCAGACGTGGGCGACCGGTCCCTGCGTGGCCTTGGCGTGCTGCATCGCGGTGAGCTTGCGGACGAAGAGGAGGGCCAGCACGGCGGCCACCACCGTGGTCAGGTCGCTCACCGCACCGACGGCGGAGACGGCGCGGAGCTCCTCGGGCGTTTCGGCCTTCAGGTACTGCGCCGCGAAGACGTGGTCGATGAGCAGGCTGGCGAGGAACACGATCCACCACGCCGTGACCGGGGCGTTGGAGGTGTTCCGGTAGGTTCCGTCGGGCGCCGACCGGGTGCTGGCCTCCCACGTCTCCCGCGCCGTCCGGTACGGGAAGTAGAGGTTCGCGAGCGGGACGAACCAGCCGCCGATGGCCCAACCGGTGGACTGGGTGAAACCGTCGGGGCGGAAGACCTGGCCGTTGCAGCGGACCCGGTGGAACCAGACGAGGAAGACGACGACCGTGGCCAGGCGCAGGGTGAACTGCGCCAGTCCGGCGAGCCCGGTGAGCGTGTCGGCCAGGTCGAGGCTGTCGTCGTCCACGGACAGGGGGTCGCCGATGAGGTCCTTCATCAGCTTCCAGGTGTACATGTTGACGCCCGACGAGAACACGTCGACCGCGGCTCCCACCGACAGCAGCGCGGTCAGGGCCGTCGCCAACCCCTGCGGCGACCGCAGCACACCGGCGGCGGGCGGCAGCGGGGCCGGAGCCGGATGCGGACCCACCGGCGGGGGCCCGAAGCCGGGCTGCGGAGAGGCCGACGGAGCCGGATCGGGCGTGCTGAAGGACATGACGGAGTACCCCCACGGGACGGTGCGACGCGTGACATGGAAAGGGGCCACCTGACAGGCGGCCCGAGTCGACCGAAGGTATGTCATGCCCCTGCCGCCAGTCCACCGGGTTCGGATGCGGGACCGGGTTCATGACGGCGTTCGGGATCAGGACCCCCGCGGGCCCGCTGTTAACGTACGGGCATGCGCGCTCCGATCGGCCCCTTCGACCATGCCCGGCCCGCCCCCGACTGCCTCGACGAGCTCACGTTCCCCGTCGCCGAAGCCGTGCGCGGCCGTGCCGGGGACCTGCCGGTCGAGGAGATCGTCTACGTCGACACCGACCCGACCGTCGCCGACACCGCGGCCTTCGTCGCCCACTACGGGCAGGAACTGCTCGACACGTCGGCGAACTGCGTCGTCGTCGCGGCCAAGCGGGGAGGCGGGACGACCCTGGCCGCCTGCCTGGTGCCCTCCGGCAGCCGCCTGGACGTCAACGGCGCGGTCCGGCGCCATTTGGGGGCCCGCAAGGTGTCCTTCGCCGCCATGGCGACCGCCGTGGAGCGGACCGGCATGGAACACGGCGGGATCACCCCGCTGGGCCTGCCGGCGGACTGGCCGATCCTGGTGGATCCGGCCGTCGCCGAACTTCCGTACGTGCTCGTCGGCAGCGGCAGCCGCCGCGGCAAGCTCATCGTCCCGGGACGGTTCTTCGCACGGCTGCCCGGCGCCGAACTGGTCGACGGTCTCGCCGTCGCCATCGCCACGGGTCCCGACGGCCCGGAAGCCCGCCCGGGGCCCGACGCCCGGTGACGTGACCTAGGACGTCCGCCAGGTCGGCATGCCCGCCGGAGGGCGCCGGTTCATCACCTGGGCGAGGGCCCGGTGGATCTCCTCGGCCTCCCGCCGGACTTGGCCCGGTACATCGCCCCGCTCCCGTATGAGCTGGTCGTAGATCGGCGCGTCGCTGCTGATGCTGCTCACTTCGGACTTCGCTCCCCTGAAGCCGGCGCCTTCGGCCGGGCGGCACAAGTGTAGGGGTGCGTCCTCCCGGCGGCGGAACGAAAACCACCTCAGGTGGACCCCGAAGTGCTTCCGGCCGGCCGGACGGGCGACCTCACGGCCGTGCAACGGCGCCGTCGGGGGGTCGATCTCCCCGGTTCAGGGCACCCTCCACTGACCGGTGTTCGGCGAGAAGCCGCTGTTCATCGCGAACTGGACCATGGTGACGCGCGACGCCTTCGGCACCTCGAAGGTGATGAACCCCAGCCCGGTGTCGCCGGGCGCGACCGTGATGCTGCCCGGGAAGCCGGGACCGGCCGTGGTGTCCTGGTACGCGGAGCCGAACTGTTGGCCCTGTTCGTCCACCACCTTCGCCCCGTTGGAGGGGGAATCCTGGTAGACGGCGGTGCCGGTGTTCTTCAGCCGGAACTGCACCGCCACGAGCCGGGAGCCCGCGTCAGGAGCGGAGTACGGGTTCCCCGTGCGGGCCGGGTCGACGACCTTCACCAGGGTGACCGCGAGCCCCTCCCCGTCGGTGAGGCCCCTGATGTCGAGGGTGGCGCCCACCGCGGCGGACGCGACGGGCGACGGCTTGACGGAGCGGGGGGCCGCGACGGCGGGCGTCGCGGCCCCCAGGGCCGGCAAGCCACCGGTCGCTGCGGTGGTGACCGTCGCCTCCCCGCTGCAGGCCACCGCGGCGGAGGCGAGCAGTCCGGAGAGGACCAGGGCGAGCACTCGGCGCATCGAACCTCCCGGGAACCGCAGGAACCGGCCCGACCGCCCGAACCGGTGGGACCGGGGGAACACGCGATCGGAAAGGCTGGCTCCACCATCGCCCCGGCTCCCCGATCCCGCACGCGGAAGCCGTACCGGCCCCGCCCTCAGGGCCGCAGGGCGCGGCGCAGGGACAGGCCGTGGTGGCGGCGCAGGCGGTACGCCTCCCAGACGGACAGGGCCGTCACCGTCACCGGCGCGCCCAGGACGAAGACCAGGCGGGCGGCGGGGGGTACCTGGTCGTAGGTGCCGTTGATCAGGTCCAGGACCGCCATCTCCCACACGAGCAGGGTGGCGAGGACCGGCGGCACCAACTCGTGGATGTCCGCGGTGCGGAAGACGTGGACGAGCGAGAGCCCCGTGCCGTAGAGGGCGAAGCCGAGCGCCCACAGGAACATCAGCCCCATGGCGATCTTGCCCGGGAGGCCGACCGCGTCGCGCAGCCCCTGCGAACCCGGTGCCGCCACGAGGGCGAAGCTGCCCATGGCGGCCATCAGCGCCAGCACGGCCCCGAGCGAGCGCAGGGCGCGCCGCAGGTAGAGGCGGCGTACGGGGCCCCGGGCGGCGGCCGCGAAGGAGCCGACCACGACAGGGAAGGTGCAGGCCAGCACGAGCACGCTGTCCCAGCTCTGCCCGAAGCGGTCACTGGCGACGGCCCCGACGTCCTCGGCACTGCTGATCGCGGTGTACGTGTACGTGAGCGCGAGCCACGCCGCGGCGCCGAGCAAGGTCCGCCACAACTGGAGCTTGCGCACCAGGGGGTCCGAGACGAGGCCGGGGCGGGAGGGCCGGAACACGCGTTGGGCGGCGTACAGCGGATTGAAGACGAACCGGACCACCTTCTGGCGCCGCGTCAGCACCACCGGGGACGGCGGCACGGGAGCGTACGGGTACCCCGGGTACGGGCCACCCGCGTACGGGTATCCCGGCGGTGGGGCCGGCGGGTACGGGTATCCCGGCGGTGGGACCGGCGGGTACGGGTATCCCTGTGGCGGCACCGCCGCGACGGCGGGTGCCGGGGTGTACCCGGGCCACGGGGGCGGGCCCCCGCCCCGGCCCTCCGGGGGACCGTGGTGTCCGCCGCCCGTGTACATGCTCATGTTCTGTTCTCCACCCCTGGCGTACCGTCCTGTCGAGCATCCGCATGCTACTCGCGGGCGTGCCCGCCCCCCGGACCGAAAACCGGCCGGAAGGCGGGCACACGCGGGCGGTACTGCCCGAACGGGTCGGGAACTACCAGTAGATGACGACGTAGCCGCCGCCGCCGGGCTGACCCGGCGTGCCGGTGACCCCGACGGTTCCGGCCGCTCCGCCGGGTCCACCGTCCCCGCCCACCGCGGCACCCGGGGGAAGCTCGACGATGCCGTCGGCGGTACCGCCACCGGTGCCGTCGGCGTTGCCGGAGCCGCCGAGCCGGTTCACGCCGCCCGTGGAGCACGAGCCGTTGCCGCCCGTTCCGGGCGTGCCGGCTGCGCCGGCGACGGTCGTACCGCCGCCACCGCCGCCGCCACCGCCGCCGCCCGTGGAGTTGAGCAGCACGGTGTTGTCGGCGGACCGGGTCAGCGTCGAGGCCGATCCGTCGCCGCCGTCCGTACCGGTCGAACCGGGGCCGCCCATGGTTCCGCCGGCGCCGCCGGCACCACTGGTACCGGCCTCGCCGACGTCCACGCCGTAGTCGGCCAGCGGCTTGACCTGGACGACGCACCAGGTGAAGCCGCCACCCCCGCCGCCGCCACCGGTCCCGCCGACGCCGGCGTTGCGCGGCGTGCTGCCGCCACCGCCGCCACCGCCGCCGCCACCGCCGGCACCCCACGCCTGGACGAACACCGAGGTGACGCCGGCCGGCGGGGTGAAGGTGTTGTCGGAGGTGAACTGCCGCAGGCCGTGGAGGGCCTTGGCCGGCTTCTTGTCCTTCCCCTGGTCCTTCTCCTTGCTGGTGGGCGGGTCCTGCTTGTCCGGTGCGGACGGCGCCGTGTTCTGGCCCGTCGGACCGGGCCCGTCGGCCGAAGCGACCGGGGCGAACGCGACGAGCTGGCCGGTGAGCGCCGCTGCCGCGGCCAGGGAGGCGAGCAGGACCCGGGAGCGCACTCGGGGCCGCTCCGTCGTCGCCTTCAGATGGTTCAGGTTCATGACTTCCTTCCCCGCGGCGGCCTTGGGCCGTTGCGGGTGTGTGAGGGACGGGTGCGTGGGGACGTGCCCTGGAAACGGGTACGCCCCACGCGCCGCTCATCGGACCGCCCCGCACACCGCCCTCGGCGGCGGCGCGGCCGAAGCGCTGGACCGGTCAGGTGAGAAGTTCGACTGACCGGCTCATCCGGAAAGGGTGGAATGCCGTGACGGGCCGGGATCATGAGCCGTTGTCTCTCCATGGACGATTTCATGGTGAAGATCCCGGCCGATTGGCTCTCCCGGGTGTTCCTCTCGCTGCGCCGCGGTACCTCGGACGACGCCCAGGCGCTGGCGGCCGAGCTCCAGCCGTTCACCGAGAAGCCCGGACAACGCGTGCCGGTGCCCCGGAGCACGGTGCTGCGTACCGAACTGGCACTCCAGGGGGAACTGCGGCTGGTGGCGGAGGACGCGCGGCGGAAGGAGCTGTCCGAGCAGGCCCGGTACCTGGTCAACACCCGCCTCAACCCGTAGCGGGCACCCGCCGGGCGGCGGGCCGGCGGAGTGGAGCGCCGGGACGGACGGAGGGACCGGCCCCCGGGGGCCGGTCCCTCCGTCTTTCCGTCCGACCTCAGGCCAGACGGGACACCAGGCGGGAGCGCATCTCTCCCGCCGCTCTGCGGACCTCCTCGGTCTGCCGGTCGTCCTCCAGCACGCAGAGGAGCACCATCAGGGCCCGGGCCTCGTCCCCGCTGATCAGTTTCAGGCGCGGCTCGGTCACACCGTCGAGCAGCACGTCCAGCAATTCGTCCATGCCCCGAACAACGGCGCACGGCCCTCACACGTCACACCGGACCCGGACCACCCGGACCCCGCCGAGCGGACAGCACCTGGGTGATCCTGGGACGTGTCCGATCCGGCCACAGCCCCTAGCGTGCCCGCGCCCGCAGGGTGACCGCCAGCCGGGCCGGGTCGTCGGGAGTGCTGATCAGGGGGCGGGACAGGCGGGCCGTCTCCACGCAGACGAACTGCCGGTAGCCGTCGTCGGTGAGGTCCGCCATCGTGTGCGAGAGCTCGGGGCCGGGGTTCCAGACCACGACGTCGCTCTGGTGCCGGTGGTGCACCTCGATCGTGCGGCCCAGTCCCTCGTCGTGGACCAGGGAGAGGTCGACCGGCTCCGTGTACACCCGCTCGACGCGGCCGACGGGCCGCAGCTCCTTCTCCGCCTCGCCCCGCGCGTCGAGGAGGTTGTCGGTGTACCGCTCGCCCAGGTCGGTGAGGGTCACCGCGTCGATGTCACCGATCCGGAGGTAGGTGTGCAGGGCGGCGGTGGTCTCGTAGTCGCCGTGAGCCTCCAGTTCGATGTCACAGGTCGCGCCGAGCGCGATGCGGGCGACCAGAGTGAACGGGTGCGGCCACAGTGCGCGGGTCTCCTCGGAGTCCCGGAGGGTGAGGGTCAGCCGCACGCCCTCGGTGGACTCCTCGTGCGCGCCGAGTTCCCACGTGGTGATCCGCGCGAACCCGTGCGAGGGGCTGCCGGCCGGTCCGAACCACGGCCAGCAGAGCGGAACCCCACCCCGGACCGCCCGCCCCGCGGACCACTGCGTCTTCTCGCTGAGCCACAGCCCCGGCTCCGCCCCGGTGGGCTGCCAGCCGACGACCTGCGCACCCTGGAGGGTGACGGCGGCGCGCACCCCGGGGTGGTCGACGACGACCAGGGGCAGCTCTCCGATCCGGCGCAGGCTGACGGACGGGGAGAGCTGTTCGGCCACGGGGAGGGAGAGGAGGTTCTCGTTCATACGGTGACTCTTCAGAACGGACGCCCACCCGGTCAAACCGCCGCCCCGCACGGCCCGGCGCCGGCTGTGCCCGCCCTTGACGAGCGCGGATTCCGCCCATGCGGACGGTCCCGGCACGCGGGGCCGGGACCGTCGACCCCGCTACGCGCTGCCGCGCGGACGCTTCAACGACTCCAGGGCCTCACGGAAACCGAGCCCGAGGGACCTCATCTCGGCGTCCAGGACTTCGAGTTCCGCGTCCCGGCCCATCAGGGCCAACTGCTCGCGGTGGCCGGCGAGCGCCGCGGCGAGGAGTTCCTCCCATCCCGCTTCCAGGGCGCACATCCGGCGTGCGGCGGACAGGCCCTCCGCGCGGAGGGCGAGGGCTATCGCGGGTCGGTCCGAGAACTCCTGACGGCTGTAGACGTACAACGCCTCCACCAGCCGGGGCAGGTACGCGAGCGGGCTCACCTGGACGAGCACGCGATAGGCGGCGACCTGTCGGCGTACCGGCAGGGTCCCCGATTCGAGGAGGGCCACCCGGGCCCGGAGGACTGCGTCGTGATTGATCTGCACCGTGTGATCCATAACGGTGATTTTGAAAGCCGCACAGGCACCCAAACAAGGGCAATCACCTGTGCCGTTCGTCCTACGAAAATGCCGTCTGACCTGTCATGATGGAAACGTCTTCACCCCTGTGGCCCCTCGATGGCCCGTCAGGCCCCCCCGATCGGCCTCGAATCGCGATGTGACGAGATGTCATTGGGGGCGTTCGGGTGGAAGGGAGCCCCTTGCGCAACCGCGCGCGGAGAGTGATGAGTCATGACATTCAGTGACGATCCTCGGGAGGTTCGATGACCACCGCACCGACGTACGCACTCTCGTCCCGAACGCCGAAGTGGGCGCTCGACCCCTACCGTTTCCCCGGCCTGCAGGGCTTGGACGCGGACGACGACTCCGGCCGCCCCGACGACCGACCGGCCCCGGCCCGCACCGACGAACCGCGCGGGTCGGCGCGCTGAGGGAACCCCTCGGCGATCCGCACACCGCCGAGAACCTCGCACGCCCGAAAAACCGACCGCCCGCCCGTGCGGCCGTCGGAGCGGCGGGCACGGTGCGGGCGGTCGGGGTGGTGCGGTTGGTGCGGTGTGGTGATCGTCGGGCGATCAGGCCTCGGATGCCACCGTCGTCGCCGCGGTTGCGGCGGCGGGCTTCGCCTCGGCCGGCGCCACGGGCGTCGGACCGTCCACCGCGGGCCGGGGAGCGGTGTACATCACCGAACCCTGCTTGTTGTCCTTCTCGATGAGCCCCTTCTTGGCGAGGCCCTCCAGGGTGTTGCGCACCACCTGGGTGGAGGTGGACCGGCTGGGGTGGGCGGCCGTCAGCTCGGTGGACACCTCACTGACCATGCGGGGCTCCGCCGCACCGGCCAGCAGGGCCAGGACGAGCTCGCGCAGCGGCGGCTCGGCGACCTTGCCGGGCGTCACCGACGGCGCCTTCCTCGCGGCCGGGGTGGACTTCTCGGCCTTGACGGGGGTGACCTCCTCCGCCTTGGCGGAGGAGGTCTTCACGGCCTTGACGGCCTTGACCGGGGCGGTCTTCGCGGGCGCGGCAGGGGCGGCCGCCTCCGTGGCGGCCTTCGCGGGGGTGGCCTTGGTGGAGGCCGCTGCCGCGTCAGCGGTCGCCTTCGCCGGTGCGGCCTCGACCGGTGCGGCCTTCGCCGTCGTTGCCGGCGCCGCCTTGGTCCTGGTCGCCGTGGCGGTCCGGGTCTTGGTGGCGGTGGCGCCGCCCGGGGACTTCCTGGTCGGGGCGGCCTTCCTGGCGCGGGGCGCGGTTCCCGACGCCTTCTTCGCCTGCCGGGGCTTGGGAACGGCCCGGGACGACGGGGACGGCGCCTCCTCGGTGGCGGGGAGCGGGGCCGGCGCGAGCGCCCCCGGGGAACCTCCCACGAGGACCCCCGCCGGAGGGACCGCACCCTGCACGCCGCAGAGCCAGTCCTCGTCCGCCTTCAGTTGCTTCAGCCGCGCGTCGAGCTCCGTGATCCGCGAGGAAAGATCCTCCTGCTCCTTGCGGTTGGTCTCCAGATCGGCGGCGAAACGCTCCGCGTACAGGCTGTGGATGGGCGTGGTGTCCAGCTCGTCTGCCATGTCGGCTCGCTCTCCTGTGAGACCTGGTGTGTTGCTGCCGGATGGTACTCACCTCAGGGCGGCTGTAGTTGGCTCCCGGCGAGATCCGCACCGATCGGGGTGCAGGAAAGCGACATCCCGGCAACGCGCGGCGCTGAAACGCTCCTTCCGCACCGGCCTCAACACGGACGAAGGCCATGGGAGAGATGGTGCTCCCATGGCCTTCGTCCGTCGCACACGCCGCGGGGGGTTTGCGGGGCATACACCTGGCGCGACATGAAGAGAAACGATCCGGCGGAGTGGAGGTCACGGGGGCGCCGCAACCGGTTTCCGGCAGGGTGTGCGCCGGGTGGGGCCCGGGCCCCCGGACCACGGCGCGGCGTACCGGCAACACGGGGGCAGGTGGTTCTAACCTCGGCGCATGGCTGAGACGTTCGATCACACTCCGCAGGTATGGACCGCAGGACGCCTGCGTGACGCCCTCGCGAACCTGCCCGACGAGACCCCGATCCACATCGGCGTCGCGGACGGGCCCGGAGATTTCGAAGGATACGGCGAGTACGTCCTGGTGGACGCCGAGCCGGTCGAGATGGACGCCGACGGCACGGAGGGGGCACCACCGGTGCAGTTCACCCTCTTCGCCGACGCGCGGGCAGGCGCGTACTACCTGGACGTCGACTGAACACACCGACCACCGACCACGGACCACCGACCGCCAACCACGGACCGCCGACCGCCGACCACCGTCCGCCGACCACCGGCCGCCGGACCCACTCCGTCAACCGACCCCACGTAAACCCACCCCGCGACCCACCCGTTCGGGTCCGTCCGCCGGGCCGGATCCGGCAGGATGCGGCGTGTGGACACGACGGAGTCGCGCGAACCGACGGAACGGGCCGAGCTGACGGAACGGGCCCGGGCGCTGGCCGCCCGGGGCGGCCGGCGGATCCTCGGGATCGCCGGTCCTCCGGGCGCCGGCAAGTCGACCCTGGCGGAGCGGTTGGCCGCCGACCTCGGGCCGTCCCTCGCGGTGGTCGTGCCGATGGACGGCTTCCACCTCGCCGGCGCCGAACTGGTCCGGCTGGGGCGGGCCGACCGCAAGGGGGCGCCGGACACCTTCGACGCCGCCGGGTACGCCGCCCTGCTGAGCCGCCTGCGCGAAGCCGACGGCAGTACGGTCTACGCCCCGGCCTTCGACCGCACGATCGAGGAACCCGTCGCCGGGAGCATTCCCGTCGCCCCGGCCGTGCCGCTGGTGATCACCGAGGGGAACTACCTGTTGCACGACGAGGGGGAGTGGGCTCGGGTCCGGCCCCTCCTCGACGAGGTGTGGTACCTCGCACCCGATGACGTGCGGCGCGTCGCCCGCCTGGTCGACCGGCACGTGCGCCACGGCAAGGACCCCTCGCACGCCAGGGCCTGGGTCGCCCGCTCGGACGAGGCCAACGCGCGGCTCGTCGCCGGCGGCCGCGAGCGCGCCGACCTGGTGCTCGACATCGGCTGAGTCCCCGCGCGACCGTGGATGCGATCATGGACACGATCCCCTCGGACGACGAAGGAACGGGACGGCCGACACCGTGGACAGCAACGCCGAAACCGTGCGCGACAACGCCGGCACCGCCGACGACGCACAGGCCCGCCCCCTGCCCGCGGCCGCCCCACGGGTCGGGCCGCGGGTCGCCCTGGCCACCGACGCGTCGGGCATCGCGCACGACGGCGAACTGCCGTTGCTGGTCGCCGCCCTGCGCGCGCGGGGCGTCGACGCGACGACGGCGCGCTGGGACGACGCCGACTTCGACTGGGCCGCCCAGGACCTCGTGGTCATCCGCTCCACCTGGGAGTACACGGGCCGGCTGCCCGAGTTCCTGGCCTGGGTCGACCGGGTCGACGCGGTGACCTCGCTGCACAGCCCCGCCCGGGTGGTGCGCTGGAACAGCGACAAGAGGTACCTCGCGGAACTGGCCGCCCTCGCGGTGCCGACCGTCCCGACGCGCTTCATCGCACCCGGCGAGGACGTCGCGCTGCCGGAGCACGGGGACATCGTCGTCAAACCCTCGGTGTCCGCGGGCGCCCGCAACAGCGCCCGCTACACCCCGACCCAGCGCGCCGCCGCCGAGGCCCACGTACGCCTCCTCCAGGAGGCCGGCGAGACGGCGATGGTCCAGCCGTACATGGACCGGATCGCCGACGGCGAACGGGCCCTGGTGTACCTGGGCGGCCGGTTCAGCCACGCCCTGCGCAAGGGGCCCGTGCTCACCGACACCGGCCGCATCGACAACGGGCGCACCCCGCACCCCGACCTGACCGCGCACGTACCCGACGAGGCCGAACGGGACCTCGCCGCGGCAGCCCTGGCCGCCGCGGCCACGGCGGTCGGCGCCGTCGGCGTCTACGCCCGGGTCGACCTCGTGCGGGGCGCCGACGGGGCGCCGGTGGTGATGGAGCTGGAGCTCATCGAGCCCAACCTCTTCCTGACGGCCTCCCCGGGCGGCGTCGACCGCTTCGTCGAAGCCGTCGCCCGGCTGGTGGCGGACAACCCCTAGCGCCGGTACACCCTCAGCTGGGAGACCTCGTAGGACATCTCGGTGGCCGAGGGGTCCGGGGCCGGGTGGTACCGGCCGGCGCACACCGACAGGTTGACGATGAGGTAGGCGCGCCAGGTGCGGCCCACCCCCCTGCCGTCGCTGAAGACGCGGGCGCCGTTGACCCACCAGACGACCGAGTTGCGGCCGAACTCGACCTTCAGGTCCACCCAGCCGCCGGGCCGCACGGACGGGTCCCGGTGGTAGCGGTGGCCCTCCCGGACGTGGTTGGACAGCTCCAGCAGATCCGGGTTGTCGGGGTGGTACTCGAAGACGTCGATCTCCTGGCCGCCGTCCCGCCAGGTCCAGATCGCGGGCCACGCCCCCCGCTCGACGGGCAGTTTCACGCGGGCTTCCAACACGTCGCCCGTGCGCACCATGAAGCCCTCGTCGCTGCCCTCGGTGGTGAGCAGGCCGCTGTCCCAGTTCCCGTCGGGGCGCAGGGTCGCCCGGAAGACGCCGGTGCGGCTGTAGGCGGGGTCGGCCGTCAGGTGGTCGAGTTTGTTGTCGCGCGGGTTGACCGGGCCGCCGCCGGGATACGCCCACGAGCGGCCGGCGATCCACTGGGTGGGGGAGGCGAAGTCGGCGGTGAAGGCGGGGGCGCGACGCGGCGCGAAGACCGCCGCCGCGCCGCCGCCCCCCGTGGGAGTGAGGCGGCGCGTGAGGCGCCGCAGCCATCCGGGTGTGTCCGTGTCCATGGACCAGTTCTGCCCACGGCGAGTGGAATCCATCCTCCGTTTCTCACGGAAAGTGATGGAGCGGATGCGTTGGGCTACTGGTTCGTTGGGGTCGTTGCCGGGCTCGGGGCGGGTGCGCGAGGATGGGCCCGTGTCCGATGTGAAGAGCGAACTCGACCGATTGATGCGGACGTTCCTCGGTGCGTTCACCAACACCGGAGGAAGTCGCCCGAGGTTGGAGGCGGTCAGGGAGGTGTTCATCCCCCAGGGGATGATCATCAAGAACGTCGGGGGCGAGCCCGTCGTGTACGACCTCGACGGGTTCATCGAGCCCCGGGAGAAGATCCTCACCGACGGCACCCTCACGGAGTTCCGCGAATGGGAGGTCGACGAGCGCACCGAGATCTTCCGATCGGTCGCGCACCGGTTCAGCGAGTACCGCAAGTCCGGCTTCCTCGAAGGGGAGCCGTTCGAGGGTTCGGGCCGCAAGACCACCCAGTTCGTCCGGACGCCCGCCGGCTGGAGGATGAGCTCGATGGCCTGGGACGACTTCCCGGCCGACCCCGCTTGAAGCCGGCGGTCGAAGGAACCCGGCGGGTACGTCCCGGGGCCGATCCGGTGACGTCCGCGGCGCTCTCGGCGCCGCCTTAGGAGACCCCGCGGCGGGTGCGCCCACGGGCCGTGCGCGGTCGTGGCATCGCCCGGGTGGACAGGTGCGGACAGGACTGGACAGGCAACGCCGCCGGCGGGCATGGAAAGTGGACACCGCCCGACAAGAGGCTGTGCGTCATGAACCTTGGACGCACGAACGGCGAGCCCGCCGTCCCACCCCACCGGGGAGCCGCGCTCGCGGCGCTGGCGGCCGCGCAGTTCACCGTGATGCTGGCGACCTCGATCGTGAACGTGGCACTGCCGCAGATCCGTTCCGGGGTGGGGTTGTCGGACGGCGGCACCACGTGGGTGGTCAACGCCTACGGCCTGGCGTTCGGTGCGCTGCTCCTGGCCGGGGGCCGGGCGGGAGACCTGCTCGGTCGCCGCCGGCTGCTGATCGCCGGTCTCGCGGTGTTCGCGGGGGCCTCACTGGCGGCGGGGCTGGCCGACTCTCCCGGCCCGCTCATCGCCGCCCGTGTGGTGCAGGGCGCCGGCGCCGCCGCCGTCGCTCCCGCCGCGCTGGCCCTGACGATGGACCTGTTCCCGCCCGGCCCCGGGCGGGGCCGGGCCCTGGGGGTGTGGGGCGCCGTCTCCGGCGCGGGGGGAGCGAGCGGCGTCCTGTTGGGCGGGGTGCTCACCCAGGCGTGGGGCTGGCCCCGGGTCTTCCACGCCGTCGCGCTCGGGGCGCTGCTGGTGCTCGTCGCGGTGGCGGCGCTCGTGCCCCGGCCGGCGGGCCGGGGGGCCGGGCGGTTCGACCTGTTGGGGACGGCGTCCGTCACGCTCGCCCTGACCTGTCTGGTCTGGGCGCTGACCAGCGCGCGGGCCGTGGGTTGGACGGACACCGGGGTACTGGCCGCCCTCCTGGGCGCCGTCGTACTGCTCGTGCTCTTCGTCCTCGTCGAACGCCGGCGGCCGGACGCACTGATCCCGCCCCGGATGTTCACGACCGGCCGCATCGCCGCGGGCAACGTCCTGATGGCGCTGCTGGGATCCGTATGGATAGCGCTGTTCTTCTTCCTACCGCTCTACCAGCAACAGGTCCTCGGCATGAGCCCCCTGGCCACCGGTGCGGGACAACTACCCCTCGCCGCGGCCAACATGCTCGGGGCGCTCCTGGCACCCCGGCTCTCCGGGAGGATCGGCGCCAGGGCGACCCTGACGGGCGGCCTGCTCGTCGAGGCGGCCGGTCTGTTGTGGCTGTCCCGGATGAGCGCGGACGGGAGCTACCTCCTCGACGTCCTCGGTCCGAGCATCCTGGTCGGCCTCGGCCTGAGCATCGGCTTCGTCCAGCTCACCGCGCTCGCCGTGGACGGCGTTCCCCGCGAGGACGCGGGCCTCGCCGGGGGACTGGTGAACACCACCCGTCAGGTCGGCGGTGTGATCGGCCTGGCCGCCCTCGCCACCCTGGCCGGATCCGTCACCACCCACGCGGCAGCCCACCAGAGCCCACCGGAGGCCCTCACCTCGGGCTACCGCGCGGCCTTCGCGGTCTCCGCCGCGATCCTGGCCGCCACCGCGCTCCTCGCCCTGCCGCTCACCCGCCCCGCCCGCCGCCCCCGCGGCGCGCTCCCGGCGGAGGCGCCCCCGTCCGGGGCGCCGGTCGAGACGCCTTCGCAGGCGGGGCGGGCCACCGACCGGACGCCCGCCGCCCGACCCGGAACCGCGTGACCCGAAACCGTACGACCCGAGCCGCACCGCCCCATCCGTACCGAGCACCGACAAGGACAAGCATGCACACCACCATCGACACGACCGCCCCCGTCGTCGTGAGCCTCACGACGACGATCGACGCCGCTCCCGCCACCGTCTGGGAACTGCACACCGACGTCGACAACTGGCCCGTCTGGAACACCGGCATCGACCGGGCCCGGCTCGACGGCCCGTTGGCCGTCGGGACCCGCTTCGGCTGGCTCACCCACGGGCTGGACATCACCTCCACGGTCCACGAAATCGTTCCGGGACGGCGGATCGTCTGGGGCGGGACCGTCCAGGGCATCGTCGGCATCCACGCATGGACGTTCGAGCCGTCCGGGGCCGGCGTCGTCGTCCGCACCGAGGAGTCCTGGAGCGGCGACCCCGTGGACGCCGCGGTCGACGAACTCGCCACCGCCCTGAGGACCTCCCTGCGGGACTGGCTCGACTGCCTCAAGGCGCGCGCCGAGCAGCCCGCTTGAGCCCCGCGCCCGCCACGGCGACCACCGCAGCCGCAGCCGCCGCCGCGAAGAAGACCACGGCCACCACCGAAGCCGACGAGACACGAGGACCCGAAATGACCACCGCGCCCTACCTGACCGGCCACTACACGCCCGTCGCCGACGAGGTCTCCGCCGCCGGACTCACCGTCGAAGGCACCCTGCCCCCCGAACTGACCGGCCGGCTGATCCGCAACAGCCACAACCCCAAGCCCGGCGTCACCCCCAGCCACTGGTTCAAGGGCAGCGGCATGGTCCACGGGATCCGCCTGCGCGACGGTCGCGCCGAGTGGTACCGCAACCGTTGGGTCCGCACCCCCGCCCTCGACGGCGCCCCGTACATGACCGCCACGGGCCCCGACCTCACCGCCAGCACCGCCGGCACCCACGTCATCGAACACGCCGGACGCCTCCTCGCCCTCTGCGAGGCCAACCTCCCCTTCGAGCTCACCCCGGACCTCGACACCGTCGGCCCGTACGACTTCAACGGCACCCTGCGCACCGCCATGACCGCCCACCCCAAGGAGGACCCGCGCACCGGCGAGCTGCACTTCTTCGGCTCCGCGCCGTTCCCGCCCTTCCTCACCCACCACGTCGCCGACGCCAGGGGCGCGCTCATCCGGAGCACCGAGATCCCGGGAGCGACCGCCTCCCTCAAACACGACTTCGCCATCACCCGCCGGCACGTCGTCTTCGTCGAGGGCAACGTCACCTTCGAGCCCACGGAACACTCCGGCATCCCCTACGCCTGGAGCGACGACCAGCCCGCCCGCATCGGCGTCATGCCCCGCGGGGAGGACGGGCACCGGCACATCCGCTGGTTCTCCATAGAGCCCGGCAACATGCTGCACGTCGGCAACGCCTACGAGGACGGCCAGGGCAACATCGTCCTGGAAGGCCCCACCGTCGACCGCGAGGGCTTCCGGCTCTCCTGGAACTGGTGGGTCGGCGCGCCCGGCCGCGGCACCGAGCCCAACACCCGCTCCTACACGCGCCGCTGGGTGATCGACATGGAGGCCGGCACCGTCGACGAACAGATCATCGACGACCTCGCGGTGGAGTTCCCGACGCTCAACGAGAACTACCTGGGTGCCGAACACCGCTACCAGTACGCCGTGTCCTTCCCCGACCACGAGGGCTACGGCGGCTACGGAGTCGTCAAGTACGACCGCACCACGGGAGCCCGCCGCATCCATCGGATCGGTGACGCCCGACTGCCCGGCGAGGCCGTCTTCGTCCCCGCCGCCGGTGCCACCCTCGAGGACGACGGCTACCTGCTCACCGTGGTGTCCGACCTCAAGCAGGACGCCTCCCAACTGCTCGTCCTGGACGCGTCCGGCCTCGACCGGATCGCCACCGTCCACCTGCCGCGCCGCGTCACCGCGGGCATCCACGGCTCCTGGATCCCCGACGGAGACCTGGACGGCGTCAACGACTGACGCACCGCACCGCACCGCCCCGGGGCGCGGCATGGACCGCTTCCCCGGCAGGACCGCACCCACGACGGCGCCGGACCACGGGTCCGGCGCCGGCCGCCCCGTGCGGCGCCCCACCACCCCGCCGTCCCCGATGGAGGTCCCACCATGTCCGGCCGCGCGATCGCCCCGCCGCCCGTCGCCCACGCCCGAACCCCGTCCCCGCCACGGGACCACGCCGCCGCCCGGCCCGAAACCGAGGCGGCCCGGGGTCCGCGGGAGGTCGACAACCGCGCCGCCTACCTCGGCTTCGGACTCGCCCACGTACTCGGACACGGCGCCGCCGCGCTCTCCGAGGGCCCCGCGCCCCTGCTCGACCTGCCCGGTTGGCTGCCCTCGACGCTCCTCGTGGGCGGTCTCGTGGCGGGCATCGCCCTGGCCACGATCGCCGCCGCGCGGGCCCAACACGGGGCCCCCGCCGCGGAGGTCCTCTCCGGCAGGCTGCTCGGCGCGGCCTGGATCGCCGCCTTCACCGTCCTGTTCCTCGCCATCACCGGCCTCACGTCGCTGGTCGACGAACCGCGGCTCCAGTCCGTCCTGTGGCCCGCCGGCTCCGGGCTCGTCGTCGGCCTGCTCTACCTCGCCGAAGGCGCCGTACGCCGCGACGTGCCGCACTACTGCCTCGGGCTCTGGCTCGCCCTGATCTCCACCGCGGCGCTCCCGCTCGGCGCTCCCGGCCCCTACTGGGTGCTCGCCGTCGGGGGAGGCGGCGCGTACGTCCTCGCCGCGGCCCTCGAACACCGGCGCCGCGGCGCCACCGCTTGAGCGGGCTCCGCCCTCAGGATCGAAGTCCGGCCCGCCTGAGGGCGACCTCGGCCAGCTCACCGATGACCTGTCGGTCCCCACGGCGCCAGGCGTCGGCCAGACCGCCCTCGGGCACGCGGAGCCCGGCGAGGTCGCGCGGTGGCCCGGTGAGGGCGCGCAGGGCGAGCAGGTCGGTGCCTCCGGGCGCGTCGACGAGGCGCCGCACGGCGTGGCCGCGCAGGATCCAGCGCAGTCGGGCGGGGAGCCACAGCAACAGGACGACGGTCACGGGGACGATGATCAGGGCCGCCGTGGTCAGGGTGGCCACCTGGCCGACGGCGTCCTGGAGCGACTGTCCCGCGTCGGCGAGTCCGGTACTGGCGTCGGCCGCGGACCGGAGCGGTTTGCGCAGCAGCCCGCCGACGAGCGGCACGTTCGAGGCCGCGTCGCCGGCGTTGCCGAGCTCGGTGGCGAGGCCGGTGCCCGCGCTCTCGACCCTCCGCCCCGGCTCGGCCAGCTTCATGATCGCGTCGTGGACGGCCAGTGCGAACCACACCGCGGCGGCCACCAGGGCCACGGCGATGACGTCCGCGAGTACCTGGCGGCTCCGACGGGCTGGGGTCTGTGCGTAGAGGCGCATCGGCGGACTCCGAGTCAGGACGTCGAGGAGGACCGGCCCCGCCGTCGAGGGCCCGGCCGGTCGGTCGACCGTACGCCGGACTCGCCCCTTCCGGTGGTCTCCGTGGACGAACGTCCCTGGCGCGGCGCCGCCGCGCCGCTGCCCGGGGCCGGCCACGCGGTCGCTCGCCCCCCGTGAACGGGCGACCGCGCGGCCGGAGTCTCAGTACCAGCCGGTACAGCGCGTGGTGCCGCTGGTGTCGTTCCAGGCGCAGGCCCGCATCACGTAGCCCGCGTCGTCGTAGGCGGGGGTGTGCGTGTCGGTGCCGGAGTTGACCGTGGTCATGCCCATGGGGCCGGTCCAGCTGCCCCCTCCGTCGGAGGAGCGGTCCACCCACACCTTGTCGCCCGGGTCGGCGTTGTATATCCGGCCCCAGGCGCAGCGGCTGGAGGTGCTGTAGCGCAGCTCGATCCGGATGGAGTCGACACTGCCCGTCCTCTTCGTGACCGCGTTCGACGTCGAGCAGGCCATCGCCGAGGCCCCGCCCGCCGCCGAACCGGGCGCGGCCTGGGCCGCCGTCCCCGTGAGCCCGAGGCCCGCCACCATGGCGACGCCCGCCGTCAGGACTCCCGCCCTCTGCTTGATCCGCATGTGATCCCCCTGTGATCGACCGGGAAGTGATCCGCACGCCGGGCGGCGTGCGTTCGGACCCCCGTACGGTCCCCCGGATGTCCGCTTCCGGGCGTCAACCTCGAAGTTGACACCCGCGGTAAACCTCTGCGTCAGTACCGCACCCCGGTCCGCTCCACCCCTGGTATGACGACCGCTTCCGGCGCAGCCGCGTAAAGTGCGCCGATGCGCTTCAGGGTCTGGCCGGCGGACCGGCTCCGCTCCGTCGATCCGCGGCTGGCCGACGCCGCGTTGGCCTTGGGCGTGACCGCCGCCGCGGCCGTCGCCGGCCGGCAGTACCACCCGGCGGGGTGGCCGCCCTTCGACACCACCGCCTACGTACTGACGGCCTGGGTCGCGCTGCCGCTCGCCGCCCGCAGGTCCGCGCCGGTGTTCGCACTGGTCGCCTCCTGCCTCGGCTACGCCTGCTACCTCGCGGCCGGTTATCAGCCCTCCCTGAACTTCTGGGCTCCCGCCGTCGCCCTGTACGGGGTCGCCGCCCGGCGACCGCCCCGCACGGCCGCGGCCTGCGCCGCGCTGTGCGCGGCCGTCGTCTTCGGCAGCGGGCTGGCCGCCCCCGAAATCGGCCTGATCATCACGGTGGTGCAGGCCCTGGGCGTTCCGGCCGTGGTGTGGATGTTCGGCAACGGCGCCCGCGTCCTCGACGAGCGCAACGGCCAACTCGCCGCACTCACCGCCCGCTTGCGCCGGGAACAGGAGTGGCGCGAGCGCCTGGCGGTCTCCGAGGAGCAGCGGCGCATCGCCCGCGAGCTGCACGACGTCGTCGCGCACCACATGGCCGTGATCAACGTCCAGGCGGGAATGGCCGGTTACGTCTTCCCCTCCGCTCCGGAGCAGGCCCGCGCGGCCCTGGGGACGATATCCGAGACCAGCCAGGAGGCCCTGCGCGAACTGCGCCGCATCCTGACCCTGCTGCGCTCCGCCGCGGACATCGAGGACGGCGAGGCCGGCCGCGCCCCGTACGCCCCGATCCCCGGGCTGGCCGGTCTGCGGGAAGTGGCCGAGCGCGTGCGGGCCGCGGGAGTCGCCGTCGACCTGCGGACCGACGGTGCGCCCCGGCCGTTGCCGCCCGGCGTGGAACTGTGCGCGTACCGGGTGGTGCAGGAGGCCCTGACCAATGTGATCAAGCACGCGCGGCACGCGGCCGTCGTCGTCCTCGTCCGCTACCGGCCCCACGAACTGCTGGTGACGATCACCGACGACGGCGCGGGAGACGCCGACGACCGTCCGGATCCGGCCAACGTTGCCCGCGGGCCCGGTCACGGCTTGATCGGCATGCGCGAACGGGCCAAGCTCTACGGCGGAACGGTCGACGCCGGTCCACGAACCGAGGGGGGATTTCGCGTGCGCCTCACCCTCCCGGTCCCGGCCGGGCCTTCCCCCGGACCGCGGAACCGGCCACAGGCATGATCCGGACCCTCGTGGTCGACGACCAGATCCTGATCCGCGCGGGCCTCGTGGCGCTGCTCCGGGCCGCGCCCGGCATCGAAGTGGTCGGCGAGGCCGAGGACGGCGACGGGGCGGTCGAAGTCGCCGCCCGCACCCGGCCGGACGTCATCCTGATGGACATCCGCATGCCCGGCCTGGACGGCACCGCCGCGACCGAACGCATCCTCGCCCAGGCCGTGGACCCGCTGCCCCGGGTACTGATCCTGACCACCTTCGACCTCGACGAGTACGTGTACGCCGCCCTGCGCGCCGGCGCCTCCGGCTTCCTCCTCAAGGACACCGGGCCGGAGCGGCTGATCGAGGCGGTCTCGGCCGTGGCCCAGGGCGACATGCTCTTCGCGCCGAGCGTCACCCGCCGCCTGATCGAGTCCTACGTGAACCGCGCCGACGCGGTGCCGGACACCCCGGCGGGCCTGGACGTCCTCACGGCCCGCGAGCGCGAGGTGCTGCGCCTGGCCGCGAAGGGGTTGTCCAACACCGAGATCGCCGGGCGGCTCCACATCGGCGAGGCCACCGTCAAGACCCACCTCAACCGGACCATGACCAAGCTGGACCTGGACAGCCGCGCCCAGGCCGTGGTCGTGGCGTACGAGACGGGCCTGGTCGTTCCGGGTACCCCGTAGGAGACCCGGAGGGGTCAGACGCCGGCGGACCGGGCGCGGCCGCCGTCGTTGCACAGGGCCCAGATGATGAAGCAGCTGATGGCGATGGAGATGACGGCCCAGATCGGCGTGTAGGGCAGCCACATGAAGTTGAGGATGATGCTGATCGCCGCCAGCACCACGCCCGTCGCCCGGGCCCACAGTGCCGCGCCCTTGAGGAGTCCGGCGCCGACGACGCCGAGGACGATGCCGAGGACCAGGTGGATCCAACCCCAGGCCGCCACGTCGAACTTGAAGACGTAGTCGCCCACCTGGGAGTAGACGTCGTTGCGGGCGATGCCGGTGATGCCCTTGATGATGCCGAGGACACCCTCGATCAGGAGGAGGACGCCGGCGAACATGGTTCCGCCCGCTGCCCACGCGTTGCGACTGTCGTACACGTCCCGGTCCCGGTGGGCGCCGGTGGGGGAGGTGGAAGGCGATTGCTGTGCCACGAGAGGCTCCTTCTTGGGGCTGAGCGCCCGAAGGGGACGCAGGTCCAGCCTCCAAGGAGGGCCGTGCCCCTGACACCCGGACGCGTCCGTTCGGGTGACGGGCCGTCGCCGTCGCCTGGGCCGCGTCTCACTCCCTGAGTACGGGATGGCACGCATTGACATTTTGTTTAAGCTGAGCGCCGCTCGTCGTCACGTCCCCAGGAGTCACTCATGTCCACGCCCCCGCAGCCCGGTTACGGCGCACCCCAGCCGCCCTACGGTCAGCAGTTCCCGCCCCCGCCGAAGCAGGGCATGAGCACGGGCAAGAAGGTCGCCCTGGGCTGCGGCATCCCCACCGCACTGGGTCTGCTCCTCCTCGGCGGCTGCGCCGTACTGGTGGGCGAGGCGGCGAACGAGGTGGGCAAGGAGCTGGAGAAGAACTACGACACCGCCTCCGTCGCCCCCGACGCCCAGGGAAAGCCCGGCGACGCCGCCAAGCCCGGCAAGGACCCGGACATCACCCAGGACGTGAAGGTCACCGCCTGCAAGGTGGAGAAGGGCGACTTCGACCTGAAGGAACTCCTCGTCACCGTCGACTACGTCAACAGCGGTGACCGCCGGTTCACGTACCTGGTGGAGGGCGAGATCCTCGTCAACGGCCAGAAGAAGGCCGACCTGACCTCGCTCGGCCAGAACCTGGCGCCGGGCCAGAAGTACACCGACGACAACGCCGGCGCGCTCGGCTACGAGATCGCCCAGTCCGCCAAGGCGGGCGACAAGATCGAGTGCAAGATCCTGAAGGTGTCCCGCAACTCCTACTGAGGCACTGCCGCCGACCGCTGACCGGTCGGCGCGGTTTTCCTCCGACTCCCCCTTCGAGGCCCCCGCCGGCGTACCGGCGGGGGCCTCGTCGTCGTGAGTCGTGTCTCACCCGGGCGCCGACGCTTGTATGTGCAACGAGTTGCATAGAAAGATTCGGGGCATGGCCCTTGAGCACGCGATCCTCGTCTCCCTGCTGGAGCAGCCGGGCTCCGGCTACGAGCTGGCCCGCCGCTTCGACCGGTCCATCGGATACTTCTGGACCGCGACGCACCAGCAGATCTACCGCGTGCTCAAGCGCATGGAGGCCGACGGCTGGATCGACGTCCGGGAGGTGCCCCAGCAGGGCCGTCCGGACAAGAAGGAGCACTCCGTCGCCGAGGCCGGCCGCGCCGCCCTCTCCGCCTGGCTCTGCGAGCCGATCCAGCCCGACAGCGTCCGGCACGAACTCGCCGTCAAGATCCGCGGGGCGGCCTTCGACGACGACCCCGCCACCCTGATCCGCGAGGTCGAACGGCACCACCTCGCGCACGCCGACCGGCTCACGCACTACCTCGCCGGTGAACGGCGCGACTTCACCGGCCCGGACGCCCCCGCCGGATCCGACGCGGGCCGCGAGCTCCAGCACGTGGTGCTCCGCGGCGGCATCGCCTACGAGCGGATGCAGCTCGCCTGGCTGGAGGACGTACTGGCCACGCTCCACCGGCTCGCCGAGCACTGAACCCCGCCCGGCCCCGGAGGCCGCCGGGAGCGGCCGCCGGCCCCGCCCCGACACCATCCCCCGACCCGAAAGGCGCACACCGATGACCGACCCGCTGCTGTTCAACCCGCGGACCTACGACCCCGCGCACTTCGACCCCGAGACCCGCCGGCTGTTGCGCGCCACCGTCGACTGGTTCGAGGACCGCGGCAAGCGCCGGCTGATCGAGGACTACCGCACCCGTGCCTGGCTGGGCGACTTCCTGGCCTTCTCCGCGAAGGAGGGCCTCTTCGCGACCTTCCTGACGCCGGCGTCCGCCGCCGGCCCGCAGGAGGGCGACAAGCGCTGGGACACCGCGCGGATCGCCGCCCTCAACGAGATCTTCGGTTTCTACGGCCTCGACTACTGGTACGCGTGGCAGGTGACCATCCTCGGTCTCGGCCCGGTCTGGCAGAGCGACAACGCCGCCGCCCACGAGCGTGCCGCCGAACTCCTCTCCGAGGGCGAGGTGTTCGCCTTCGGCCTGTCCGAGAAGACCCACGGCGCCGACATCTACTCCACCGACATGCTGCTGACGCCGCAGGGCGACGGAGGCTTCCTGGCCACCGGGTCCAAGTACTACATCGGCAACGGCAACGCCGCCGGTCTCGTCTCCGTCTTCGGCCGCCGCACCGACGTGGAGGGCCCCGACGGTTACGTGTTCTTCGCCGCCGACAGCCGCCACCCGGCGTACCGGCTCGTGAAGAACGTCGTCGACTCCTCCAAGTACGTCAGCGAGTTCCGGCTGGAGGACTACCCGGTCACCGCCGCCGACGTCCTGCACACCGGCCGCGCCGCCTTCGACGCCGCCCTGAACACCGTCAACGTCGGCAAGTTCAACCTCTGCACGGCTTCGATCGGCATCTGCGAGCACGCGATGTACGAGGCCGTCACCCACGCGCAGAACCGCGTCCTCTACGGCCGTCCCGTCACCGCCTTCCCGCACGTGCGCAGGGAGCTGGCCGACGCCTACGTCCGCCTCGTCGGCATGAAGCTGTTCAGCGACCGCGCCGTCGACTACTTCCGCTCCGCCGGCCCCGACGACCGCCGCTACCTCCTCTTCAACCCGATGACGAAGATGAAGGTGACCACGGAGGGCGAGAAGGTCATCGACCTGATGTGGGACGTCATCGCGGCCAAGGGCTTCGAGAAGGACACCTACTTCGCACAGGCCGCCGTCGAGATCCGCGGCCTGCCGAAGCTGGAGGGCACGGTCCACGTCAACCTCGCCCTGATCCTGAAGTTCATGCGCAACCACCTGCTGGAGCCGGCCGAGTACGCGCCCGTCCCGACCCGCCTCGACGCGGCCGACGACGACTTCCTCTTCCGTCAGGGCCCGGCCCGCGGCCTCGGCTCCGTACGCTTCCACGACTGGCGTCCCGCCTTCGACGCGTACGCCGCCCTGCCGAACGTCGGCCGCTTCCGCGAGCAGGCCGACGCCCTGTGCGCGTTCGTCACGACCGCCGCGCCCGACGAGGCGCAGAGCCGTGACCTCGACCTCCTCCTGGCCGTGGGCCAGCTGTTCGCCCTGGTCGTCCACGGCCAGCTGATCCTGGAGCAGGCCCGCCTGACGGGCCTGGACGAGGACGTGCTCGACGAGCTGTTCGCCGTACTCGTGCGGGACTTCTCCGCGCACGCCGTCGAACTGCACGGCAAGGACTCCGCCACCCCGGAACAGCAGGCCTGGGCACTCGGAGCGGTCCGCCGCCCCGTCGTCGACGCCGACCGCTCGGGCCGCGTCTGGGCGCGGGTCGAGGCGCTGGCCGGTGCGTACGAGATGAAGCCGTAGCGGGCCCCGGGTCCGGCCCGGCGGCCGGACCCGATCCCGGCCCGGCCCCGTCGTCACGCGCGACGGGGCCGGACCGGCCGTCAGGCCTGGTCGCCCTCCAGCCCCTCCAGGCTGTCCATGAACGAGCTGACGGAGAACACCGCGCGGCCGGGGCCGGCCGGGCCGTAGCCGGGAGGGGAGCTCAGGCCGAACTCCTCCAGCGTCGCCCGGTAGGTCTCCAGCAGCCGGATGTGGTATTCGAGCGGCGCGCCGAGCGGGTTGGCCTTGCCGAGCGGCGTCGTCGGCTCCGGGCACCAGGTGGTGAAGCGCGGCACGACGCCGTGCGACATGAAGTACCGCAGGCCCTCACGGGTCGACTCGATCGCCTCGCCGACCTTGGTGAAGCCGAACGGCTCGGCCATCTCGATGCCCGCGACGAAGTTGGGGATCACGTTGCGCGGCCCGAACACCTCGGTGGACTCCAGGATCCGGCGGTGCCATTCGTCGCGGCCGACGTAGCGCTCCTTGCCCGGGCAGTGCAGCTCGAACAGCCGTCGGTCCCACACCTCGAAGTTGGGGTGGTAGATGCGGATGCCGTAGTCGTGGAAGCGCTGCACGTCGTCGCGGGGCAGGGCCTGGGCGACGACCTTGCCGGTCCACCGCCCGGGGAAGCGCTCCTCGATGGCCTTCGCGTAGTGGCCGTAGAAGTCGGCCTCGTCACGGCCGGCGACCTTGGAGGTGATCGAGCCTCCCGTGAGGGTGTAGGCCTTGGACGCGCCGGTCGTGTCGTACCGGTCGATGATCTCCAGGGCCTCCAGCACCTCCTCGACCGGCTTCACACCGGTGTACGGGCGACCCGCCGCCTTGTGCTGGCGCCAGTTGTGGTTGATGTCGCAGAACTGGCACTCCTCCTTGGCGCCGAAGTACTGGCACACCCGGAACACCGTCAGGTAGATGAGGTAGCCCCACTGGATGGTCGGCGCGACCTCCATCACCGACTTGCCGTTCGACAGCTTGTGCCGGTAGTACTCCGGCATCGGGGGCAGGCCGACGTCCGCGATCCGCGCGCCGTCCAGGTACAGGCCCAGCGTGCCGTCGTCGCCGCCGCGCACCACGTACGGGGAGTCCGGGTTGACCCGTACGGAGACGACGGTGCGGCGCAGTTCGTACGGCCCGCCGGTGAGGACGATCTCCTCGGGCGGGCGGTTGAGCGCGGCGGCCCCCAGCTCGGGCAGCGTGCGGTGGTCGAAGGAGAAGATGAAGTACGACTTCGGTTTGACGTCGCCGCTGCCCCCGTCGGCGGTGCCGCTGAGCGCGGACTCGTCGAAGGCCATGCCGCCGCGCAGCAGGTCTTCCTTGATCACGGCTTCCCGGGGCACGTGGGGGAAACGGCCCATCAGGTCCTCGACCAGTGCGGTGCGGCGAGTGCCGTCCGTGCCGTCTGCGTGCTGCTTCATTTCCGACTCCTCCAAGATCGCGCGCCGGGGCGCACGGGTGTGACGGCGGGCGCCGTGCCCGTCGGCACGGTTCAGTTCGTCCGGACGTCCAGTGCCTGGGCCATCATCGCGAAGGCGCGCTCGGCCACTGCGGCCGGGTCCTGCCGAGACTCGTCGCCGTCGCCGGCGCCGGCGCTCCACCGGTGCAGTGCCGTGTCGAAGGCGGTCATCGCCATGCCGGCGGCCAGCCGCGGGTAGAGGTCGGTCTCGACGTCGAGCTCCAGGCGGCGCGCCAGCTCCGCGGCCAGGTTGTCGCGCCAATCGGCCTGCCGCTCCAGGAAGCGGGCGCGCAGGGCCGGGGTGCGCAGGATGAGCCGCACCACCGGCAGCGCGCGGTCGGGGTGGTCGCCGCAGGCGCCCAGGGGGACCGAGACGGCCTGCCACAGCGCCACCGAGGGCCGCTCCCCGGGCGGGCGGGCCGCGAGCTCGGCTGCGATGCCCGTGCCCATGTCGGCCAGGAACTGGACGACCACGTCCTCCTTGGACGCGAAGTAGCGGAAGAACGTCCGCTTCGAGACGCCGGCCGTGGTCGCGATCTCGTCGATGGTGACCACGTCGAACCCCTTCAACGCCAGCAACCGGAGCGCCGCTTCGGTCAGCTCGTTCGACACGAGCCGACGTTTGCGCTGAGCCATCGAGAGGGCGGGGTGGGCGATCACCGGCCCATCGTAACGCGATGCCTCGGGGGGCACTCGGGCGCGTCCTGGCATCGAGTGTCAATGTCAGCAGCTCGTGCCGCATGGCATCCCGGCAGCGCTGGACCGCTGAACAGATCCCGGACACGAACTCCACCGGCGGCCGACCGGGAGGCCGGCCGCCGCCTGCGGGAGCTGTCGGAAGGGCTCACGGACGTGCGGTTCGCGTGCGCGGCTTCCGCTTGGTCCACCGGTCGACCAGACTTCGCGCACCGGTGCGGGTGTCGACCGGCGCCGAGCGGGTGTCGGTACGGGGGAGCGTCTTGGTGTCGACGTCGACGGCCGCGGCCGGCCGGTCGGGGGTCGGCCGCCGCTCCGCGACCGGGCGCGGCCCCCGCTGCCACCAGTGGTGACGGCGAGGGTGGACGGCGCGGCCCATGCGGCGACCGAGGAAGAGGTAACCGAGCAGGGCTCCCGTGGTGTTGAGGATGACGTCGTCCACGTCGAAGGCCCGCCCCGTGACGAGCGCCCCCTGGATCAGCTCGACGAGCGTCATCACCACGGCGGTCGTCAGCGCGACCCGGAGCAGCCCCCGGGCCTGCGGCAGCAGCACGGGCAGCAGCACGCCGAACGGGACGCCCAGCAGGATGTTGCCGCCGAGCTGCTTCGCGGCGTCCTTGACGGACGCCCCCTCCAGATAGGCCTCGATCGACGCACCCGGGTGGACGTTGCTGTGCACGAGGGCCGCGGAGGCCGCCGACGGCTCCAGGGTGACGCGGGCCAGGGCGATGCTGAAGAGGACCGTCCCCACGAAGGCGCCCAGCATCGCCAGGACGCGCACCGCCGGATGGGCGGGCGGTCGCCGCGGCTCCGTCGGGACCGGCGTCGGCGGCCGTCTGCGCTGCCAGGCCCGGCGACGGGGCTCGGCGGAGTTCTCGGACTCGTGCATGGTCACTCCTCGGGAACCGTTCGGTTGCTGGCGGGCCGTGTACCCCGCCGCGGGGCGTCCACGCCGCTCCGCGCCGAGCGGTGCCATCGTGATGTGGATGACCATGAACTGACGGGGCATCCGGTCCGCATGGAGACCAAAGCGAACGATCCCGCGCCGTCCGCCGGACCGGACGCGCGACGCAGACGCCGCCGCCGGGCGGTGCGGGCCGCGGTAGCCCTGGCGGCCGTCGCCGTCCTGCTCCTGGTCGCCGGGCGGCTCCTCCAGCTGCCCGGCCTCGGTGACCTCTTCGGAACCCGGACCCATGACCGGACCGGTCCGGCCGTACTCACCTCCCTGCGCGACATGAGCCGGCTGGAGGGGGCGGCGGGCGACTACCAGGTCGTGGTGGACCTGGAGCGCGACGCGCCCTTCCTCCCCGACGCGGTCCGCGGCACGCGCACCCTGTACGTCGGCGCCGGCTCCGTCTCCGCCTACGTGGAACTGGGCGGGCTCGACGAACGGGCCGTCACCGTCGACGCGGACCGGACGGGCGTCACGCTGAAACTGCCCCACGCCGCCCTAGGGACCCCGGCGCTGGACCCGAACCGTTCGTACGCCGTGTCCAAACAGCGGGGGTTGCTGGACCGGCTCGGCGACCTGTTCTCGGACAACCCGTCGGGAGAGCAGGCCGTTCAGAAGCTCGCGGTCCAGCGCATCGACGAGGCGGCCCGCGCCGGTGGCCTCACCCAACGGGCCGAACGGAACACCACGGCGATACTGGAGGGCCTGCTGCGCTCGCTCGGCTTCGAAAGGATCTCCGTCTCCTACGCGTGAGCGCCGCCGGCCGGGGCCCCGCCCGGAGTTCGACGGCCCCTGCCGGGGCCGATCGGGTCGATCGGGGTGAGGACGCCGAGGCGGTCCTCGACCGCCTGCGCCGCCTCCAGGCACAGGTCCTCCCGGAAGGCGCGCCCCACGATCTGAACGCCGCAGGGCAGCCCGTCCGTGACACCGGTCGGCACGGCCACGGCCGGGACCCCCACGAAGCTGGTCACGGTGCACAACCGCATCCCCGCCGCGACCCGGTCCCGGCCCGCCACGTCGCGGGACTCCAGGCCCGGCTCGACGGGCGGCTCGGTGAACGAGGGCCCCAGCAGCAGGGGGTGGGCGTCGAGGAACTCCGCCCAGGAGCGCCGGATGTTCATCCAGGTACCCATCAGCCGCACGAGTTCCTCGGCGTTCGCGGGCGGGGTCCGTTCCATGGCCATCGCGATGTACCGGTCCCCGCCCTCGCCGAGCAGCGTGCGCACCCCCGGCCAGGACGGGGCGAACTCCGTCATGGTGATCCGGCCGTAGGCGTCGAGGGCCTCCTCCAGTCGCGGTACGTCGGCCACCTCGCGCACGTCGTACCCGGCGTCCCGGAGCGCGCCGGCGGCGGCCTCCACGGCGGACCGGACCGCCGGATGCACGCCGAGCCCACCGGGATCCGTCACCACGGCCACCTTCACCGGGCCCGGCAGGGCGCCGCCGCGCAGCGGTACCGGTACGGCCCGGGGGTCGCGCGGATCGGTGCCGGCCAGCACCTCGAACGCCAGCCGCAGGTCGGCCACCCTCCGGGCCAGCGGGCCGTCGGTGACCAGCATCTGGGAGGCCGGTCCGGGGTCGTCGGTGCCGAGGACGCGATGGTCCGCCGGGAACCGCCCCGCGGTCGGCTTCAGCCCCGCCACACCGCAGAACTGGGCCGGAACGCGGATCGAGCCGCCGGAGTCGTTGCCGAGGCCGAGGGCGGCCATGCCCGTGGCGACGGCGACGGCGTCGCCCCCGCTGCTGCCGCCCGGGGTCACGGAGGCGTCCCACGGGTTGACGGTGTCGCCGAACAGCTCGCTGCGGGTGTGCATCCCGGCCAGGATCAGGGTGGGTACGTTCGAGTGCCCGATCGGGACGGCCCCGGCGGCCCGCAGCCGGGCCACGGGCGGGGCGTCGGCGGCCGCCACCAGCCCGCGGAAGCGGGGGACGCCGAAGGTGGTGGGCACCCCTTCGACCGGGGTGCTCTCCTTGACCGTGAAGGGCACCCCCGCGAGCGGCCCGAGCACCTCACCGGCGGCCCGCGCGCGGTCGGTGCGCGCCGCGGCGGCACGGGCCCGATCGGCGATGAGCCGGGTGACCGCGTTCACCGCGGGGTTGACCGCGGCGATGCGCTCCAGGTGGCTCTCGACGAGCTCGACGGCCGATACCTCCCCCCTCCGCACGGCCGCCGACTGCCTGCCGGCCGACATCTTCCACAGGGCGTCACCCATGACCCGTACCCGTCTTCCCGTACTCGTTCCGATGCGGTTGCATCGGTACTGTATCCCGCGGACCGATGCGAGCGCATCGGAATAAGGGGGGCGCGCGGCGCCCCGCGCCCCTCCCGCGCGGCCCGGTGCCGCTTCTCACCCGGAGGGCCCACCCTGATGGACCGGCCGGAGGGCGCGCAGCAGGGTGGAGGTGGGCCACCTCCCGCCCCTGCCGGGCCGGGCGGCTTCCACAGCCGAGGAGACTGCCGATGCGCCGCTACCCGCCGATCGCCGAACACGGCCTGATCGGAGACCTCCAGACCTGCGCGCTCGTCTCCTCCGACGGCGTACTGGACTGGTTCTGCTCGCCGCGCTTCGACTCGCCCAGCATCTTCGCCGGTCTCCTGGACCACGACCGGGGCGGCTACTTCGCGATCACCGCCGACGCCCCCGACATCACCACCCGCCAGCTCTACCTGGCCGACACCGCGATCCTCATCACCCGGTTCCTCACCGCCGACGGCGTCGGCGAGGTCATCGACTTCATGCCCGTCACCGGGGAGCACACCGTCACCGACCACCACCAGGTGGTCCGCGTCATGCGGGTGGTGCGCGGCGCCGTGCGCTTCGCCCTGGAGTGCCGCCCCCGCTTCGACTACGGCCGTTCCGCCCACACCCTGGACCTGGACCTGGACGGCGCCCCCGCCGCCCGGTTCATGGGCCCGGACGTCACCGCGTACCTCCAGGCCGTCGGCCCGGTACCGCTGGAGGCCGACGGGAACGACGTGCGCGCGTACGTCACCCTGGCCGCGGGCGAACGGGCCGCGGTCGTCCTGACGGTCCGCGACGCCGGCGGCGACGCCCCCGCGCAACCGACCGTGGAAGGCGCGACCGAGGCGTTCACCGCGGTGCACGCCTTCTGGCACGACTGGATCGGCCGGTGCACCTACCGCGGCCGCTGGCAGCAGATCGTCAACCGCTCCGCCATCACCCTCAAACTCCTCACCTACGCCCCCACCGGAGCCCCCATCGCCGCCGCCACCATGGGCCTGCCCGAGCAGGAGGGCGGCGAGCGCAACTGGGACTACCGCTACACCTGGGTCCGCGACGCCTCCCTGTCGGTGCGGGCCATGCGCGACCTCGGCTTCACGGAGGAGGCCGACGCGTTCCGGAACTGGCTCGGACAGCGGTTCTACGACGGAGGGACACCCAACGGAGAACCGCTCCAGATCATGTATCGCGTCGACGGCGACCCCCACCTCGGCGAGGAGATCCTCGGTCACCTGGAGGGCTGGCGCGGCTCGGCCCCGGTGCGGGTGGGAAACGGCGCGGCCACCCAACTCCAACTGGACATCTACGGCGAGGCGGTCTACGCCATCGCCCAGGTCGACCAGGTCACCCACGCGATCGGCTACGAGGGCTGGAAGCGCTTCGCGGACCTGCTGGACTGGCTGTGCGAGAACTGGGACCGGGCCGACGAGGGCATTTGGGAGACCCGCGGTGGTCGGCAGCACTTCACCTACAGCCGCCTCATGTGCTGGGTCGCCTTCGACCGGGGCATCCGCCAGGCCATGGCCAACGCCCGCCCGGCCGACCTGCCCCGCTGGACCGCCGCCCGCGACGCCATCCTGGAGCAGATCATGACCCGCGGCTGGAGCGCGGAGCGCGGGGCGTTCGTCCAGCACTACGACACCACCGTCCTGGACGCGTCCCTGCTGCTGATGCCCCTGGTCGGTTTCATCGCCCCCACGGACCCCCGCTGGATCGCCACCCTGGAGGCCATGGACGCCGAACTCGTCGCCGACAGCCTCGTCTACCGCTACAACCCGGAGGCTTCCCCCGACGGCCTGCGCGGCACCGAGGGCACCTTCTCCCTGTGCAGCTTCCTGTACGTGTACGCCCTCGCCCGGTCCGGCCGCCCGGAGCAGGCCCGTTACGCCTTCGACAAGATGCTCACCTACGCCAACCACGTCGGTCTCTTCGCCGAGGAGATCGGCCCCACGGGCGAGCAACTCGGCAACTTCCCGCAGGCCTTCACCCACCTCGCTCTGATCACCGCCGCCCTCGCCCTCGACGTCGAGCTCGACGAGGCGGCCGGACGCGGCTGAGGGCCGCTCGGCGGGATAACCGGAAGGACAGGCGATTTCCTGCCATCGTGCGGCGGTCCCGGCCGGACAATCGTGGATCTCCCGCCCCGTCTGTGGCACTCTCGGGAAGCCGCAGGGTGCGAGCCGTGTTTCGTCGTCCCATCACGCCGGGGCGCCTTCGGCGCCGACCGTCGCCGGGCCGGGGACCGGTGGCCGAAGGCCCCTCCACAACAGCCGGGGCGACCGCACGGATGGCCGTAACCCGCCCCACGTCGAGGGGCTCGCGGAGTGCGCTGTCCGTGCCGGTCGGGGAGCGTCACAGGTTCGTGGAACAGCGTCACAGGGGGAACTGGTGTTCAAGCAACGGGAGATGCGGCAGTCGATCGGTGCCATGGTCAAGGCGATCGACCACTTGGAAGCCCCCGCGGAGGGCGAGGCGATCTGCCGCGCGCTCTGCGAGGCCATGGGCGACCGCCGCGGCCGCAAGATCGAATTCCGGACGACCTCCTTCCCGCCCGGCACGGCGAGCGGACTCGCGCTCGACCTCGGGACGAGGGACCTCATCGTCGTCGAGGAGCGGACCGTACCCGAGCACCGGCTCATCATCACCGGACACGAACTCCGTCACCTGGAACTGGGCCACTGCCACCAGCACGTCACCGAGGGCGCCGTGGCCGCCCGCCTGCTACACCACGACACCGAGCTCCAGGGCGTCGTCTCGTCGGTCCTGGCCATCGCGGGGCGCCAGAGCCCCGCCCTCCTCGGACAGGACGGCACGGCGGCGAGGAAGCACGAGCGGGAGGAGCAGGCCGCGGAGCGGTACGGGCTCGAACTGGCCCACGCCGTACGGCACCTGCTGCGCGAACCCCTGCCCCATCGTCTCGACCGGGGCACGACCTCCGGCAGGATCGAGGCCGCCCTAGGTCACCACGTCGAACGGGGCTGATGTGTCGGACCTGGGCTTCCAGCTGCCCGCGGTCATCGGCTTCCTCGCGGCCCTGGGCAGGCTTCCCGGCCTGCTGCGCAACCCGCACGACCCCCTGCTCCGGGCCGTCGTCGCGTTCCTGCTGACCACCAGCGGCGCCTTCTTCCTCGGCGCGGTCCCGATGCTCGCGAAGGTCAACGCGGCCACGGGCGTACCCAACTTCGCGGTCCCCCTCGGCCACGCCATGCTGATGGCGTCCTCCGGGACCGGCATCGTGCTGATCATCAACTGGCGCGGTGGGCCACCCGAGTCGATCCGGCGGGCCACGCACAGGGCCCTCGGCTGCTACGGCGCGGTCGGACTCGCCCTGGTCGGGCTCTTCCTACTGGGGGAGGCCCCCGTCGAACGGCTGCGGGACTTCGACACCCACTACGCGACCACCCCGTACCTCCGCGAGATGACCCTGCTCCTCCTCGCCGCCCACACCGCGGCCGCGCTGGTCATGTACTCCCTGTGCCGGCGCTGGCTGCGCGAGGTCACCGGGGAACTCCGCGTGGGCCTCGCCCTCATGGTCACCGGCCACTGGTGCACCGTCGGTCACGCCGTGTGCACGTTCGCCGCCGTGGCCGCCCGGTGGGCGGGAACGGACTGCGACTTCCTGAGCACCCACGCGGCCCGCCCGCTGGGCCGGGCCGCCTCCTCCCTCGTCATCTGCGGGTTCGTCCTGCCGCTCCTCGTACAGCGCTTCGCGGGGCCCTGGCGGGACTGGTCGGGCTACCGCCGTCTGGGCCCCCTCGCCCGGTTGCTCACCGGACTGACATCCGCCACCACCACGGTCAGGATGCCCCTGTTCTCCTGCCTCGGAGTGCGCCGCCTCCAGCGCGAATCGAACATCCACGACGGATTGCTCACCCTCAACCCCTACTTCGACCTCGCGCTGCGGGCCGCCGCGCTCGACGCGGCCCTCGCCGGGGGAGCCGACGCCGGGGACGCGGCGGCGGTCGCGGACGCGGCCATGGTGACCGCCGCGGTACGGGCGCTAAGGGCCGACCCCGAGCGCTGCGTCATCGCCCACACCCGGGCCCTCCAGGACGATCCGGGAGGCTGCCGCGACCTCGTCCGGACCTCCCGGGCACTGTCCCGCCTCCCCGCCGCCGCGCGCCCGGGCCTGCGCGTCGGGGGCGGGCCCGCGGTCGACGGGTGCACGCCCTGAGACGGGTGCACCCCCTTGGGAACGGTGCACCCCCTTGGGAACGGTGCACCCCCTGACCGGTCGGCCCGCCGGTCAGCCCGGCCGGTGGCCCCAGGCCGTGATCAGCCCGGGGGAGAGGTCCGCGCAGTCGGGGGAGTCGAGGTACCGGACCGCCGCCTCGATCGCCGCGTCGTCCACCAGCCCCGTCGCGGTCATCGCCGCCCTGGCCCGGTCCCAGGTATCGGCCCAGAACCCGCTGATCGGGCTGCCGGGAACCAGCGGCGGTACGTGGACCTCCGCGGCCACCCCGGTCAGCCCGGCGGTGCGCAGCAACTCCGGATAGCGCGGGGTCCAGGAGACATCGGTGCCGATGCTCTCCCGCAGCCCCTGCCACATGGCCCGCATGGCCCGCGTGTACGGGGTCGTGGGCGCGTCCGCGCTCGTCAGGTCGACGGCGTCCCCGAGGACCAGGACCCCGCCCGGGACGAGCAGGTGCCCGAGACGGTCGATCAGGCGCTCCCGCTCGGTGAGGTGCATCAGCACGAAGCGGGCGTGGACCAGCCGGAACCGACCGGGGTCGAACCCCGGGTCGAGGACGTCCGCCTCCAGGAGGTCGAGTCCGGGCTCGGGGCGGGCGGCCAGGAAACGGACGTCACGGTCGACGGCCAGCACGCGCGTGACACCGGCCTCCCGTAGGAGCCGCCGGGCCACGCTGCCGGTCCCCGCGCCCAGTTCGAGGCAGTTCCAGCCGGGCCCCGCACCCAGCGCACGGAGCCGGGCGAGGGTGACGTCGTCGTAGGTGAGGGCGCCGAGGTCGATGCGCTCGTCCTCGCCGGCCCGCCCCGGCGGGAACGCCTCCGTACCGTAGCGGCCGGGCGCGCCCCGGCCGGTCGCCGCTCCGTCACCGGACCGGCCGGCATGTGTGGACACGGACGGATCACCGCCTCCCGGGGGTCGCGCGGGCCGTGCGGCGGGCCCGGTGCGCGGGGCGCCGCGCTCGCGGGAACCGCTCGCGGGACCAGCCCTCCCAGTATCGCCGGATCGGCGCGCGGAGGCCCGCCGCCGACCGCCGCGGGCAGGGGCGGGCCGCGCGGGCAGGCGCGGGCTCCGGGGCCCGGAGCCGGGTCACCCCTCCTGGAGGTAGGCGGCGATCATCGCGATGTCGTTGGCGACGCTCAGGATCCCGCTCGGGTCGGGCGTCGGCGTCGCGCCCCCGGTGACACCCGCGTAGAACACGTCGAAGCGGCCGTCACCCCGATCCAGGTACCCGGCGATGGTCATCGCACCCACGCCCAGCCGGTCGTTGAGGGCGTCGTACCCGACGGCGGCCCCGGTCTTGGCGAACACCTTGCCGCGGGCCGGGCAGTCCCGGCAGTTGGTCGCGAGCAGCCCGTCGACGCCGAGGATCGGCAGCGCCTCCCGGAAGCGCCGCGCGTCCGGCGTACCCATCCAGTACGTCAACATCTGGATCTCCGCCCGCGGCGTCGCCCGGTCCACGGGGTTCCCGCCCCGGCCGTCGAGGAGCTGCACCTGCTCGCGGTCCACGCCCGCCCCGTCGAGGAACCGGGCCAGGACCGGGAAGCCGTCCATGCAGGCGTGGCTGCCGGTCTCGACCGCCATCAAACAGATCCCGAGGTTGGCGCCCAGGTTGTGGCTGACCTTCAGGATGAGCTCGGCGTAGTCCGCGTAGGGCGGCGAGGTGTACACGGCCACCCGCGGGCTTCCCTCGTAGGTCCGGGGCAGCTCGGCCACCGGGTTGGGCCCGGCCGGATCCGCCGTGACCAGTACCCCCGCCCGCCCGAGCGCCTCGATCAGCGCGCCGCGCCCGAACGCCGCCGGGTCGGTGACGGGCGACACCCGCAGCACCGGGGCGGCGCCCACCGCGATCGTGCCGGTCAACCGGATCCGGGTGCCGTTCTCGGAGGCCGTCACGTTGATGGAGCCCGTCTCGCCCGCCGCGATCGTCTTCACCGTCGACGTCACCCGGTACGGGGCGACCTTCGGCCGCCAGTCCAGTCGGGCGGGCGCGTCCGGGCGGTCCCCCGGGGTGGTCAGCAGGTCGATCAGGTTGTCGTTGATGATCATCGGGGTCGGCGTGGGGTCGAGGGTCGGATCCGGTGCGAAGAGCCGACTGTCGACGACGACGTCGCCGTCGACCCGGGTGATGCCCGAAGCCCGCACCTGCCGGGCCAGCCGGTCGATCCCGGCGAGGGGGTCCTCCGGGGTGAGGGTCGCGCCGGGGACGTCGTTGGCGTAGGTGTGGTCGAGGTCGGTGAACGCCACCGTGCCGTCCGGGCGGGTCCTGCCGCCCATCGTCAGGTCGCCCTGGGCGACCAGGGCCAGGTTCCCGTCCAGCGTGGAGCCGTCGCGCTCACCGACCGCGTGGACGGGCGTCTCGAAGCGGTGCCCGGCCCCCAGGGTCTTCCACGGCCCGGACACGCTGAACAGCTTGGCCGTGGAGCCCGGGATGAAGACCTGCTCCGGGAACATGCTGCGCACCACGCGGCCGCTGTCCGGTTCGACCTGGAGGAGACCCCACTGCGCGTTGCGGTACTCCGGCTTGCGCATGATCTCCGTGATCCGCGGGTCGAGCGGCTCCTGGCCGGCCGTCGCGGACGGCGAAGGGGTCGGGCCCGGTGGGGTCGGTCCCGACGCCACACCCGAGGTCAGGGCGGCGAGCAGCAGCGCCGAGCAGCCGGCGCCCACCCGCCACCGCAGGGACCGGGGGCCCGTACCCCGGGGTCGGGAGTCTTTTCCTCGCACCACGGCACGCCCCGTTCGTCTCGACGGACTCCGGCAGCACCTCCCGGCCGCACCGACCCCCGGGATCAGACCAGCGTGGCACGCCCACCCGCGACGCGCACGCCGCCCGGCGGGGCAAGGGCGTCATGGCCGCCGGGGCGGGCGGCCCGCCCTATGCGGCGTGACCCGTCAGCCGGTCACCGAGCGGGCTCCGGCGGTACAGGACGTGCCGTCCGTCGCGCGCCCGGGTGACGAGCCCGGTCGCGTGCAGTACGCGCAGGTGCTGGGACACCGCGCTCGGGGTGACCTTGAGGCGCCGGGCGATCTCGACGGTCGGCAGTGGCTCCTCGAGGAGGCCGAGCAACCGCGCGCGGGGCGCCCCCAACAGGGCGGCCAGGGCCGGTGCGGTGACGACCGGCGCGGATCCCCACAGCGTCGCCACCCCACGGCTCGGGTACGCCAGCGTCGGCGCCTCGCCCTGACCGACCGGCGGCACCGGCTTGTGGGCGAACACGGACGGTACGAGCAACAGCCCGCGGCCCGAGGCCTTGACGTGATGCCGGCTGATCATCTTGTCCACGTGCAGGACGCCGTCCTGCCAGCGCAGGTTCGGATGCATGTCGGCGAACAGCAACCGGGCCCCACCCAGGGCCAGTTGCCGGGCCCGGTAGGTCATGTCGGCCTCCAGGACCAACCGCATCCGCGGCCACACCGGTTCGACGGCGGCCTTCCAGTACCGGAGCAGCAGCTCGCAGAGCGCGTCGCGCAGCCGCACCACCGGGGCGTCGTCGGCGGCGAGGGCGTCGCGCAGCGCTCCGGGCAGCGGATCCGGCGCGTGCGCGGCCAGCAGATCGCGACGCACCGCGGCCGGGGAGGTGCGGCGCACGACGGCCAGTTCGTCCTCGAACGACGCGTCGAAACGCGCGGGCCGCGGCGTGAGGAAATCGGGCAGGGTGCGCCGCACCGGCATCAGCGACATCAACGTCCCGACGTCGGTCGCGGCCAACCCGCCGGACCCGCCGCCGAGACCGCCGGCACCGACGACACCGCCCGGGTCGCCCGGTCCGCCGAGGACGGACCTGCGCCAGGGCAGGTGCAGCGCGGACAGGCCCGGTTCCCGCAGGACCCGCAGACTCAGCACGGTCTCGTACAGCGGGGAAAGCGCGAAACGGGTGTCCGCGAGGTCCTCCACACCGAGCTCAAAAGTGATCATTAAGCGCCAGGCTACATTCATTGGCGCTCGTCCGAGGGTGCCGTGAACTCTTCCGCATGACACCCACAGCACCCGTGCGCTGCCCCTCCACCGCCGCACGGCCCCGCGCCGCAGGCCCCGGGGCGGTGCGCTGACATGGACCGCCGGACGCTCCTGCTGCTCTCCCTCACCTGTGCCGTCGGCGTGGGCAACGTGTACTTCCCCCAGGCGATCGGCCCCCTCGTCGCCGCCGGACTCGGGGCGTCATCCGAATCCGCCGCCGCGATCGTGACGGCCACCCAGATCGGCTACACCGTCGGGATCTTCCTCCTGGTGCCCCTGGGCGACCGCATCCCCTACCGTCCCCTCCTCGTCACCCTGTTCGGCCTCACCGGAGCGGGCCTCCTCGCCGCCGGCTGCGCGCCGGCCCTGCCACCGCTGATCGCCGCGAGCGCCCTCGTCGGCGTCACCACCGTGGCCGCCCAGCTCGTCGCCCCGCTGGCCGCCGGCCTGGTGGGCGAGGAGCGCCGCGGGGCGGTGCTGGGCACGCTGCTCAGCGGCTCGCTGGCCGGGATGCTGCTCGCCCGCACCTTCAGCGGGACGCTCGGCGAACGGCTGGGCTGGCGGGCCCCCTACCTGGTCGCCGCCGCGGTGGTACTGCTCCTGGCGGTCGTCCTCGCCCGCACCCTGCCGGCCACCGCCCCGCCCGCGCGCCGCCCGTACCGGACGCTCCTGGCCGAGCCCCTCCGACTGCTCCGCACCGAACCCGAACTGCGCCGTTCCTGCCTCTACCAGGCCACCGTCTTCGCCGGTTTCTCGGCCGTGTGGACCTGCGTGGCGCTCCTCCTGACCGGCCCCGCGCACGGACTGGACGTCCGGGCCGTGGGACTGCTGGCCCTGGTCAACGCCGTGACGGTCCTCTGCACCCCGTACGCCGGACGACAGGTCGACCGAAGGGGGGCCGACGCGATCAACCTCGTCTGCCTGTTGGCGGTCCTCGGCTCGGCCGCGCTCCTCGCGGCGGGTTCCGGTGGCGGAGCGGCGGGCCTGACCGCACTGGTCGCCGGAACCCTGCTGCTCGACGTCGCCATGCAGTCCGGCATGATCGCGAACCAGGCGCGCGTCTTCGCACTGCGCCCCGATGCCGGCGCCCGGCTCAACACCGCCTACATGACCTGCGCCTACCTGGGCGGCAGCGCGGGCTCCTGGCTCGGCGTACGGGCCTACGGCCTGGCCGGCTGGGGCGGGGTGTGCGCGCTGGTCGCGGCCCTGGCGGGGATCGCGCTCGCCCGCCACCTGGTGGCGATCCGCCACCGGAAGGCACCCCCCGCCGCGCCGGCCACGTCGGACGGACGGCCCGTGAGGGCCCCCGTAGGACCGGCCGCGGCCGGCCCTGTCGCCGCTGGTCCGGTCACCCCGCCACGACGGAAGGGGTGAGGTCGCCACGACGGGTCCGATGACCCGCCACGAGGTCCGATGACCCCGCCACGACGGGACGGATGACCCCGCCATGGGCGGACGCCACGAGAGCGGGCCGTGCGCGGCGGTTCAGTCGCCGCCACCACCACCTCCGCAGCCGCCCCCGCCGCCGCAGGAGGAGCCGCAGCCGCCCCCGCCACCGTCCCCCCACGAGCGGGAACGCCGCTTGCGCGACGACCCTCCGCCCCGGCGGCCCCCGCGCGTCACCGCGAAGAGGACCACGAAGAACCCGACCACGAAGATCAGCAGGATCTCCACCACGACCACCCCCCGTACTTGTTCCATCCGGATTGTATGAGCGGTATCCCCGGCCCGGCCGATCGCTACATCGGACTTGAGGAACTCCAGAGCTTCGCCGCGCGGAGGGTGCCCGGGTGATGCGCACGCGGGTCGTGAGTAGGCGTACTCACGACAACCGGCGGGACCGGTCCCGATGATGGGCAGCGACCCGTCCGCACCACCGCACCAGCGAGGTCCCGTGCTCACCCGTATCGCCGACGCCCTCTTCCCCGCCTTCGGCACGCTCTCCGTAACCGCCGATCCGGACGGCATGCCGCCGCGGGGCGCCTGCGTCCTCGTCGCGAACCACACGTCCCTCTGCGACCCCGTCGTCGTCGCGGCCGCGCTGCGCAGGCTCGGCACGGAACCCGTGATCATGGCCGCCGCCGGGCTCTGGCGGATCCCCGTCCTCGGCGCGGCCCTGGCCCGGGACGGCCACATCCCCGTCCACCGCGGCACGGACCGCGCCGCCGAGGCACTCGAACGGGCAGCGCGGGTACTCGCAGGCGGACGCTCCGTCCTGCTGTACGGCGAGGGTCGCCTGCCGACCCGTCGCGACCCGGGCGAGGCCGCGCCGGGCCCCTTCCGCAGCGGCGCGGCCCGCCTTGCCCTCGCCTCCGGCGTGCCCCTCGTGCCGGTGGGGCAGGCGGGCGCGCGCCGCCTGTGTTCCGGGGGCGCCTTCAAGCAGCTCGCCGGCGCGCTCACGGCGCCCGCCCGCCGCCCGCGTCTCCACGTCCACGTCGGAGCGGCCCTGCGGCTGCCCGGTCAGGTGCCCGAGGCGAGCGCCCACGCCCATCGGGCCGTCACGGAGGCCTGGCGCACCGCGGTCGACGCGCTGGCCGCGCCCACCGTGCGCTGACGCCGGCCGGCACCGCCGCCGAACGGCCGGGCGCCCGCCTCCGGGGTGTGGGCCGGGCGGCGGGCGCGTCGATTGGTCCGGGGAGAGGGGCGGGTCGGGGTCGTGCGGACCTGGTTCAGGTGATGTCGGCCGAGACGGACCGCTCGGTGTGGCCCTGTACGGCCGCACGGAAGACTTCCATGCAGGGGGTGCAGTAGCGCTCGCCTGCCGTCTCCCCGGCCGTGCTCCGGGTGGTGGTCGAGGGAGGTGCGTGCCGGCCGCAGAGGGTTCCGGAAGGGGACTCCTTGGAGAGGACGTGCCACAGGAGTTCGCCGTGGCCGTCGGGTGAGTCCGCGCGCATTTCGTACATGAGGATGCCCTTCGCGCTCGCTGGGCGGGCGAGAGGTCGCCCGTCGTCCATGAGAGCCCGGTTCCGCCGCAAGGGCCACTCGGCTCGGCCGCCCGGGGGAAACCGGGGCGGAGGAGGTTTGAACCCCGCTCCGGGCCGGGGCGGGTTCCCGGTGCGCCCGGTACCGGCCGGCCGCGCGGGCGGAGCGGTACGGGCCGCGAGCGGGCACCCGCTCCCCGGGCGGCGCCGGACCTTCGGTGGTGGGCAGGTGTCCCGCATTCGGATGAAAGGCGGGCGGCGGGGCCTGGTCGGCCGGCGGCCGTGGTGGCGGACCGGCCGGTGGGGACGAAGAGGGGCGGGCTGCCGAACGGGACCGTTGCCCGGTCCGCCACCGGCCGCACCTTCGAACGCCCCTCGGTCCCGGCCCCAGCCCCCCGGCCCTTCCGACGCCCCATCGCTGACGGTCCGGTCGCGGTCCTGCGGCGAAGGCTTGACCTCAAGCACGGTTGATGTTGGACGGTTGCTCCAACGGCGGCCTCCGGAGAGTCCGGAGGCCCGAATGGAGGGGGAGCGCCATGCGCGTGACGGAGGTACGGGAGTTCGGTGGTCCGGAGGTACTGGTCGCGGGGGAGGCGCCCGAGCCGGTGGCGGGACCGGGCCAGGTGCTGATCGCCGTGGCCGCCGTGGACACGATCTTCGTGGAGACGCAGGTGCGCGGCGGCTGGGGCCGGGAGTACTTCCCGCTCACCCTGCCGTACGTCCCGGGCGGAGGCATCGCCGGAACCGTCCGCGCGACCGGTGAGGGCGTGGACCCGGCGTGGGCCGGCCGCAGGGTCGCGGTGTCGATCGGTCACACCGGTGGGTGCGCGGAGTTGGCCGTGGCGGCCGCCGACGCGCTGGTGACCGTACCGGATTCGGTTTCCCTCACCGACGCGGCGGCCCTGGTCCACGACGGGGTGACGGCGGCCAAGTTGCTCGACAACACGACCCTGCGGGCCGGCGAACAGGTGCTGATCGTGGGTGCCTCGGGTGGCATGGGTACCGTCCTCGTCCAGTTGGCGAAGGCGGCGGGCGCACGTGTCGTCGGGGTGGTGCGCGGGGACCGAAAGGCTTCCCTGGTACGGGAGTTGGGGGCGGACTCGGTCGTCGACGCGGCCCGCCCCGACTGGGTGGAGGCGGCCCGTGTCGCGCTCGGCGGCGGGGGCGCCGACGTCGTCCTCGACGGGGTGGGCGGTGAAGTGGGTCTCACCGCCTTCGAACTGGTCGCCGACGGAGGTCGGTTCTCCGCCCACGGCGCCCCCACGGGAGGCTTCGCCCCAGTGGACCCGGACGCGGCCGCCGCCCGAGGGGTGCGTCTGCTCGGCATCCAGGACGTACAGATGTCGGCCGCGGAGCACACCGATCTGGTGGAACTGGCCCTCAGGGCGGCGGCCGAGGGGACGCTGCGCCCGGTCATCGGCGCCACCTTCCCCCTGGAGCACGCGGCGGCGGCACACGAGGCGATCGAGTCCCGCGCGCTCGTGGGGAAGGTCGTGATCACCGTGTGAACGGACACGGACACGGACACGGACACGGACACGGACACGGACACGGACGCGGGGTTCGACCGGTCCCGCGCGAACCGGCGGCCGGGTGTTCCTCGCGGCGGGATCGTCGTCGTGCGCCGACACGTGGCGGTGCCCGCCCGGGGACCGGTCCGCGCGGCTTCACGCCACGTTCGGGCCGTTCGGAGCCTCGGGAGCCCCGGGGGCATCGGGGGCGGCTCCTGGTGCCGGTCGCGTGCCGTCGGAGGTGGCTGCGATCCGCTCCAGGTCCGTCATGAGGGAGTCCAGCCACGAAGCCGCCGCGTAGTACAGGCGGGGTGCGCCCGGGGGCTCCGCGGTGAAACCGGCGAAGGTCGGATCGCGCAGCGGGATCGGGGCGTACGGGGTGTCGCCGCCCGGGTCGAGGCGGGCCGACACGAGCAGCATCCGTCCCGCGACCCGGTCGCCGAGCGCGGTGACCGCCGCGGCCGGTTCCCGCCCCATGGGAGGGGCGACGATCCGCTCGGCCGGCACGAGCAGTCTGTCGGCCCCCCACAGCGTGTGGTGGCCGACCATCAGCGTGGCCTGCCAGTCCCGCCCGCCCGAAGCCGTCCGCCCCTTGGGTTCGCTCTGGTACTGCGCGTACGCGGACTCCGCCAGGATCAGCGCGGTGCGCAACGAGCGGTGCCCCGGCGCGCTGAGGACGGGTACCCGTACCCCGCCCGCGGCGATCTGCGTGGTCGTGGCCACCACGATCTCCGCCGCGCCCCGCAGCAGCACCGCCACCGACCGCCGCAGTTCGGCCTGTGCGCCACGTGGCCAGGCCAACAGGCCGAACACGGCGCCGATGGCGCTGCCGGTCAGTACGTCCAGCAGTCGGAACTCGGCGAGCTGCCAGGTGGCGGGGGCCAACTGCGCGAACACCAGGGCGACCACCAGCGTGAACATCGCCTGGGCCCAGCCCACGCCCTTGACCGGCCCCAGCGTGAACGCGACCAGCATCAGCGGGGGCAGCGCCGCCGCGTACACCGCGATGTCCGTGCCCACCACCGCCAGCAGCGTCGCCGCGACGAGGGCGCCCGCCAGGGTGCCGATGAGGGCCACCCGTACCGTCGAACGGGTCTCCTCCACCGTCGTACGCGTCAGGGTCAAGGTCGCCAGCAGCACCCAGAACCCGTGGGGCAACGTGTCCTCCCCGGCGATCAGCCGTGCGGCCGCCAGCGCCAGGCTGAGCCGCACCGCGTTCTGGAAGAGCACCGACCGCCGCGCGGCGTGCCCCGACAGCCGGAACCACCACAGCCGGGGGGCGCGCATTCGGGCGTACCAGAACCGGCCCGGCGCCGCCTGGGCCGCGCCCGCCCGGCCCGCCACCGCGATCCCGGCCGCCGTCGACATCGCCAGCGCGGCGTCGGCGGCTTCCAGGACCGCCGCGTGCCGGCGCAGCAGTGCCGGGGAGGGGTCCGCGACCGGGCCCACCGCCAGAGCCGTGCGGGCGTGCCGCAACTCGGTGTGCGCGGCGACGGACGCCGTCCGGCCGCGAAGCCGGTCGGCCGTCTCGCGTGCGGCGTCCCGCACCGCCCGCAGCACGTCCAGGTCGGCCTGCCCCGGCTCCGGGCCGGGGACCGGCGGCAGCAGGGTGAGCCGGTTCAGCAAGGTGCGGGTGGTGAGGCCCGTGTGGGACAGGGCCCGGTCCCGTACGCCCGGCCCGGCCGGCCGCTCGGCCTCAGGTACCTGCGAGGGCCGCAGGCGGGTCCCCGCCTCCCCGGCCGCCCGCACCAGCGGGCCGTCCACCGCGTACGGGGCCGCGGTCAGCGCTTCGGCGCAGCCCCGCGCGGTGTCGGCGGCCCGCGCGGCCAGCTCCCGGTACGGCACCGTCGGCGGGTCGGGCAACAGGAACGTCTCCGCCAGGAACAGCAGGACGATGCCGACGGCCGCGCCCACCAGGCGCTCGTCCAGGGTGTCCGGCGCGTAGGGCGGGAAGGACGGCAGGATGTACATCAACTGGAGTCCGGGTGCGGCGCCCGCCGGCCGCGGGCCGCCCACGGCGCTGAACGCCAGCGCGAAGCCGACGATCAGCATGCCCAGTACCGCGCTCCAAGTCCGTACGGACAGGTAGGTGCCGATGGTGATCAGGATCCAGCAGACGGGCAGGAGCGGCAGCACAACCGCCGCGCGCTGCCGGCCCGTGCCGGGGATGTGGGACAGCCCGGCGAGGGCCACCGCCGCGAACAGCGCGTACGTCGCGGCGACGGCCGAGCCGAATCCGTAGAGGAGCAGGTAGAAACCGGCGCCGGCGGCCACGGTCACCCGGAACGACCGCCGGGCCGCCGCCGCGTAGGCGACGGGCAGTCGCCTCCCGCGGACGCCGCCAGTGCCCTGCGGATCACCACCCATGTCCCCAGGATCACCCCGCGCCGGCCGACCGGCACGCGGCGGAGCCCGTGGCCGGGGCGCGTCGGGGAAGGCCGGCGTGCGGTTGTGCCGCGGGCCGCCGCGTGCGCTACAGTGATCTTGTTCTCGCGGCCGCGATCGGCGACAGCGGGACCTGCGTTGGTGGTCCAAGGAAAGACGCCCCGCTTCCCGCGGGGAAATGTAGGTGCAAGGCCTGCCCAGCGCTCCATGTGGCCCCGGTCTCCTCACGGAGACCGGGGCTTTCCACTGCCCCCGTTCCGACCGCTACGGCCGGCCGGCGGTGACCACGTAGTAGTCCAGTACCCGCTCCTCCCAGGCGGCCAGGAAGTTCCTGGGCCAGGTGCCGGGATCCCAGAGGCGGGCGAGCCAGCGGTCCCAGCCGGGCCAGACGTGCGGGCCGATCGAGCGGGTCCGTACGTCGACGAACCCGGAGCCGGTCAGGGCGTCGGCGAGTTGGGACACGGGCCGGGCGATGTCCAGGCCGTTGGCGTACGAGTCGAGCAGGCCGGCGAGCCGGTCGGCCTGTGCGCGGGTGCCGTCGACGGTGAAGAAACTGGCGACCGCCACCCGGCCGCCGGGGCGCAGGACGCGGGCCGCCTCCCGGGCGAACGCGAGGAGGTCCGGGAAGTGCTGGGCGGCCTCGACGCTGTAGAGGCAGTCGAACTCCTCGTCGCCGAACGGCAGGCTCTCGGCGGCGCCCAGGGCGAAACGCAGCCGGTCCGGCCGGGCCTCCAGCAGCGGGGCGTTGACGTCCCGGGCCCGCCGGAGCTGCTGCGGGTGGATGTCGACCCCGGTGATCCGGGCCGGCCGGTACTCCTCCAGGGCGAGCGCGCAGCCGACGCCGAGTCCGCAGCCGACCTCCACGACATGGCCGTCGTGCGGGCCGGCGGCGTCCAGGACGTGCCGGTAGAGGTCCTGCTCGCTGCGGATCCGGTCACCCTCCGACAGGGGGCGTTCGAGATCGACTCCCTCCCAGTAGCCGAAGTTGATGAACCCTCCGGAGAACACGGGCACGGCACTGAGGTCGGCCGGTCCGTACGTCTCCCACACCGGGGGCCGCACGACCGGATCGGACTGCTGCCGGGATTCACCTGCCAACGTCCCGTCACCTCCACGGACTCGGGGGACGCCTCGGTCCCCGGGCTGCTCAGTGTGGCCCGCGGGACCCCCGCCCCGACAGACCGCCCCGTCCGGCGCGGCCGGGCTCGCGGGGCGGGCAGCGTGCGGGAGGCCCGGTGGTCGGCGAACTCGTGCGAATCCACCGACGGGGCCGCTGACGGGTCCGGAATCTCGTGGAATTCCCCAGTGGGTCCGGTCCGCCCGGCCCGGATACGTTCGTGCGATGCGTGATCAAGGTGGTGGCGGTGTGGCGGGCGCGGTGGTGTCCGTACTGGTGGCGGCGGTGCTCTGGGGCACCGTGGGGCCCGCTCAGATCTGGGCCGACACGGGCGCCCACCCGGTGTCCCTGGGGGCGGCCCGGATGCTGCTCGGCGGGATCGTGCTCAGCCTGCTGACCGTACGCCCGGCCGGACTGCGGACCCTGCGCCGACCCGGAGCGGGCCGGTGGCTGGTGCTGAGCGTGCTGGTGACGGCCGCCTTCCAGGTCTGCTTCCTCCAGGCGGTGGAGCGTACGGGCGCGGCGCTCGCGACCGCCGTCGCCTTCGGGACGGTGCCGGTGGTCAGCGGCGTGTGCGCGCGCCTGCTCTCCGGCGGGCGGCCGACCCGGCGGTGGCTGTGGGGGACCGGCTGCGCCGTGGCCGGGATGGGCCTGTTGCTGCTGCCCGGCAGCGGGGCGCGCGCGGAGACGGTGGGCGTGGTCTGCGGCATGGTGGCCGGAGCGAGCTTCGGCGTGTACATCGCCGCGACGAAGGAACTGGGCTCCCGGGGCGTCGATCTCGGGGCCGCGGCGCCGGTGAGCGTGCTGTGCGCGGGGCTGCTGGTCTCCCCCTACCTGCTGGTGGCCCCGGAAGGGCTGGCCGCCCCGCGGGCGGTCGCACTGATCGGCTGGTTGGGCCTGGGTACGACCGCCCTCGGCTACCTGCTGTTCACCCGTGGGGTCGGGCGCCTCGACGCGGCCACGACGGGCACGTTGAGCCTGACCGAACCGCTGGTCGCCACCGTGCTGGGAGTGGTGTTCCTCGGCGAGCGGCCCGGACCGCTCGCCGCGGCCGGCGGCGCCCTGCTGCTGGCCGGACTCGTCATCGTCTCCCTGCCGGAGCGCCGACGGGCGGCGGCCGCTCCTGACCCGGTGGCCGCCCGGGAGGTGCCGTCGGCCGGCTCCGGTATGCCCTAACGGTCCTGATAGGACGTCATGTTGTCGCGCACCCGGGACGAGAAGAACATCGGTCCGACCGCGTCGGCCCAGGCCATCCCCTCCAGGGTCAGCCCGAACGTCCCGTCCGTCTCCCGCACCCACCTCTTCTCCACCAGGGCGCCGAGCTGCGGCGCGAAGTCGTCCTCGAAGCGGGTGGCGAACTGCCGCTCGTAGCCGGCGGCGTGCAGGCCGGTCGACTCCAGGAGCTGCTGGAGGACGTACATGCGGCGCCGTTCGCCCTCGTCCATCCGGAACGCCCACTGCGCGCGCCGGAACTGCTCGGTGGGGGTGGCGATGTAGTCGTCGATGATGCGCCGCACCTCGGGCACGGCCACCGCGTAGTCGGTGGTGTAGTGCAGGTCGGTGGTGAACGAACGGGCGCCGACGCCGAGTCCGACCATGCCGGCCTGCTGGTTGTACTCACTGATGCTGCTGCCGTCGGTGTCCTCCACGGCCGCGGTCCCGAGCCGCCGGAAGACCCGCATCGACGTCTGCTCGTACCCCGCGGACAGGAGGTGGTCGCGGCCGAAGCGGTAGAGCCGCAGCCGCTGGTCGTTCCAGTCCCGCAGGGTCTTGGCGTGTCGGCTGCTGAGTCCGGTCAACGGGCGCACGTACAGCGGGTAGAGGTAGACCTCCTCGGGCTCCCAGGCGAGCGCGGCGTCCAGCGACACCTTGAAGGTGCGCTCGGTCTGGCCGTCGATGCCGTAGATGAGGTCGATGTTGAGGATCGGGAACCGTGCCTCCTTCAGGACTGCGAGCGCGCTCTCGACCTCCTCGCGCTTCTGCGGGCGTACGGCGGCCCGCGCCTCCTCGTCGATGAAGGACTGCACGCCGATGCTCAGCCGGGTCGCGCCCCGCTCGGACAGGACGGCGATCCGGTCGGCGGTCGCCGTCGCCGGCGAGGTCTCCACCGACCAGGAAGCGGCCTTCAGGTCGGCGCCCATGATGTTCTCGCTGATGTCGCACAGCCGCGTCAACTCGTCCGCCGTGAGGTACGTGGGCGTCCCGCCGCCGAACGCCGCCAGCGAGAACCGGATCGGCGCCCCCTGGGCCTCCAGGGCCTCACGGGTCACCCGGGCCTGCCGCTCCAAGGTGTCCAGGAACGCGCTCGTGACCTCCTCGGGGGCCCCGGTGCGGGTGAACAGGTTGCAGAAGCCGCAGCGCATTTCGCAGAAGGGTATGTGCGCGTAGAGCGACAGCGTGTCGAGTCTCTCCTTGCTCCACAGCTCGCTCAACAGCGGGCCGTCGTCCAACAGGCGGTACGCCTTCTGGTGCGGGTAGGCGTACACGTACTGCTCGTAAGGGGTTTCGGGCTCGGTGAGCGGAAGGGAGCCCCGGAGGGCCGGCATCGGGAGCGGAACGGTCTTCTGCATCACGGGAATTGACCTGCTTTCAGATCGAACGGGCTCACTGTTCGTGACAGGGCGTCACTTTAGGTCGCCCTCCGCGCCGATCTCTGTAGTGGAATTCCCATGAGATGGCTTTCGCCGTATGGAGGTTCATATGTTCTTTCCGGAAGTAGGTCGCCTTCCTCCGTGAATGTCATCGTGTGAGGGGTCCGGGAGGGTGGCGGTGCGCCGCTCGCCGGGATATTCGTGTCCGCCATGACCACCAAGCGACTTCTCATCGCGGCGGGCGGCGGCGGCGACGCCATCACGGCGGCGATGGTCCACGCCGCCCTGCACGGGGCCGCCGCCCCCGCCCTCGTCCTGACCTACGCCTGGGAGCGCCTCGTCGTCGACCCGGTCCCGGGGCCGCGCCGCGCCGCGGACTTCACGGGGACGGAGCCCGTCGCGCCCGGTCTCGTCCTGGTCACCCCCGACACCAGGCCCGTTGCGCCGGCCGGCTCGCTCCTGCCGCTCCTGGCCGCCGGATTGCGACCCCGGCTGGGGCTGCTGGACCCGTACGAGGGTGCGGTCGGCCTGGCCCGGCAGATCGCAGCGGCCGCCCGCTGGTGCGCGGCGGACCGGATCGACCTCGTCGATGTCGGCGGCGACATCGTGGCCCGCGGCGACGAGCCCACCTTGCGCAGCCCCCTCGGCGACGCCCTCGCCGTCGCCGCCTGCGCGACCACCGGTATTCCCACCACCGTGTACGTCGCCGGGCCCGGCCTCGACAACGAAGTGCCGCTGCCCGCGCTCGTGCCCCGGCTCGGCCAACCGGCCTTCGCCCTCACCGCCGAGCACACCGAAGGCGTGCTCGGGGTGTTCGACTGGCACCCGTCCGAGGCGAGCGCGATGCTCGTTGCCGCGGCCCGCGGGATACGCGGCGTCTGCGGAACCCGCGACGCCCCCGCTCCTCTCGTCCTGGACGAGGCCTCCCGCGGCGTGCACCGCCTCAGCCTGCGACGCGCACTCGAACTCAGCGCCCTGGCCCGCGCCCTGGAGGGCTCCACGACCCTCGACTGCGCCGAGGAGGCCTCCCGCGCGGTCTGCGGGTTCTCGGAGATCGAACGCGAACGCCGGCGCGCCGCGCACCCCGACGGAACGGGCGCGTCGCGCACGCCACACGTCATGCGGGCTCCCAGGAGCGCGGCGACGCTCCGGGCCCGCTTCGCCGCCTGGGAACGCGACACGCTGGCCGAGGGCATCGAGTACGTCACCACCCGCAGGATCACCGAGGAACTCGGACTCACCCCCACCGAGGCCCGGCTGCTGCTCGACGACCTGCGCACCGGATTGCCCGTACGGCGGTCCGTGCCACTGTGGAAGTTGACGGCCGACCGCGGCCCGGGGACCGTGGCGGGAATGCGAGCCGGGGTGAGCGGGGCCCGCTGAGCGGGGAGCCGGTATCGGGGCGACGGCGCGGGGGCGGCGGGATCGCGCCGTTCTCCCGCCCGCTTCGGCCGGGTGGCGGCCATCCGCTGCGGGGCCGCCGCACCGTCGGTGGGCAACCCGTAGGGTGTTTACGTGAGTTGTTACGTGGTGTTGGGATTCGGGGCCGCCGGGGCGGCCACTGCCCGCCTGCTCGTGGAGCAGGGGCATTCGGTGCGGGTCGTGACCAGGTCGGGCCGCGCGGCGGAGCCCGGGATCGAGCACGTCGTCCTGGACGCGGCGGACGGCGCCGCCCTGACCGGCGTGGCGCAGGGCGCGGACGCGATCCTCCAGTGTGCCGCGCCGCCGTACGACCGCTGGGCGAGCGACCTGCCGCCGCTGGCCGCCTCGGCGTGCGCGGCCGCGGAGGCGACCGGCGCGGTCCTCGTCATGCTCGGCAACCTCTACGGATACGGGCCGGTGGACGGCCCGATGACCGAGGACCTGCCGCTGTCGGCGACCGGCCGCAAGGGGCGGGTCCGCGCCGCCGCCTGGGAGCGGGCCCGCGCGCTGCACGAACAGGGACGCATCAGAGCGGTCGAGGTACGGGCTTCGGACTTCTTCGGACCCGGCGTGACCGACGGCGGCCACCTCGCCGCACGCGTCCTGCCGCCGTTGCTGCGCGGCCGCCCCGTCTCCACGCTCGGCGACCCGGACGTGCCGCACAGCTGGACGTACCTGCCCGACGTGGCCAGGGCCCTGGCAGAGATCGCCGGTACTGAGCGGGCCTGGGGCCGGGCCTGGCACGTCCCCACGGAACCCGCCCTGTCGGTGCGGCAGATGGTCGAGCGGCTGGCCGCCGAAGCGGGCACCGGCCCGATCCCGGTGCGCGGACTCCCGGCGGCGGCGTTGGCCGTGGGCGGGATCTTCTCGCCGCTGCTGCGCGAACTGAAGGAGATCCGCTACCAGTTCACGCGCCCGTTCGTCGTCGACGCGAGCGCCTACGAGGCCGCGTTCGAGGTGCGGGCCACGCCCTTCGACCAGCAGGCCAAGGCGACGGTCGACTGGTGGCGGGAAAGGTCGGCAGGCTCGGCAGGACGGCCGTGACGGCCGGCGACTCCCGCGGGCGGCCGCGCCGGAACGGTCAGAACAGGGTGCGTTCGATCCGGTTGAGCATTTCCGACCTGCCGGACCGCTCGTCCTGCGCTGCCGGGGAGCGTCCCTCCGCGGCGCGGCCCACGCGCTGGGAGAGGAGGTAGGCGATGACCTCGGCCTCCTGCTCCTGGACGTCGTCATAGGTCGCGCGCAGGAGCATGTCGCGCACGAGGTCGGGATCGAGGTTGGGGAAGAGGAAGCGGGAGCCCGCCTCGTCCAGCCAACCGGCGCCGCGGTGGCGGCAGATGATGTGCCCCAACTCGTGGAGGACGATGTGTTCCTGATGCGCGCCGGTCGTGTTGGCGTCGTAGAAGATCAGGTCTTCGTCGCGTGCGGCGACCCACATCCCGCACGGTTGGGACGCCGGCATCTTCATCGGTATGAGCGTGATGGGGCGTGCCCGTACCCCGCCGAGGTAGCGGCAGAGCTCGGCCACGTCGGCCCCGTCGGGCAGCGCGAGCTCGGCTATGCGTCGCGCGCCGTTCTTCCGGAGCTTCTTGAGGCGGCTGCGGCGGTCCTGATCGGCCGGCCGGCCTTTCCCGGGGACCCTCACTCCGATTCCGCGGGGTCCGCGGGTTCCGAGGGATCGGTGACGGGCGGCAGGCCCTGCATCTGCCGGTACTGGTCCATGATGGCCGTGATGGCCTGGAGGTTCTCCTTCTTCATCCCGGCCGCGCGCATCGCCACGGAGCGGACTCCGGCCTGCCGCAGCGCCTCGATGGCGGCGACCTCGCTGAGCACCGACTCGGCGACCTCGTCGTCGAAGAAGTAGGCGACGGACACCCCGAAGAACTTGGCGAGGGCGGCCAGCAGGTCGGGCGAGGGATTGGCGCGCTTGCCCGTACGGAGCTGGGACAGGTACACGCCGCCGGCCTTGAGGTCGGGGTTGACCCGCTTCAGCTCGTCGGCGACCTCCGCGTTGGTCCAGTGCTTCCCCTTGGGGCGCACCGTCTTGAAGAGGTTGTCCAGACGCACTGCCAGTACCGGTCGTTCGTCAGTCTCGGACACTGCGCATCTCCCTTCCCTCCACCTCCTCGGCATTGCTCTCAGCTATCCGTCAGTTTTGCAGATTAGCGGTCAGTTGACAATCTGCCCGGAGTCCGCCACCGTGGACCTCGCCGATAGCTGCCAGCTAACTTTGCTCACGGGGGTGGTCGAGTTCGCAGGCGGCACCGTTCGGCGCGTTCCGTGGCGGCCCCCCGGGGGGGGGGGGGGGCCCGGGGGGGCGGCCGCCCCCCCCCCCCCCCACGGCGACGGCACCCACCGCGCGCCGGCTCCTCGCCGAACCGGGTGCGGGAGGGGCGTCCCCTGTCGCGCGTGATTCGCCGGGCCTCCCCGCCCGGGTCGCCGCCCCCCCCGCCTGGAGCGGGCTCCGGGGCCCAGGCTCATTTGCCGAGCGCCCGCTTGAGCTCGGCCTTGTCCATGGACGAGCGGCCCTTGACGTTCCGCTGTTTGGCCTCGTTGTAGAGCTGCTCCTTGGTGGGTCCCTGCGCGCCGCTGTGGGAGTGCAGACCGCCACGCCGGGAGGAGGACATGTCCTGGAGTGAGGATCGGCTCGCGGTCTTCGACTCGCCTGCGCGGGCCCGCTCCTTGTTGACGGTGCGCGCGGCGATCCCCTTGGCCCGCCCGGGGCTCTCCCCACGCTCCTCGGCGCTCTCCTTGATGTGTTCGTACTGGCGTTCACGCTTGGGGCTGGAACCGCGCGGCATGGGGGACTCCTCGGATCGGATGCGTCGCTTCCTCCGCGCGGCGCCTACCCGGGGTCGTGCGGCGGCATTCGCGCACGGGTCGGGGGAGCGGTTCAGGGCCCCTGGTCGTAGGTGCCCGCCTGAACTTCCAGGGCGAGCTGTTGCAGCACCTCGATCGAGGACACGTCCGTGCGTCCCGAGTCGTGTGCGATGGCGAGGCTGGTGAAGGCCAGGCTGAACCCGGAGACCATGGTGTGCAGGGCGGGACCGAGCGCCACCGCCACCACCCTGGCCACCTCCTGGGGGGAGGCGTCGGCGGGCACCTTGATCGACGGGAGCATCTCGTTCAGGAGCTGCGTGGCGACGCCGGCCGTCGCCCCGGGGCCGTCATCGTCCTCCTCCCCGGCCTCGGCCGCCCGGCGGATGTCCTGGGCCTCGGTCAGGATGCCGATCACTCGCTTGAGGACTTCAGCGCGTTCCATTCCCGCAGGGTAGCCCCGGGACGGCACGCCGCGGCAGCCCGCGTTCCGACGTCGTTGTCAGTGGCGTCGAGCATGATCGGCACGTCGATTCTCCGAGCGGACGGTGGCGTCATGGCGATCACGAACGAGCAGGTGGCAAGCGACCGATTTCTGCGGCAGCTCTACGCGGACTCCTACTACCCGGACCATGTCGTCGACAAGGGCAAGGAGATCCTGCTGCGGCTCTGCGAACGGATCGAGGCCGAGCGTCCTTCCGACCTGGCGGCCCTGTACGCGCTCACCCATGCCGCGACGGAGGAGTTCAACCTCCTGGAAGCGGAGTTCGAAGCGGCCGGGAGCCAGATCGAGACGGTGGCGCGGGAGGAGATAGCCGAGGACTTCTGGCGTGTCGCCCAGGCCTACGGGTTCGAAGGCGCCGACGTCGAGCAGCTGATCGCGACCCGCGATTGGTGACGTGCCCACCGGGCCCGTGCCGTCGGGCGGGGGCACCGGTCGAGCCGTCGGTGGCCGCGGTCTCGTGGCCGATCAGGTCGAGCCCGCCCGTGGCCCGCGTCCTGGTGTACCCCCGAATCTCCTCCGTGGCCGGGGCTGCCGACTTACTGCGCCCGCGTTCCGGATCCGTCGTCCTTGCCCTTGGTGGGCCCCACCCAGCGCTTGCGGCCCGAGCCCGCGTCCTGCGTGGGGTGCGGCCGGTCGAGGCGGCTCGCCTCGTCCGTGTCCGCGGCGGGCGTGCGGCCGTCGTCGGGCCGCGCGCGGCGCGGCGGGCGCGGTGAGTGGTGACCGTCGTGCGGTGGGACGCCTCCGGCGCCGCCCTGCTCTTCCACGTCTGCCTCCTCCGGTGTTCCCCCGGTCTGCGGACCTCCCTGACCGGCGGCTGCCCGGCCGGGGCCGGGTGAAACCCCGCGGCCCCAGCAGACCGTAACGAGGGCCAGGGCGTTACGGAACGCGACCGGCGGGTAGGTGCGGCCTACGGGGTGCGGCTCGGCCACCCAGGCTGCGACGGGGTCGCACCCCGGCCCGTCCCTCGATTCCCGGGCCGCACCGGCCCGGGGCCGCGTGGCGTCTCCCCGGTGGACTACGAGCGGGCCGGGTAGTCCGTGTAGCCGCGGGCGTCGCCGCCGAAGAAGGTCGCCGGGTCCGGGGCGTTGTAGGGGCCCTCGGTGCGCAGGCGGTCGGGGAGGTCCGGGTTTGCGAGGAACAGGGCGCCGAAGGCCAGGAGGTCCGCCGTGCCGTCCTCGACCAGGCCGAGCGCGCGGTGGTCGGTGGGTCCCTCGGTCGCCGGGTTCAGGACGAGCGGCCCGGTGAACAGCTTGCGCAGCGCGAGGGTGTTCTCCCGCGAGTCGGGGCCGGATTCCATCACGTGCAGGTAGGCCAGTCCCAGTCCGTCGATCTCCTTGACCAGGGCCTCGTAGACGGGCTGCGGCTCGGGCTCGGAGATGTCGTTGTACGGGTTCCCGGGCGAGACGCGCAGCGCGGTGCGTTCGGCGCCGATCGCCGCGGCGACGGCCTTGACGGCCTCGACGGCGAAGCGGATGCGGTTCTCGGTCGTGCCGCCCCATTCGTCCGTCCGCAGGTTCGTGCCCGGGGCCAGGAACTGGTGGATCAGGTAGCCGTTGGCCCCGTGCAGCTCGACGCCGTCGAAACCGGCCTCCACGGCGTTGCGGGCCGCCTCGGCATAGTCGGCGATCGTCGCCCGCACTTCCGCGCCGGTCAGCTCTCGCGGCGTGACGAAGTCCTTGGGGCCGTCGGCGGTGAAGACCTGCCCCTGGGGCGCGACCGCCGAGGGGGCGACCGGTACCAGGCCGTCGGGCAGCAGGGACGGGTGGCCGATCCGGCCCGAGTGCATCAGCTGGGCGAAGATCCGGCCGCCGGCCGCGTGTACGGCGTCGGTGACCCGGCGCCATGCGGCGATCTGCTCCGCGTTGTGCAGGCCGGGGGTGAAGGGGTAGCCCTGTCCGACCGGGGAGGGCTGGATCCCCTCCGAGATGAGCAGTCCGGCCGAGGCCCGCTGGCTGTAGTACTCGGCGACGAGGTCGGTCACGAGGCCGCCCTCCGCCGCGCGGCTGCGGGTCATGGGTGCCAGGGCGATCCGGTTGGGAAGGGTGTCGCCCGCGATGCGTACCGAGTCGAAAGCGCTGGTCATGTCTGCCTCACAAGATAATTGGTCGGCCAATGATTGGCTGTGGAAGCAGCGTACCTCATTACTTGGCCGGCCAAGGTAAAATTTGGGAGGCGGGTAAAGTTCATGGCGAAGGCCAGAAGCGTGAAGGCCGGAAGGCCGGAAGGCCGGCAGTCGGCAGCCGCCAGGCCGACAGTCCGGACGGTCGGAAGACCGCAAGGCATGGACCGGATCCGCCGGTCCCGACCGAGGAGGAGCCCCGCCATGACCGCGGAAGCCGCCCAGGAACCGCGCGCCACCCCGGAGTGTTCGGTGCCCGGCGCCGTGCTGGAAGGGCCGGTGAGCCACGCGATCAGCCGGGTGGCACGCCTCCACCGGATCGCGGCGGGCCGGGCCCTGCGTGACCTGGGACTGCACCCCGGGCAGGAGTTCCTGATGATGCACCTGTGGGACAACGGGGCCGTCCGCCAGTCCGAGCTGATCAAGACGGTCGGCCTGGACCCCTCCACCGTGACCAAGATGCTCCAACGTCTGGAGCACGCCGGTCATGTGAGCCGCCGTCCGGACCCCGCGGACCGGCGGGCCTCGCTGGTGGAGGCGACGGACAGCAGCTGCGGTCTGCTCGTCGAGGTCCGCCGGGCCTGGGGCGAGCTGGAACGCCAGACCTTGGACGGCCTCGACGAGGCCGAACGCGTCGAACTGGCCCGCCTGCTCGGCAAGGTGGAGACGACCCTGTGGTCGGAGGTGGCCCGCGGCGGTGGCGCCGAGTGCGGTGCGGCGGGTGGGGAACCGGGCCTCTGCTGAGGTCCGCCGAACCGACGGGTGGGCCGGGCAGGGCCGTTCAGCCGGCGTTCACGCCGAGGTCGCAACCTCTCCAGGCTCCCGGGGTCCGGCAACCGCAAGGTAGGGAAGGGAATCCGGTGTCCTTCACCGCTTCTGTCCGTACGGCCTTCCTGCCCGCCGCCGCCCTCGCGGCCCTGGCGCGCGCCCGCGCACGCGGCGTCCGTCTTCGTCGCCGCGACCGTCGAGACCGCCCCGGTCTCGCACAGCGGTGACGCGGCCGACGACCCGGCCATCGGGGTCCACCCGACGGACCCCGCCAATTCCGTGGTCGTCGCCACGGACAAGAAGGGCGCCCTGGAGGTTTACGACCTGTCCGGGACCCGGATCCAGCGGTTCAACGGCGACCACGGAAACAACGTCGACCTGTGCGGGAACATCGTCGTCTCCGCGGACGACGAGGCCGCCGGCGGTGACCGGACCTACGTGTCCTCCCAGGGCAGCGACGACTTAACCGTCCACGACCGCGCCCACCTCGGCCGTTTCTCCGTCGCCGCCGGGACCGCGGCCGATGGCTGCGAGGACACCGACGGCATCGACGCCACCGCCGCCAACCTCGGTCCGGCCTTCCCGCAGGGCGTCTTCATCTGCCAGGACGGCTCCAACGGGGCTCCCGGCAGCAGCGGCAACCAGAACTTCAAGTTCGTTCCGCTCCGGCGCATCACCGCGCTCTTCGACCGACCGCCGCCGGCCGTCCCTCCCGGAACGGTCGGCACGGCCTTCACCGCCGGCGGTCGGTACCGCCGTCAGGGACCGGTCAGCCCCGCCTCGTACGCGGCGATCGCCGCCTCCACCCGGTTGCGGGCGCCGAGTTTGCCGAGGATGGCGCTGACGTGGGCCTTCACCGTGGCCTCGACCAGCCCCAGCCGGGCGGCGATCTCGGCGTTGGAGAGCCCGGCCCCGAGCAGGGCGAGCACGTCGTGCTCCCGCTCCGTGAGCCGCTCCACCGGCCGACGGGGCGGTAGCCCGCCCCGGGACCGGCCGCTGCGCAGCCCGGCGACGACCCGCGCGGCGACGCGCGGCGACAGGTACGCCCCGCCGGCGGCGACCGCGTGAACCCCGGTCAACAGTTCCCGGGGGTCGTCCGCCTTGAGCAGGAAGCCGCTCGCGCCTTCCCGCAGGGCGCGGTCGATGAACTCGTCCTCGCCGAAGGTGGTCAGCATGACGACCGCCGTCCCGGGCAGGTCGCGGTGGATCCGCGCACACGCCGCGATCCCGTCGAGGCCCGGCATCTGGATGTCGATCAGTGCGACGGCCGGCCGGTGCCTGCGCACCGCCTCGACGGCCCCGTCCCCGTCGGCCGCCTCGGCGACGACCTCGATCGCGGCGTCCCGCGCCAGGATCGCCCGTATGCCCGCCCGGACCATCGCCTCGTCGTCCGCGATCAGCACCTGAACCATCGGCGAAGTCTAACGACGCTCCACGGACAGGCCGTTCGGCGGGGGACCCCCCGACGAAAGTAGGGGGAGCGGCCGCCGTCTCCGGGCTGATGCGCTCCCACCCGGTCGCTTCCTACGGTCGTTCCCGTACCGGAAACACCGAAGGGACCGCAGTGATCACCCTGAGAAGGCTCACCAAACGCTACGGCGACACCGTCGCCGTCGACGGCCTGACGCTGGACATCGAGGAAGGCCGGGTGACCGGCTTCCTCGGCCCCAACGGGGCCGGGAAGTCGACCACCATGCGCATGGTCCTCGGTCTCGACCACCCCACCGCGGGCGAAGCGCTCATCGGCGGCCGGCCGTACGCGGCGATCCGGCACCCCCTGCGCGAAGTGGGCGCGCTCCTCGACGCGAGGGCCCTGCACCCCGCCCGCTCCGCCCGCGGCCACCTGATCGCACAGGCCCGCAGCAACGGCATCCCCACCCGCAGGGTGGACGAGGTGCTCGAAACGGTGGGCCTCGCCAAAGTGGCCCGGCGGCGCGCCGGGGCGTTCTCGCTCGGCATGCACCAGCGACTCGGTGTCGCCGGGGCCCTGCTGGGGGACCCGCAGGTCCTCGTCCTCGACGAGCCGGTCAACGGCCTCGACCCCGACGGGGTCCGCTGGGTGCGCGAACTCGTACGCGCACAGGCCGCGCAAGGCAGGACCGTCCTCCTGTCCAGCCACTTGATGAGCGAGATGCAGCTGACGGCCGACCAGCTCGTCGTCATCGGGCGCGGCCGGCTGCTCGCGAACACCACCATGACCGACTTCCTGGCCCGGAGCGCTTCGGCCTCGGTACGGGTAGGCGTACCGGACCCTGCGGAACGGCGCACCCTGACCGGCCACTTGGCCTCGTACGACGGCGTGACCGCCGAACCGGTGGGCGGCGAGCAGGACGAGATCGCCGTCCGGGGTCGCACCGCCGAGGAGGTCGGGGACCTGGCCCACGGGCTCGGCATCCGACTGCACCGGCTGAACGGCGCACCGGCCTCACTGGAGCAGGCGTACATGGAACTGACCGCGCACAGCGTGGAGTACGGGGTCGCCGGCAACTCGGCCGCGACCGGGGAACCGAACCGGAAGGCCCGGGTGTGAAGCACATGCCGCACGTCGAGAGCGCCGGCGTCGGGGCCGGGGCGCGAGCCGGAACCGCAGGGGAAACCGGCCCGGAGGAGCGGTCGGCCGGCGGTCCCGCCGGTGGGGGGTTCGCGGGCGCCGTCGGAGCTGAGTGGGCCAAGCTGTGGTCCCTGCGCACCCCGTACGTCTGCCTGCTCGTGGGCGTCCTGCTGACGAGCGTGTTCACCTACTACTACGGCTCCATCGCCCGCATCAACGACAAGCCGGTCCAGCCGCTCGGCAACGCCCCGGTCTCGTCGGTGATGCTCGGCCAGTTCACCGTGATCGTCATGGCGATGGTCATGGTGACGAGCGAGTACGGGACGGGCAGCATCCGCAGCTCGCTGCTCTGGGTCCCCGTCAGACACCGCGTACAGCTGGCGAAGGCGCTCGTCGCGGCCGGCGTCGCCTTCGCCGCCGGCATCGCGTTCTCGGTGCTCGGCATGGCCGTCGCCCGGATTCCCTTCGGCGGGCACGCCTCCTTCGACGCGGCACAGGCGGCAGGGCAAACCCTGGCCACCGGCGCGTACTGCGCACTGGTCGCCGTACTGACCGTCGGCACGGCGTTCGCCGTCCGGACCGCCGCCGGTACCCTCTCGGCCGTCTTCGTCCTGGTCTCCGTCCTCCCGAGCATCTGCACGGGCCTCGGTGGCCCGTTCCTGCTCGCGGTCAACGACTACCTTCCACAGACGTCCGGCGGCCACTTCATGCTCGGGGCGGCCGGAGCGCCCTACCCGCGCACGGTCGGACTCCTGATCACGGTGGCGTGGACGGTGGCCGCCCACCTGGCCGGTCGGCTCGTACTGCGCCGCCGCGACGCCTAGGGCCGGGGAATCCCGTCCGGCCGGTGGGGCGTCACACCGCCGCCGGTAGCCTCGGCCACAGGGCGAGGCGGACGGAACGACGGAGGGGGCGGCGGGTGGGTAGGACGGGAATTCGCGCGGTGAACGGCGCGGTGGGGGCGCGGGCCGCGAAGGACCTGGCCCTGTGGGCGGTGTTGTCGGCGGCCGGCGTCCACGCCCACCGGCAGCAGGCGGAGCCTTGGCCGGTACTCACCGTGGTGCTGTCGCTGCTCGTCCTCGCGGTAGCGGTGCCCGGCAGCCGCAAGCGGCCCGGCGCGGCGGTGTTCCTCGCCAACGGCCTCGTCGCGCTGGGCCTCGCCCACACCGTCCCGACGGCCAGTCCCTACCTGGTGGCGCTCGCCGTGATGGCGTACCTGCTCGGCGCCAGGCGGGCGTCCGGCCGGGGACCGCTCGCGCTCTTCGGGGCCTGCACCGCCCTCGACCTCGCGGTGTGCGCGGTCCTGGACGTCGACGTCGTGTACTGGTTCTACACGCTGTCGATGGTGCCCCTGGCCCTGGTCCTGCCCTGGCTCGCCGGCCGGTACCGTCGGGCCCGGCGGCACCTGGTGCGCGGGGGCTGGCAGCGGGCACGGAGCCTGGAGCAGCAGCAGCGGTTCGTCGCGGAGCGGGCCGGGCTCAGGGAGCGGGCGCGCATCGCGGCGGACATGCACGACTCGCTGGGCCACGAACTGAGCCTCATCGCCCTACGTGCTGGAGCCCTGGAACTGTCACCGACGCTCGCGGGCCAGGACCGGGAGGACCTCGCCGAACTGCGGACCGCCGTCGCGGACGCGGTCGGCCACCTGCGCGACACCATCGGCGTCCTGCGCGCCGGTCCCGACGGCGGCTACGGCACCGACGGCGACGAGGGCGCGTACGGCGACGGGGGCGCCGGGCCGGAACCCGCGTCGGTGCCGTCGTTGACGCCCGCGTCGGCCGAGTCGGTGGAGGGGCTCGTCCGGAGGGTCCGGGAATCCGGTCCGACGGTGGAACTCCATCGCGAGGGCGTGGCCCCGGCCCTGTCACCGCTCGTGGACCGCACCCTGTACCGGGTGGTCCAGGAGTCGGTGACCAACGCCCTCAAACACGCCCCCGGGGCCGCGATCCGGATACGCGTCACCCACCGGGACGGCAGGACCGTCGTACGGGTCCGCAACGCGGCCCCCGCCGTCCCGGCGAACCGGGTCCCGCCGAACCGGGTCCCCGCGGGCGGCGGCCACGGGCTGGCGGGCCTGCGCGAACGCGTGCGGCTGATCGGCGGCACCCTGCGCGCCGGACCCCGCGACGGCGGCTACGAGCTGCTGGCCACCCTGCCGGACCTGGTTCCCCCGCCCCGCCCCGCGGCGCGCCCGCCCGACGCCGGTGGCGTGGCGCACCGGCACGCCGAGGAGATCGGAAGAGC
>NZ_JANFAK020000347.1 GCF_024721315.2 Streptomyces sp. Isolate_45
GACACGGAGTCCTTCCGCGGACCCTGCACGTCGACGCGCCGACCCCGCACGTCGACTGGACGGCCGGCGACGTCGAGATCCTCACCCAGGAGCGGGACTGGCCGGCAACCGGCCGCCCGCGCCGGGCCGGCGTCTCCTCCTTCGGCCTGAGCGGCACCAACGCCCACACCATCATCGAAGAGGCCCCGGTCCCGGCCGAGGCCACGACCGCCGAGCAGCACACCGGTGGCACCGCTCCGGCCCTGCCGTACGTCGTCACCGGCAAGAACCCCACCGCTCTGCGCGCCCAGGCCGAGCAGCTCGCCTCGTGGCTGGCGCAGAACCCGCGGGCCGCCGCCCAGGACACCGCGTACTCGCTCGCCGTCGAGCGGTCGAAGTTCGACACGCGGGCCGTTCTGGTGACGGGCTCCGAGGACCGCGAAGCTCTGACGGCCGCCCTGCGCCGGCTCGCTGCCGGCGAGCCCGCGCCGGGCCTCGCGCGGGGCACGGTGTCGGGAGGCGGACACGCCTTCCTCTTCACGGGCCAGGGCAGCCAGCGCCTCGGAATGGGGCGGGAACTGTACGACGCCCGGCCGGTGTTCGCCGACGCGCTGGACGCGGTGTGCGCACGCTTCGACTCGCGGCTCGACGCGCCCTTGAAGGACGTCCTGTTCGGGACCGACGCGGAACTCCTGGATCGGACCGAGTACACGCAGCCGGCGTTGTTCGCCGTCGAGGTGGCGCTGTTCCGGCTCCTCGAATCGTGGGGTGTGCGGCCGGACTTCGTATCCGGGCACTCGATCGGTGAGATCGCCGCCGCGCACGTGGCGGGGGTGCTGTCCCTGGACGACGCGTGCGCTCTGGTCGCGGCGCGTGGCCGGCTGATGCAGGCGCTGCCCGTGCGTGGCGTGATGATCGCCGTCCAGGCGTCCGAGGACGAGGTCCTGCCGCTACTGACCGAGCGGGTGAGCATCGCCGCCGTCAACGGTCCGCGGTCGGTCGTGATCGCCGGTGACGAGGACGCCGCCGTCGCGGTCGTGGAGTTCCTTGGTGACAGGAAGAGCAAGCGGCTCACAGTGAGCCACGCCTTCCACTCGCCGCACATGGACGGCATGCTGGACGACTTCCGCCAGGTGGTCGAGGGACTGACGTACGCGGCCCCGCGGATCCCACTGGTATCGAACCTGACCGGCGCTCTCGTCACCGACGAGATGAACTCGGCCGAGTTCTGGGTCCGGCACGTGCGCGAGGCCGTCCGCTTCCTCGACGGTGTGCGCGCCCTGGAGGCGGCCGGTGTCTCGACGTACGTCGAGATCGGTCCCGACGGTGTGCTGTCCGCCGCGGCCCAGGACTGCCTGACCGGGGACGCCGACGCAGCCTTCGTACCGGTCCTGCGCGCGGGCCGCGCGGAGTCGGAGTCGGTGCTCACGGCCGTGGCCGAGGCACACGTACGGGGTGTGGAGGTGGACTGGTCCGCCTTCTTCGCCGGTACGGGCGCCGGGCGCGGCGAGCTGCCGACGTACGCCTTCCAGCGGCAGCGCTTCTGGCCGGAGGCGGCCGCACCGAGCGGCGCTCCCGTGCCCGCCCCGGCGGTCGACGGCGTGGACGCGCGATTCTGGGAAGCGGTGGAGCGCGGCGACCTCACGTCACTGCTGTCCGAACTGGAGGTGGCGGACGACGCGAGCTTCAGCGACTTCGTCCCCGCCCTGTCGGCCTGGCGTCGGCAGAACCAGGAGCAGGCACAGGTCGACGGCTGGCGATACCGGGCAACGTGGAAGCCGCTCACGGCGCCGGCGTCCACCTCGGGCGTGCCGGGCGGCCAGTGGCTCGTCGTCGTACCCGCCGCGAGCGCGGACGACGCCTCGACCACGGCCGTGGCGGATGCCCTGACCGGCCGGGGAGCCGAGGTCCGCCGGGTGGTCGTCGAGTCCGGTGTCGGGCGGGCTGCTTGGGCCGATCTGCTGTCGGACGTCGGGTCCGTGGCCGGTGTGGTGTCGCTGCTCGCCCTGGGCGAGG
>NZ_JANFAK020000348.1 GCF_024721315.2 Streptomyces sp. Isolate_45
GGCCGGCCCCGCCGCCGGCCCACCGCCCGCGGGCTGGGCGCGCCGGCTCGTCGGCTACGCCCTGCGCCACCGCACCGACCTGGTAATGGCCTTCGGAGCCGCCGCGGTGGCGGCCGTCGCCACCGCCCTACTGCCCCTCGTACTGCGTCACGTCGTCGACGACGTCGGGCTCGCCGGCGGTGTGGACGGATCGGTCCTCGGACCGTGGATCGTGCTCCTGGCGTGCGTCGGGGCGGTCCGCTTCGGCGCGTCCTTCGTCCGCCGCCACCGCTCGGGGCGGCTCTCCCTCGGCGTCCAGTACGACCTGCGCAACGACGCCTTCGCCTCCCTCCTGCGGTTCGGCGGACCGCAGCAGGACGGCCTGCGCACCGGGGAGGTCGTCAGCCGTTCCATCTCCGACATCACCCTCATCCAGACCCTGCTCCAGTTCCTCCCCAACCTGACCGGCAACGCGCTGATGTTCTGCGTGTCCCTCGTCTTCATGGCCTGGCTGTCCCCGCTCCTCACGGTCATCGCCCTGATCGTCGGGCCCGCCCTGTGGATGATCGCCCTGCACAGCCGCCGCACCCTGTTCCCCGCGAACTGGCACGCCCAGCAGGAGGCGGCCGAAGTCGCGTCCGCCGTCGAGGCGACCGTCACCGGCGTCCGCGTGGTGAAGGGCTTCGGCCAGGAACGCCGCGAACTGCGCGGGCTCGAAGAACGCGTCCGCGCGCTCTTCGCCTCCCGGCTGCGCGTGGTCGCCTTCACCAGCCGCTACAACCCCGCGCTGCAAGCCGTCCCCGCGTTCGGGCAGGTGGCCGTGCTCGCGTTCGGCGGCTGGCTCGCGATGGAGGGCCGGCTCTCGCTGGGCACGTTCCTCGCCTTCACCGCCTACCTCGGCGCCCTCGTCACCCCGGTACGCCAGGTCGCCACCCTCCTGACCGTCTGGCAGCAGGCACGGGCGGGCGCCGAACGCGTCCTGGAGGTCATCGACGAGGCACCCGTGATCGCCGACGAGCCCGGGGCGCACCGCCTCGACGCCGCCGCGCCCGCCCTGGCCTGGCACGACGTCACCTTCGGCTACGACGGGGCCGCCCCGCTCCTGTCGGGCTTCACCCTGGACGTCCGCGAGGGCGAGACGCTCGCCCTCGTCGGCCCCGCCGGCTGCGGCAAGTCGACCGTCGCCGCACTCCTGCCGCGGTTCTACGACCCCCGGGCCGGCACGGTGTCCGTCGGCGGCCACGACGTCCGCACCCTCGCCCTGGACTCCTTGCGGTCCCGGATCGGCTTCGTCTTCGAGGAGAGCCTGCTCCTGGCGGACACCGTCCGCGCCAACATCGCCTACGGGAGCCCCGACGCGACCGACACCCAGGTCCGCGAGGCGGCCCGGCTCGCCCGGGCCGACGAGTTCATCGACCGGCTCCCCGAGGGCTACGAGACGGTCGTCGGCGAACAGGGACTGACCCTCTCCGGCGGCCAGCGCCAGCGGGTGGCGCTCGCCCGCGCCCTCCTGACCGACCCCGCCGTGCTCGTCATGGACGACGCCACCTCCGCCCTCGACGCCCGCGTCGAAGCGGAGATCCATGCCGGACTGGGGGAGTCCGCCCACCGTCGCACCACGCTCGTCGTCGCCCACCGCGGCTCGACCCTGGAACTCGCGGACCGCGTCGCGCTGATGGACGCGGGCCGGATCGTCGACATCGGCACCCCCGACGAACTGCGCGGCCGCTCGGCCCTCTTCCGGTCGCTGTTGGCCGCCCCGGGCGGTCCCGACGGCGACCGGGACGCCACCACCGCGCCCACGCCCCCGGCGGGCACCCCGGCCGGCGCGGTCACCGAGGAACTGTGGCGACGCCCCGACGGCGCGGGCCCCGCACACCACGAGGGCACCGCGG
>NZ_JANFAK020000349.1 GCF_024721315.2 Streptomyces sp. Isolate_45
CTCGACACCGAACGCATCGAGGCCGACTACGACGCGGGTGTCCTGACCCTGCGCATCCCGATCGCCGAACGCGCCAAGCCCCGCAAGATCAGCATCAGCGGCTCCGGCCGCAAGCAGATCTCCGGCTGAACCAGCCACGGCGGCGGTGGATCAGGGGTTCTCGCCCCTTCCAGCGGGCACCCTGGTCCCCGCCGTCCCCTCTTTCTCTCTGCCTTTTCCGTCCTTTCCCCTTGGGGGTGACGTGATGGTGATGCGTCGGGAATCGTTTCTGGCCCACGTCCAGGAACGCGGTCAGTACACGACGCGTGAGGACGCCGAGCGGGTGGCCCGCGTCGTCCTGGGCCTGCTGGGCGCCCATCTGATCGGCACCGTGCGGGCGGAGCTCGCGGCCCGGCTGCCCGAAACGTACGCCCTGATCCTCCTCAACCCTTTGCAGGCCGCCGAACCGCTCTCGCCCGAGCGTTTCGTCCGCGCGACCGCCGCCTGGATCGAAGGCGCGACCGAGACCACGGCCCTGTGGGACATCGGCGCCGTCCTGTCCACCGTCGCCGCCGCCGCGGGCGACGACCTCACCCACGAGATTCTGCTCCAGCTCCCGCCCGGCTACGACCTCCTCTTCGGCCACCCCCACCCACCTGATCCATCCCGATGTCGATCAACCGTGACCTGCGCAGAAAGGCCGACCCCGTCATGCACGACCAGACCCGAACCGAGCGGTTTCCCACGGGCATGACGTATGACCAGATGCTGGAACGCGTCCGCTACGAGGGCGCCTACCCCACCCGCGAACGCGCCGAGGGAGCCGTCCGCGCCGTCCTGAGCGCACTCGGCTCGCAGATGACCAACGACGAGCGTGTCGACCTCGCCCGCCGCCTGCCGGCCGAAGCCGCCCTCGCGTTGACCGGCGCTGTCCCCGCCACCGAACGGCTCACGGGCTGGGGCTTCGTCAAGGACCTCGCGGCCCGCAACGGCGTCAGCCCAGCTGTCGCGCGCTGGGACACCGGCGCCGTCCTCGCCCCCGTCGCCGCCCTGGCCGGCCCCGAACTCCTCGCCCGCATCCTCCAACAACTCCCCGACGGTTACGCCCTCCTCTTCGGCCAAGCGCAACTCGGTCAGCATCTGCGGGCGGCCGCCTGAGCGGCCCCGGCGTGGCGGCGAGCCCGCCGTGATGCCGCCGCGTGAAGACGTGCGACCGCCTACCTGGCAGCGCTCGATTACCTCACCGGCGAGCGGACGGAAATCTGTACTGGCCGGAGTAGACATTTGCTTTCGGTGTGGTTATGGTTTCTCACGTAGCCGAGATCAGCAGGGCCCGGCAGAGATGAACTGCCCGGCAGCAGTACCTGCAGTACCAGCAGTGCGCAGGACGGTGCGGTCGTGGAGTGTCGAAGCCACAGGTTGCAGGACGGCGACGGGACTGACGACCGGACCGGGTGGCCCGCAGTTATCAGGGGCTGCCATCGGCAGGACCGGTTGTATCGCAGTGGCAGTACCCAGCAGTGAAGTCGAGTGAGCGGTACCTCGGTGAAGGCGTCGGCTGCGGGCGCGCGCATCGGGAGGTTCGGCAGTGGGGTTCCAAGCCGGAGCAGACGCACGATGGGCGACGGGGCCGGCTGCCGAAATGGTGACGCTCGGCCAGGTCACCGAGCGGTTCGCGGTAAACAGCAGTACGAGTTGAGCAGTACCCGCAGTTCGCAGTAACAGCAGTACCGCAGTTCCCGCAGGTAAGCAGTTGATCACCAGAGGGAAGAACGGAGGAGTTGAGGCGCCATCAGGATCGCCCGGACGCCACGCGAGTCCGGGTACCGCAGGACAT
>NZ_JANFAK020000350.1 GCF_024721315.2 Streptomyces sp. Isolate_45
CTCGACACCGAACGCATCGAGGCCGACTACGACGCGGGTGTCCTGACCCTGCGCATCCCGATCGCCGAACGCGCCAAACCCCGCAAGATCAGCATCAGCGGCTCCGGCGACCGCAAGCAGATCTCCGGCTGAACCAGCCCCACACCGCGGCGGTGGACCAGGGGTCCTGACCCCTCCCCCCGGCACCCTGGTCCCCGCCGGCCTTCTTCTCCTATTTTTCGCTCCCTCCCTTTTCCGTCTTCTCCCCTTGGGGTGACGTGATGGTGATGCGTCGGGAATCGTTTCTGGCCCACGTCCAGGAGCGCGGTCAGTACGCGACGCGTGAGGACGCCGAGCGGGTGGTCCGTGTCGTCCTGGGCCTGCTGGGCGCCCATCTGATCGGCACCGTGCGGGCCGAGCTCGCGGCCCGGCTGCCCGAAACGTACGCCTTGATCCTGCTCAACCCTTTGCAGGCCGCCGAACCGCTCTCGCCCGAGCGTTTCGTCCGCGCGACCGCCGCCTGGATCGAAGGCGCGACCGAGACCACGGCCCTGTGGGACATCGGCGCCGTACTGTCCACCGTCGCCGCCGCCGCGGGCGACGATCTCACCCACGAGATCCTGCTCCAGCTCCCGCCCGGCTACGACCTCCTCTTCGGCCACCCCCACCCCACCTGATCCACCCCGATGTCGATCAACCGTGACCTGCGCAGAAAGGCCGACCCCGTCATGTACGACCAGACCCGAACCGAGCGGTTTCCCACGGGCATGACGTACGACCAGATGCTGGAACGTGTCCGCTACGAGGGTGCCTACCCGACCCGTGAACGTGCCGAGGGAGCCGTCCGCGCCGTGCTGAGCGCACTCGGCTCGCAGATGGCCAACGACGAGCGTGTCGATCTCGCCCGCCGCCTGCCAGCCGAAGCCGCCCTCGCCTTGACATCGATCATCCCCGCCGCCGAGCGGCTGACCGGCTGGGGCTTCGTCAAGGACCTCGCCGCCCGCACCGGCATCAGCCCGGCCGTCGCGCGCTGGGACACCGGCGCCGTCCTCGCCCCTGTCTCAGCCCTCGCCGGCCCCGACCTCCTCGCCCGCATCCTCCAGCAACTTCCCGACGGCTACGCCCTCCTCTTCGGTCAGGCCCAACTCGGGCAACATCTGACCGCGGCCGCCTGACCGAGCCTGCCCGACGGCGAACCCGTCAGGGCGACGCCTGCCGGCGTGGCTGACAGCACTCGATTACCTCATCGGCGAGTCAGCGGAAATCTATCCCGGCCAGGGTAGACATTTGCTCATGCTGTGGTTATGGTTTCTCACGTAGCCGAGATCAGCAGGGCCTGGCAGAGATGAACTGCCAGGCGGTAGTACAAGCAGTGCGCAGGACGGTGCGGTCGTGGAGTGTCGAAGCCACAGTGGTTGCAGGATGGCGACGGGACTGACGGCCGGGCCGGGTGGCCCGCGGTGATCAGGGGCCACCACAGGTGGTACCGCAGTTAATGCAGTGGTGCAGTACCCGCAGTGAAGTTCAGTGAGTGGTACCTCGGTGAAGGCGTCGGGCTGCGGGCGCGCGCATCGGGAGGTTCGGCAGTGGGGTTCTAAGCCAGGGAAGACGCACGATGGGCGACGGGGCTGGCTGCCGAAGAGTGGCGCTGGAGTAGGCCACTGAGTAGTTCGCGTTATCAGCAGTACGAGTTGAGCAGTACCCGCAGTTCGCAGTAACAGCAGTACCGCAGTTCCCGCAGGTAAGCAGTTGATCGCCAGAGGGAAGAACGGAGGAGTTGAGGCGCCATCAGGATCGCCCGGACGCCACGCGAGTCCGGGTACCGCAGGACAT
>NZ_JANFAK020000351.1 GCF_024721315.2 Streptomyces sp. Isolate_45
GCGCGGCCCGGCTCTGGCCGGCGCTGACCCCGCTGCTCGGGGCCGCCGTACCGGAGGCGGTCGACCTCGCCGACGAGGACGTCGCGGAGCTGCTCGGCGGCGCCGCCGAGGCCCTCGCGGCCGACGGCGTCCAGGTGCACTGGCCGCGCGGCCTCGCCCGTACCCTCACCTCCCGCGCCGTGGTCGACTCCCCCGCCGCACACGCCGCCGACTCGGCGCTGCCCGGTCTCCTCTCGGCCGGCGCCCTGCTGTCCTTCGACTGGCGCCACTCCCTCGGCGGTCCGGCCGAGGACCTGACCCCGGCCGAACTCGACCGGCTGGCCGAGGCGAGCCGTCCCCTGGTCCGGCTGCGCGACCGGTGGATCCTGGTCGACCCGGCGGCGGTGCGCCGCGCCCGCGCCCGCGTCGACCGGCCCGTCACGGTCTCCGCCGCCGACGCGCTGGCCGCCGTACTCACCGGATCGGCCGAGATCGACGGCGAGCGGGTCGAGGTGACGGCCGCCGGAGCCCTCGCCGAACTGCGGTCCCGGCTGACCGCCGACCCGGAGCGGACCGCGGTCCCCCCGGCACCGAAGGGGCTCGACGCGACCCTGCGGGACTACCAGCTGCGGGGGCTGGCCTGGCTGGACCTGAGAACTTCGCTCGGCCTCGGCGCCTGCCTCGCCGACGACATGGGCCTCGGCAAGACGATCACCCTCATCGCCCTGCACCTGCACCGGGACCGTCCCGAACCCACCCTCGTCGTCTGCCCGGCCTCGCTGCTCGGCAACTGGCAGCGCGAGATCGAGAGGTTCGCGCCGGGCACACCGGTCCGTCGCTTCCACGGCGGCAGCCGCACCCTCGACGGCCTCGACGGCGGCTTCGTCCTCACCACCTACGCCACCATGCGCCTGGACGCCGCCGAACTCGCCGCCGCGCCCTGGGGCATGGTCGTCGCCGACGAGGCGCAGCACGTCAAGAACCCCCGCTCCTCCACCGCCAAGGCGCTGCGCACCATTCCCGCGCCGGCCCGCGTCGCCCTCACCGGCACCCCGGTCGAGAACAACCTGTCCGAGCTGTGGGCCCTCCTCGACTGGACCACCCCCGGCCTCCTCGGCCGGCTCGGCACCTTCCGTACCCGCTGGGCCGAGCCCGTCGAGAGCGGCCGCGATCCGCAGGCCGCGGCCCGGTTGGCCGCGCTGGTGCGGCCGTTCCTGCTGCGGCGCAAGAAGTCCGACCCGGGCATCGCCCCCGAGCTGCCGCCGAAGACGGAGACCGACCACCCGGTGTCCCTCACCCGCGAACAGGCCGGACTGTACGAGGCCGTCGTGCGCGAGACCCTCGCCGCGATCGCGGCCGCCGACGGAATGGAACGCCGCGGACTGGTCGTCAAGCTGCTGACCTCCCTCAAGCAGATCTGCAACCACCCCGCCCAGTACCTGAAGGACCCCGTTCCCGGTCCGACCGGCCCTCGGGACGCCGCCCGCTCCGGGAAACTGGAGCTGCTGGACGAACTCCTGGACACCATCCTCGCGGAGGGCGGCTCGGTCCTGGTGTTCACCCAGTACGTGGCCATGGCCCGGATCCTGGAACGCCACCTGGCGTCTCGCGGCATCGCCTCCGAGCTGCTGCACGGGGGGACGCCCGTGCCGCGCCGTGAGGAGCTCGTCGACCGCTTCCAGTCCGGGGAGGTGCCCGTCTTCCTGCTGTCGCTGAAGGCGGCCGGTACCGGCCT
>NZ_JANFAK020000352.1 GCF_024721315.2 Streptomyces sp. Isolate_45
GATGTAAATATCTGACCAACAACGACGATATCCCCAGCGCCCCCCGCCCCCCGCGGCGCCCCCGCCCCCCCCCCACGGACGCCCCCGCGCCGCCGCCCTCCTGGGCGCTGCCGGTGTTCGGGCGGGACCGGGAGGCCGGCCCCTCATGATCGGGCAGGGGCGTCGGCCGGGACCCGGCGGCGCAAGGGGCGGGCCAGGAGGGCGCCGAGGAAGCCGGCCACGGCACCCCAGAGGAGGGCGAGGCCGACGGTGCGCAGCATCAGCGGCGTGAACTCGACCGTGCCGCCGAGGCCGGTGTCGGCCCCGCCGATGCCCAGCAGCGACAGCCCGAACTGTGCCTGGACCCGTGCCAGCAGGCACACCGTCAGGGTGCCCAGGGCCAGGGCGACGCCCAGATGGAGGGCGTGCCGGCGGGGACGCACGTGGCCGGGGGAGCGCAGGGCGGCCAGCACGCCCGTCCCCAGCAGCAGGACGACCGCCACCGCCACCAGCCACCAGGCCCGGGCGTCCCGCTCGGCGAGGGAGGCCATGTCCACCGTGGTCGGCTCCGACCCGCGCAGGGCGTCGTCCAGCAACCGCGGCATCGGCAGCCCGAAAGGGCCCTCCGCCCGTCCCCGCCAGGCGCCGCCGAAGCCGAGGGTGAGTGCGGGCCACACGAGGTTCGGCAGCCCCAACAGGATGACGGCCAGGGTCCGGTCGCCGTGCCCCTGGGTCAGGGCGACCACCACGCCGACACCGAGGCCGAGGACCACGTACGCGAGGAGCAGCAGGGTCGTGGCGAAGGCGGCCGGGCGCACGGCCGCGTGGAATCGGACCAGCCCGGCCGGGAGCGGCGCGCGCCGCGAGACCAGCAGGGCGATCAGCAACAGGCCCAGGATCCACAGGAGTCCGAAGAAGAGGGTCGCGGGCAGGTCGGCGCGGAAACCCACCGCGGGCGCGGCGTCGAGGAGTTCGCCGATCTCCCCGAGCGCCGGGTCGCCGGTGGACAGGCCGAAGTCCTGGCGGGCGAGCAGGGCGGCGCCGAGCAGCGCGAGCAGCCACAGCACCGCCGTGCGGGCCGCCCGGAGCAGGAGTTCGGCCGGCGCCGCGACGGCCCGGTTGTGCAGGGGGCGCAGAAAGAGGGAGCCGGTGGTGAGCGCGCCCGCGAGGGAGACCGAGAGCGGGAGCACGGACAGGGTCGCGTCCGCCTCGGCCAGGAATCCGGCCCCGCCGGACACCTCCACCGCGCCGCCGGCCGCCATCACCACCACCGCGGCCACCACCCGGGGGAACGCCCCGTCCGGAAGGTCGCCGGCGCCCGCGCAGGCGAGCCCGGCCGCGGCCACCGCGGCCATCACCACGAAGCCCGCGACGACGGCGACGAGGGCGTCCCGCCAGCCCCTCGGAGAGGTACGGATCACCCTGCAACGGTAGGCACCCCCGGCTTGCGGCCACCACCCGAACGACGCACACAATGGTCGGCAGAAGTGCGAAAAGTCCGGAAACCTCCCGCTCGTCGGCGGCACGTTCGCTTGGGAAGAGAGCCTGTGACCACGCAACCCTCCGGCGAACGTCCGCCGCAGCCGAACCAGCCGCCGTCCGGGGCATCGTCGCCGTCGGGGGCATCGCGATCGGGGGCCTCGAAGGGGTCTTCGCGAGGCGCCCCGTCGGGTGCCCCGGGGGGCCCGCCCGGCCCGCCCACCGGCCCGCCTTCCGGGCC
>NZ_JANFAK020000353.1 GCF_024721315.2 Streptomyces sp. Isolate_45
CGCCGGTCGCCGTCGCGGCCCCGGCCGTCGCCACCCCCACCGCAGCGCACTCCCCCGCGCTGCGTCCCGCGGCCCACGCCCCGGCCCGACCGCACCTGATCCGCTCCGAGCGCACCCCGGTCACCCCGGCGGGCAGCCGGCGGCCGGCGCACACCGAGCGGGCGGGCACCCGGGGCACCGCGGCCCGTCCGGCCGCGGGAGGCTGAGGACACCGCGCGGGACGGTACGCACACCCTCCCCGCGCACACGTAGGCGGGCCGGTCCACCTGACCGGCCCGCCTTCGTCGTTCATATACCCGGCCCGTCAGCCTCGCGCCAGGATGTTCCTCCGTACCGGGTCACGCTTGTGTCACGGGTTGTCGACGGTCGAATGCCCGCCGGTACCGGCTGGCCAACCACCGCCGGAGGCCGGTGCGGGATTACTTCCCGCCTCCCGCGCACCGCCACCGGAACCCCTTTCGAATTCCGGTCGAGAACCGCCGAATTAACCTCGGGCATTGGGCGTCGCCCCACCCCCGGAAGCCCGGCACCCGCCCTCACCTTTTGTCCGTTACGCCTTCCAGGGCACGGCCGAGAAGGTCCCGCGCGGACCTGATCCGCTCGGTCAGCTCGACCGGCTCCACCACCTCGAACTCACAGCCGAGCAGCATCAGGTGAATCACGAGGACGTCGAGGCTGACCGACCCGGTCCGCAACAGACAGCTGTCCGCGTCGAGCGGCTCCAGCACTCCGTCCGCGGGGCCGACGATCACGGCCGCGTCCTGCGCGGGCATCCGCAGCCGCACCACGGCCCGGGCCGCCCAGGCCCGGTGCGAGATGCCCTGCGAGACGTACGCCGCCAGGTCCTCGGCGGGGCCCGGTCGCGCGGGGAAGCGCGGGCCGTGCGGCGGCCGGGGCTCGATCCGGTCCGCCCGGAAGGTCCGCCAGTCCTCCCGGTCGACGTCCCAGGCGACGAGGTACCAACGCCGCTCGGTGCACACCAGCCGGTGCGGCTCCACGGTGCGCCGGCTGACGTTCCCCTCGTGGTCCCGGTATCCGAAGCGCAGCCGCTCGCGGTCCCGGCACACGGCGGCGAGCTCGGTCAGCACCGACGGGTCGACGGTCGAGGGGGCGGGGCCGCGGAGCATCGACACGGTGAACTCGTTGAGGGTCGACACCCGTCGCCGCAGCCGCGACGGCAGTACCCGCTCCAGCTTGGCCAGGGCCCGTACGGAGGCCTCCCCGATCCCCTCGACGCCGTTGCCCGCCGCCGTCCGCAGGCCCACGGCCACCGCGACGGCCTCGTCGTCGTCGAGGAGCAGCGGCGGCAGCTCGGCGCCCGCTCCCAACTGGTAGCCGCCGCCCGTACCGGGGCTGGCGTTCACCGGGTACCCGAGCTCGCGCAGCCGGTCCACGTCCCGGCGGACGGTACGCGGCGTGACGCCGAGCCGGTCGGCGAGGTCGGCGCCGGTCCATTCGCGGTGGGCCTGGAGCAGGGACAGCAGGCGCAGCAGTCGTGCGGAGGTATCCAGCATCCCCGTAGTCTCGCCGACCGCCGCGACGACCCCGCCGGGCCCCCGACGGTCAGGACGCCCCCGACACCGACGCCTACGGGCTCAGCGCCCCGGCGCGGGGGCGGGGGCGGAGGGTGCCGGCTCGGTTGGCGGCGTCGCGGGGGCGGGCGACGT
>NZ_JANFAK020000354.1 GCF_024721315.2 Streptomyces sp. Isolate_45
GACCTGCTGCGCCCGATCTACGCGCAGACCGCCGCCTACGGCCACTTCGGCCGCGAACTCCCCGACTTCACCTGGGAACGCACCGACCGCGTCGACGCCCTGCGCACCGCCGCCGGCCTGGTGTGAGTGCCCGCCCGCGCTGCCCTGCCCACAGTTGCTAGGAGAAGAGTTGTGCGAATCGCTGTGACCGGCTCCATCGCGACCGACCACCTCATGGTGTTTCCCGGAAGCTTCGCGGAGCAGTTGATCACCGACAAGGTCGACACGGTGTCACTGTCGTTCCTGGTCGACCAACTGGAGGTCCGCCAGGGCGGCGTGGGGGCCAACATCACCTTCGGCCTGGGCCGACTCGGCCTGCGGCCCCTGCTCGTGGGCGCCGCCGGCGTCGACTTCGCCGACCACGGCCGACGGCTCGTCGAAGCCGGAGTGGACACGACGTCGGTCCGGGTCAGCGAGACGCTGCACACCGCCCGCTTCGTGTGCACGACGGACCGCGACCAGAACCAGATCGCGACCTTCTACACGGGCGCCATGGCCGAGGCCCGCGAGATCGACCTCACCGAGACGTACCACCGCGCACAGGGCCTCGACCTGGTCCTCGTCGGCGCCGACGACCCCGAGGCGATGCTGCGCCACACCGCCACGGCCCACGCGCTCGGCATCCGGGTGGCGGCGGACCCGTCCCAACAACTGGCCCGCCTCGACTCCGAGCAGACGCGCGGCCTCGTGGAAGGCGCACACCTCCTCTTCACCAACGAGTACGAGAGCGCCCTGCTGCGCGAGCGCACCGGGTGGAGCGAGGAGGAGGTCCTGGAGCGGGTCGGCACCTGGATCGTGACCCGCGCCGCCGACGGCGTCTCGATCCTGACCGCCGCCGGCGGCCGGCAGGACATCCCCGCCGTGCCGACGGACATCGCCGCCGACCCGACCGGCGTGGGCGACGCCCTGCGCGCCGGTTTCCTCGCCGGCCTCGCATGGAGCCTGTCGTACGAGAGCGCGGCGCAGCTCGGCTGCGCGCTCGCCACGGTGGTGCTGGAATCCGTCGGCACCCAGGAGTACAAGCTGCTCCCGTCCGACCTGGTCGGCAGGGTCGACCGGGTCTACGGCAGCGCCGCGGCCGCCGAGCTCGAACCCTGGCTGGTGGCCGTCTCATGAGCGGCGAGCAGGTCCGCCGCGCCGACGCCCTCCGGGAGGCGCTCGCCACCCGCGTGGTCGTCGCCGACGGAGCCATGGGAACGATGCTCCAGGAGCAGGACCCGACGATGGAGGACTTCCAGCAGCTGGAAGGCTGCAACGAGGTCCTGAACGTCACCCGCCCGGACATCGTCCGCTCGGTCCACGAGGCGTACTTCTCCGTGGGCGTCGACTGCGTCGAGACGAACACCTTCGGTGCGAACTTCGCCTCGCTCGCGGAGTACGACATCCCCGAACGCGTCCACGAGCTGTCGGAGTCCGGTGCCCGGATCGCCCGCGAGGTCGCGGACGAGTACACCGCCTCCACCGGACAGCAGCGCTGGGTCCTCGGCTCGATGGGTCCGGGCACCAAGCTGCCCACCCTCGGCCACGCCCCGTACACGACCCTGCGCGACGCCTACCAGGCGAACGCGGAAGGCCTTGTCGCGGGCGGCGCGGATGCCTTGCTCGTCGAGACCACCCAGGACCTGCTCCAGACGAAGTCCTCCATCATCGGCGCCCGCCGAGCCATGGAGGCCCTCGG
>NZ_JANFAK020000355.1 GCF_024721315.2 Streptomyces sp. Isolate_45
TCACCGGCGTGGAGTCGATGGTCGGCCTGTTCATCAACACCCTCCCGGTCCGGGCCCGCCTGGACAACACCGAACCCCTGACCGGGTTCTTCCGCCGACTCCAGGCCGAACAGGCCCGCCTCCTGGACCACCAGTGGGCAGGACTCGCCGACATCCAACGCTGGGCCGGCCACTCCGAACTCTTCGACACCGCCATGGTCTTCCAGAACTACCCCGTCGACGAGGGCGACCTCCGGGGCGAACCGGACGCCCAACGGCTCCGGGTGACCTCCGCCGACATCAAGGGCGGCACGCACTTCGCGGTGAACGTCGTGGCGACGATGCGCGGAACCGAACTGTCCTTCCGCGTCGACCACCGCCCCGACCTCTTCGACGACGCCTACGCCCGCGGCTTGGGCGAGCGGGTACTGCGTGTCCTTAACGCCCTGGTCAGCGAGGGCGACCAGCCGGTGGGCCGGCTCGACACCCTCGACACCGCCGACCGCGAACGGGTCCTGGTGGAGTGGAACGGCGACGACACCACTCATTCGGACACCCCCCTGCACGAGCTCTTCGCAGCCCAGGCCGTCCGCACCCCGGACGCGGTCGCCGTCACGGACGAGAACGGGAACTCCCTCACGTACGGGGAGCTCGACGGCCGCGCCAACCAGGTCGCCCGTCACCTGATCGCCCACAACGTGCGGGCGGAACAGTTCGTGGCCCTCGTCCTACCCAAAACGACGGACGCGATCGTAAGCATGCTCGGCGTCCTCAAGGCCGGCGCCGCCTACCTGCCCGTCGACCCCGAGTACCCGACCGACCGCATCAGCCACATCCTCACCGACGCCGTTCCGGCCCTCACGCTCACCGAACCCGTCGCGGCGGACGTACTGGCGACGTACTCCAATGCGCAGGTCAGCGACGCAGAGCGCCCGTCCGCGTGGTCACCGCTCCACGCGGCCTACATGATCTACACCTCGGGCTCCACCGGCCGCCCCAAGGGCGTCATCATCGAACACCACGCCCTGGCCACCTACCTCCACCGAGCGCGCACCGCCTACCCGGCCACCGGCGGGGCCACCCTGCTGCACTCACCGCTGGCCTTCGACCTCACCGTCACCGCCCTATGGACACCCCTCACCAACGGCGGAACCGTCCACCTCACCAGCCTCGAAAACAGCACCCACCAGCCGACGCTGATCAAGGCGACGCCCAGCCACCTCGCCATCCTCAACACCCTGCCCGCCACCACATCGCCCAGCGACACCCTGATCCTCGGCGGCGAAGCCCTCCACACCGACCAGCTCGCCACCTGGCAGAGCACCCACCCCGACACCCAGGTCATCAACGCGTACGGGCCCACCGAGAACACCGTCAACGCCACCGAGTACCGCATCCCCAGCGGAACGCTGCCCGACGGGCCGATCCCGATCGGCCGACCGTTCACCAACACTCGCGCCTACGTCCTCGACAGCGCCCTACGCCCCGCGGCCCCCGGCACTGATGGTGAGCTCTACCTCGCCGGCCACCAACTCGCCCGCGGTTACCACGACCGCAACGCCCTCACCGCGGAACGCTTCACCGCCAACCCCTACGGCCCGCCCGGCAGCCGCATGTACCGCACCGGCGACATCGCCCGCTGGAACCACCACGGCCAACTCATCTTCACCGGCCGAGCCGACCACCAGATCAAACTCCG
>NZ_JANFAK020000356.1 GCF_024721315.2 Streptomyces sp. Isolate_45
TTCCTGCGGCGCCCCGGCGCGGCCATGCCGGTGGTCTTCGGAGCCGCCCGCCTGCCCCGCGATCGCCCTCTTCCCGACGTATCCTGCCCGCCCACTCCGAATGTCCCCTCTGCTGTGCTTTCCCGCACACCTTAAAGGCTCATCCTGTGCGATCAACGAACTGAAGTCCGTGTACGTCGAAGTGGTGCCGTGACCACGGCCGGTAACGAAGCGGAGGGTCTTCACGCCGCGCGGGGGCCGTCTTCTCCCCGGTCTGCGTCCGAGAACCCGTCATCGCACGGGGCCCGGACCGGAACGTGACGAAAGTGTGGTCGAGTTGTGCGAGGATGCGGTCCCCCGATTCGTGCGGATCGGGTGACAAGGGGATACACAGTGATACCGAAGAGGTTCAGGCCCGCCTTCATCGCGGCCCTGACCGTGGCCCTGACGTCCGGCAGCTTCCTCGCCTACTCCGCGAGTGCCGGTTCCGGGCCCGAGGCGGCCGACCGCGCCGCCACCGACGCCTTCGCCCGCATAGCCGACGACGTGCTGTCCCGCCGTTCCGAGGCTCTCGTGGAGGAGCAGCAGGGGCGCCGCGGAGCGGCACCCGGCTCCTCGAAGGCAGGGTTGTCGGCCAAGTTCAAGAAGGACGAGGACACCGCGCTGTCGTCGCTGCGCTCGCGCAAGACGCGTCTCGCGGAGCTCGGCGAGGCCTACAGCGGCGCCGACACCCGCGTGACCGTGGAGCGGGCAACGGTCACGGGCGGCAGGGCGACCGTGCTGGTGAGCGAGGACACCAAGCTCACCTACAAGAAGCTGCGCGGGGACGAGCCGGAGACGACCGACTTCCGCACCCGCTACGAGCTGAAGCTCACGAGCAAGAAGGGCGGCCGCTGGGAACTGGACTCGGTCAAGTCCCAGGAGAACGGCCCCGTGGCCGTCAACGAGCCCGTCGCCGCCAAGGTGAACACGGTCAAGGACGACGGCAACCAGTACCCGGACGGTACGCCGGCCGCGACCAAGTACCCGGCCACGCCGAAGCCCAAGGCGAAGACCGGCGGTGCGTACGACTACAGCGCCATGGCGAAGTACGCCGAGAAGCACTGGAGCAACTACAACCCGCAGTACCGCAAGTTCAACGGTGCGGGCGGTGACTGCACCAACTTCATCAGCCAGGCGCTGAAGGCGGGGGGTTGGAAGCCGGTTCCCGGCTCCTCCTCCGACTACCGCAACTGGTGGTACGACGGCAGCCGCCAGAGCGACTCCTGGGTCGGCGCCAACGAGTGGGCCTGGTTCACGCTGTCGAACAAGCGGGCCGCCAACCTGGCCAACGTCTACCAGATGGACGTCGGCGACGTGCTCCAGGTGGACTTCAACAAGGACGGGTCCAAGGACCACTCCATGATGGTGACGTACCGCAGCGGCAACGGCATGCCGTACCTCACCTACCACTCCACCAACACGTACCGGAAGTCGCTCGCGAGCATCCTCGCGTCCTACCCGGACGCGCGCTACTTCGCGTACCGCACCTGACGGATGCGATCGGGCCCCGCCCGCCGTTCGGCGGGCGGGGCCCGATCGTCAGTCGGCGAGCATGCCTTCCCTGAGCCGGGTCAGGGTGCGGGTGAGGATGCGGGAGATCTGCATCTGGGAGATGCCG
>NZ_JANFAK020000035.1 GCF_024721315.2 Streptomyces sp. Isolate_45
CCCCCCCCCCCCCCCCCCCCCCCCCCCCCCCCCCCCCCCCCCCCCCCCCCCCCCCCCCCCCCCCCCCCCGCCCCCCCACCCCCCCCCCCCCCCCCCCCCCCCCCGGGGGCCCGGGGCCCCCCCCCCCCCCCCCCCCCCTTCGGCCGTCACGGTCGCGGTCACGGTCCCGGTCGCGGGCACGGTCGGGAAGGGCGTCGACCGTCAGGAAGGCCGTAGGACCGCGCAGGTCGTCGTCCCGTGGGCGTACAGCTTGCCGTCGCGCGTGCCCGTGACCCGGGCCTCGGCGGTGGCGGTCGTCCGGCCGACGTGCAGAACGGTGCCCTCGCAACGCAGCGCGGGGGTGTCCGCGAACACCGGGCGGATCATGTGCACGCCCAACTGCACCGTCGTGTAGGCGGTGCCCGCCGGGAGCCGGGTCATGACGGCCGAGCCGAGCGCCGAGTCGAGCAGCGTGGCGAGGAACCCGCCGTGCACCGTCCCCATGGGGTTCAGGAGGTGGTCCCCCGGGTCCCCCTCGAAGACGGTGTACCCGTCGCCCACCTCTGTGAGCCGGAACCCCAGGGTGCTCATGATCGAGGCGGCGGGCAGGTCGCCCTTGGCGGCGGCCCGCAGGACGTCCAGTCCGCTCATGGCCAGGAGCTCCGGGGTGGGTTCGGGCCTCGGCTGCCAGGTGTGGGTGCGACTGCGGGGCGCGGTGGCCGCGCCGGTGGTCTCGTACGTGGTCATGGCACCGACCCTAGGCAGCGGCGGCCTCGTGCGCGAGTGTCGGATCCGACGACCAACGATCGGATTCCGACACGGCTCGGGCGCGCGGTCCGGGCCGTTTAGGGTGGGTGGATGAAAGTCGCCGTACTGGCCCTCGACGGGGTGTTCGACTCCGGGATCTCCGCCCTCCTGGACGTCCTGCACACCGCCAACGCCCTGCGCGACCAGCTCGACGGGGCACCGCCACCCTTCGACGTCCGTACGGTCGGGGTCCGTCGTCGCGTGCGCACCGGACTGGGACACCGCATCGACACCGAGCCCGCGACGACCGCCCACGACGCCGGGCTGTTGGTCCTGCCCGCGCTGATGGAGCGACGGCCGGCGGCTCTCGTGGAGGCCGTCGCCTCCGACGCGCACCGGCCGGTACGGCGCCTGCTGGCCGGTGCCCGCGAACGGGGCACGCCGCTCGCCTCGTCGTGCACCGGTACGTTCCTGTTGGCCGAGTCCGGGGTGCTGGACGGCCTCCGGGCGACGACCAGTTGGTGGCTCGCCCCGGTGTTCCGGGACCGCTACCGCCGGGTCACCCTGGAGGAGAGCCGGATGGTGACGACCTCGGACGGGGTCACCACGGCGGGCGCCGCCTTCAGCCACCTCGACCTCGCGCTGGCCGTCGTCGGCATGCGCAGTCCGGCCCTCGCGGACCTCGTCCGGCACTACCTCGTGGTCGATGACCGGGCCTCGCAGGCCGCGTACGTCATCCCCAGCGCCATGGCCCGCCACGATCCGCTGGTCGGCGCCTTCGAACAGTGGGTACGGGCCCGCATCCGCGAACCCCTGTCCGTCGCCGACGCGGCCCGCGACCTCGGCGTCAGCGAGCGGACCCTCCAGCGCACCACGGCCCGAACCCTCGGCTGCACGCCCGTCCGCCTGGTCCAGGACCTGCGACTGGAGCAGGCCGAACACCTGATGCGCACCACCGGCCTGCCGCTCGCGGCCGTCGCCCGCCGCGTGGGGTACGAGGGCCCCGGCCCACTGCGCGCCCTGCTGCGCCGCCGCCGGGGGACGGGCTAGCCAGTTGCATCCGCCACCCCCACGGGCAGGGCGCGGGTGGTTAAGGTGTGTGCATGTCAGAAGAGCGAGGGGCGGGGCCGAGGGGCTTCAGGTAGCCCGCCAGGAAACGCCTGGCGGTTGCGACCGACGGAGTCCCATGTCACGCACCGCTCATCACATCCCCCCGTCACACGGCGAGGAGACCCCGCCCGGGCGCCCGGCGGGCAGCCCTTGGCATTCCGTGGTCCTCCACGACCTCCGCTTCAGCGCCCGCTGTTTCGCGGACGCGGCGCGGGAGTCCAGCAGGCCGCGCCCTGTCAGGATCCGGCGCCGGGTGGAGTTCCACTCCTTCCCCCGGCACAACCGCGACGCCTCCGTCGCCTGGGCCTCCGCCGTCGAGGAACGCCGGGCACGGCAGCTCCTGCGAGCCCGGGTCGGGACGCTCCTCGCGCTGCTGCACCCCGCCGGCGCAGGACCCGTACGCGCCGCGAGCGACGTGGATGCCGCAGCCGGCGCGGATCCCGGAGTCGGCGCTGCCGCCGCGGCCGACGCCGCGGACGTGGACGTGCCACCGGCGCGCCACCGGCGCGGCTCCCTCTGGCTGGCGTAGCGAAGGGCCTCCGCCCGTGCTCCGGCCCGCCCGTGCTCCGGCCCGCGCGGGCGGGGCCGGAGTGCGGCCGGGGCCGCGTACGGCAGGGGCCGGAGTACGGCAGGGGCAACGTGGGCAGGGCCTACGTACGGGCCGGGCTGCGGGTCCCCTCCGCGGCGGACGTGCGCTGCGCGGGCAGGCTCACCTGCACGCCCCGCGGGCCGGACAGGACGTGGACGAGGCCGAACCCAGCGGCGACCACGACCGCCCCGCCCAGCGCGTCCAGCACCCAGTGGTTCGCGGTGGCGACGATCGCGCACACCGTGATCAGCGGGTGCAGCACGCCCAGCAGCTTCTGCCGGCCCTTCGGGGCGAGGACCACGATGACGATCCCGCACCACAGGGACCAGCCGAAGTGCAGCGAGGGCATCGCCGCGTACTGGTTGGAGATCGCGGTCATCGCCCCGTACGAGGGGTTCGCCAGGTCCTGCACCCCGTGCACGGTGTCGACGAAGCCGAGGCCCGGCATCAGGCGCGGCGGCGCGAGCGGGTAGAGCCAGAAGCCGAGGAGGGCGAGGACGGTGGCCAGGCCCAGCGAGGCGCGGGCCCAGCGGTAGTCGCCGGGGCGGCGCCAGTACAGGACGCCGAGGATGCCCAGCGGGACCACGAAGTGGAAGGACGTGTAGTAGAAGTTGAAGAACGCCTCCAGCCAAGGCCTGTTCACCACGGCGTGGTTCACGGCGTGCTCGATGTCGATGCCGAGGACCTGCTCGATCCCGTGGATCCGGCGGGCGTTGCCCTCGGCGAGCGGGCGGCTGGTGGGGGCGGCGGCGCGGATGTGCGAGTAGAGCGAATAGCCGACCCGTATCAGCAGCAGTTCCAGCAGCAGGTTGGGGCGGGACATCACCCGCCGCCAGAACGGCAGCAACGGCACCCGGGACCAGCGGGCCTCGGCGGGCCGCCCGTGGACGGTGGGCACGGGCTCGCGCCAGTACGGCGAGGACCGCGGCAGGAACGGCACGGCGCAGGCCGCCGCGAGGGCCGCGAGGAGCGGCAGGTTGTCCCGTACGGGAGCCAGCGCGGCCATGTTCGGCAGCAGCACGGAGCTCGGCAGGGTCATGGCGAGGACGACGGCGACGGGCCACACCCGCCGGTCGGCGGCCCGCTTGCCCACCTTGCCGGCCACCGCGAGGAGCACCCACAGCAGTTGGTGGCGCCAGCCGGCCGGGGACACGGTGACGGCCACGCAGCCGGTGACGGCGACGGCGAGGAGCAGCTGCCCGTCGCGGGCGTAGCGGGCCGCGCGGCGCAGGCCGAACCAGGTGACGGCCGCGGCGAGGACGAGGGCCAGGGCGATCTCGGCGGGGCCGCCGAGGCCGAGGCGCAGGAGGGCGCCGTGGAGGGACTGGTTGGCGAGGCTGCCGGGGGTTCCGCCGAGGCCGGTGCCGACGACGTGCTCGACCCAGTACGTCCAGGAGTCGCGCGGCAGGGCGGCCCAGGACAGGGCGGTCGCCCCGGCGAAGGTCAGGGCGGCGGCCTGCGCGGCGGGCCGGCGGCCGGTGAACCACAGCAACGCGGCGAAGATCAACAGGGGTGGCTGGAGGGCGGCGGCCAGCCCCAGGAGGAAACCGGCGGGACGGTCCCCGGGCACCCGGAACACGGCGAGCAGCACCAGCAGCACGGGCAGGACGGCGGTCTGACCGGGGGACGCGGCCTCGCGGACGGGCAGCGAGACCATCATCACGGTGACCAGCACGGGCGCGGCCAGCAGCGCGGTGCGCCGGGGTACGGGGTCGGGCAGGCCGCGCGCGGCGACCAGCCCGATCGCGGCGACGAACAGCAGGGTCACGCACGTCCAGGCCACCTCCAAGGAGGGGGCGGTCACTCCGGTCAGCGGCTTCAGGACCAGCCCGGCGAAGGGAGTGCCGGTGAACTGGCCCGCGTCGTAGAGCGAACCGGGGAGGCCGGCGGGGAGGTGGAAGCCGCTGAGCCACTCGGCCGGGGGCACCCGCAGCACGGCGGCGGCCTGTCTGACGGCCAGGACGCCGGCGAGGGCCCACAGGAGCAGGCGTACCGCCCCCAGCCTGCCGCTACCGCCTATGACCCCGGCATGTCCGTCCGCACCACCGCGCTCCGCCGCGTCAGCCACGCCTCGTAGTCCTCCCACCCTGTCTCCCGCAACCCCGACTTCGCCCGGCTGCCGCGTCTCGTACCTCGTTTCACTACCGGGACGACGATATCCCCCGCGCGATCCCTAGGATGGCGCCCATGAGCATCGTGAAGATCAACGCCCTGACCGTGCCCGTCGAGCAGCGAGAGGTCCTGGAGAAGCGCTTCGCCTCCCGGGCGGGCACCGTGGAGAACTCGGACGGGTTCGAGTGGTTCGAGCTGCTGCGGCCCGTCGAGGGCACCGACCAGTACCTCGTGTACACGCGGTGGCGTTCGGAGGAGGACTTCCAGGCGTGGATGGAGGGCCCCATGAAGGCGGCCCACCAGGGCGGCGGCGACTCCTCCGGCGGCGACCGCCCGAAGCCGGCGGCCTCGGGCTCGTCGGTCTGGTCCTTCGAGGTGGTCCAGCAGGCAGCCCCGAAGCAGGCCTGACCGGGGCGGGCGGGCACGGCGGGCGGGCAGCGGGGGCGCGGCGGGCGGGCAGGCAGCGGGGCGCGGCAGGCGGGCCGAGTCGTGCCGGGCCCTCACCGACCACTGACGACCGGGGCGGGGGCTTGCCGACTGCCCCTTCCGGCCCGCCTGACGGCGGCCACCGCCAGGAGGCGCCGGGGCGGGGTCGGCCCCCTGCCATCGGAAGGGTGGATCCGGTCTCCGGACGGCCGGCACACAGCCCCGGTCGGACAGCGGCACAAGGGGTACCGCCGGAGGGAAGCACCCGGAGCCAGGACCCCTGCCACCACCGACGGTCGCCCCGCTGAGTCCCGGGGCTCAGCGCGGGCGCCGACGAGCCGGCCGCCCGACGCACCGACCGAACCGCCCCACCGAGGGCCGCCCTGCGTTGCGGTCATGCACCCCGCCCGGGCCACCCGACCCGCTGCACGGGCAGCCGGACCGCACCCCTCCCGGCACGCGAGCACACGCGGCGCGGCACAGGCGGCACGGCACACGCGGCACGACGCAGGCGGCACAGGCGGCACCGCACCGCACAGGCGGCCCGCCGAGCCCACCCCCACCACCGCGCGGCCGGCGCATCGTCACGCCCAGAACGCGTCCGATTCGTCGAGGTCCTCGACGCACTCGTCAATGTCGGTGATCTTCCCGCCGACGATGGTGAAGAAGAGGCCTTCGTGGATCTCGATGCCCCGGTCGCCCCGGTCGGCCCGCATGAGGTGGAACGACATCACGTGCCCCCGGCCGTCCGCCAGGACCCGGTCCAGGTCGACCCGAAGGGTGCCGTTGGTCTCCTCGCCGAGCCGACGGTAGAGGTCGAGGACCGCCTCCCGTCCCTTGTGGTGCCCGGAGAGCGGGCTGCTGCCGGGCACGTGGTGGATGACGTCCGCCGTCATCAGCGAGCCCATCGTCTCCATGTCGCCCTTGCCGAAGGCCTCGTAGCCACGGCGCACCAGGGCACAGTTCGGATGCTCCGACATGAACCTCACACCCTCCATTTGCCGTATTTTCACCTTTCCTCATCATCGGCCCGTGCGTGTGGATATTCCACGCGGGCGAGGCGAAGGGCGCCCCACAATGGCGCCATGGACACCAACGCGATCATCACGAGCCCCTCCACCACGACCCCCACGCCCGGAACCTGGCACGTCGTCCAGGAACCCTGCACCACCCCGGACGCCACCAACCTGCGCCGCGCGTACTACGCCGAAGTCGCCGGCCGGTATTGGGAACGGGCCGTCACCGAAGCCGAGATCGACCAGGGCATGCTGGACTTCCCGGCGGACGACCTCGCCCCACCTGCGGGCCGCTTCCTGGTCGGAAGGCTGGACGGGGTGCCGCTCTCCTGCGGTGGCCTGCGTCTGATCGACCCGGTCACCGCCGAACTCACCAGGGTGTACGTCGCCCCCCGCGCCCGCGGTACCGGCGGCGGGGCGGCCCTGCTCGCCGCCCTGGAGGACGCGGGCAGGTCACTGGGCGCCGAGCGGGTCCGCCTGGACACCCGCTCGGACCTCGTCGAGGCCCGCGCCCTCTACGCGCGGCACGGGTACCGGGAAATACCGGCGTACAACTCCGAACCGTATGCCGAGCACTGGTTCGAAAAGTCCCTCACCTGACCGGCCGACCGTCCGACGGCCCACCAACCGTCCGGCCGGACGGCAGACGCACCCACCGGCGGCCCGCAACCGGCCCACCCCGCCGACCTGCCGGTCGACCACCGGGCCGATCCGCCTGCCCGCCCAGACCGCCACCGACCGCCCCGACCGCTCAGTGCGCGGAGTGGTCCCGACGCGGCAGCGTGTCGTAGGGCTCCTCGGCGTCGGACCCGCACAACTCCCGGTTGATCTCCTCGACGAGCTTCACCAGGTCGGTCGGGCGGTCCGGCCCCCACCAGTCACCGAGCAGTTCGGCCAGGGACTCCTGCCGGGCGTCGGACAACCGGCGGGCGGCCACCCGCCCCCGGTCCGTGAGGATCAGCGCGAGTCCGTCCCGGGAGGCGAGCCCGCGTTCCTCGACCTGCCGGGCCGCTTCCGTGATGGCCCGAAGCGGGACGATGGTGCGTTCCGCGAGCACCGCCGGTTCGGCGGAGCCGTACTTGTTGATCCGCAGCAGCAGCCAGCTGGCGGCGGGGAGCAGGTCGTAGCCGGCCTTCGCGGTGATCTTCTCGTAGACGTGCCGTCGTCCTTCGCGGGTACCCAGCACGAACAGCGCGCGGGCCACCTCCTCGTGCGAGGAACGGTGGACGGGGTTGGAGGCGAGCGTCTCCGTCACGTCGGGTGCGGTGACGGAGCCACGGAGCTTGTCCTCCTTGAGGAACCAGGCGATCACGAAGGCGACGAGCACCACCGGCACGGCATAGAGGAACACGTCGGTGATGGAGTCGGAGTAGGCGTCCAGCACGCGGGGCCGCAGCTCGACGGGCAGCGTTCCGATCGCCCGCGGATCCGCCTCCAGCCCCGCCGTGCTCACGCCCGGTGGCAACGGAACTCCGGCCAGGGAGGCGGTGAGCTGGTCGCCGAGCCGGTTGGTGAAGACCGTGCCGAAGATGGCGACGCCGAAGGAGGCGCCGATGGAACGGAAGAAGGTGGCGCCGGAGGTGGCGACGCCGAGGTCGGCGTAGCTGACCGAGTTCTGCACGACGAGGACGAGTACCTGCATGACGAGACCGAGTCCCACGCCGAAGACGAAGAAGTAGACGCCCATCACCAGGTCGGAGCTGTCGCGGTGCAGCTGGTGCAGGAGCAGGAGTCCGACGGCGGTGACGCCGGTGCCCAGGATGGGGAAGACCTTCCACCGCCCGGTGCGGCTGACGATCTGCCCGGAGGCGGTGGAGGCGATCAGCAGGCCGATCACCATCGGCAGCATGTGGACACCGGACATGGTCGGTGAGACGCCCCGGACCACCTGTAGGAAGGTCGGCAGGTAGACCATCGCGCCGAACATCGCGAACCCGATGATGAAGCTGATCACCGAGCAGAGGGTGAAGGTGCGGATGCGGAACAGACCGAGCGGCAGCACCGGTTCGGCGGCCCGGCGCTCCACGATCACGAAGAACACCAGGAGCACGGCGCCGAGGACGGCGAGCCCGATGATCCGCGCCGATCCCCAGCCCCAGGTGCCTCCGAGGGAGGCGACGAGGACGAGGCAGGTGGCGACGCACGCGATGAGGAAGGTGCCGAGGTAGTCGATGGTGTGACGGGAGGAGCGGGCCGGGATGCGCAGGGCCGCTGCGATGACGACGAGCGCGACCAGACCGATCGGGAGGTTGATGTAGAAGACCCAGCGCCAGGAGAGGTGGTCCACGAACAGACCGCCCAGCAGCGGTCCGAGGACGCTCGTCGCGCCGAACACCGCGCCGAACAAACCTTGGTACTTGCCGCGCTCGCGCGGCGGGACGATGTCGCCGACGATCGCCATGGACAGGACGATCAGTCCGCCACCGCCCAGACCCTGGAGGGCGCGGAACCCGATGAGCTGCGGCATGTCCTGGGCGAGACCGCAGAGCGCCGATCCGATCAGGAAGATCACGATGGCGTACTGGAAGAGCTTCTTGCGCCCGTACTGGTCGCCGAGCTTGCCCCAGAGCGGAGTGGCCGCCGTGGCCGCCAGCATGTAGGCGGTGACCACCCACGACAGGTGATCCATGCCGCCGAGTTCGCTGACGATCGTGGGGAGCGCCGTGGAGACGATGGTCTGGTCGAGAGCGGAGATCAGCAGGCCCAGTAGCAGGGCTCCGATCGAGACGAGCACCTCTCGGGAGGCGTGCTCGGCGCCGGGACCGGGGTCCACGGCGGGCGTGGTGACATGCTGAGCCATCGGCTCCTCCTCGGGCCGGATCAACATCTCCATCCTGAGCGGTGTGTCCGGTTATGGCCTGTCGGACGGGTTGGGTGGGGCCTGAGGGGTCTGCATAATCGCAGGCATTGGCCAGGGAGGGGTACCAGTGAGCGCTGAGCGCTGTCCAGAATGCGGCGCCGTGGGCGTCGAATGCCGGTGCACGCCGGGGGTGGGGTTCAACCCGTTGCGCATTCGCCCGTACGTGGCGCTGCCGGACCAGGGTCGGGCAGGGCAGGATCCGTCGTCCCCGCAGCCCGTCCTGGGCGCGGTCGCCCAGCCCTCCGACGCCCCTGACCGGCCGCCGTTCCCCTCGGACCAGCCGTCGCCCGACGGCCCGGCAGGGCAGGTCGGGGTCGGGGTCGGGCCTGCCCCGGTACCGGGCGCGGCGCCGCCCGCGCGGCCCGGACCGCTTCCGACCCACCCGACCGAACGCCCCGGCCCGCCGCCGCCACCGTCCCCGCACCTGGACGCGCCGCCGAGCCCCGCCCCGGCGTCGCCCCCGATGTCGCCTCCGGCTCCGGCGGCCGAGGGCTCCGAGGGCGCCGCCACGACGCTGCTTCCGGCAGTGCCGCCGGCCGCTCCGGCGGAGCCCCACACCCCCGCGTATGGAATACCCGTACTGGCCTGGCCGGATCAGACGGTCCAGCTGCGGGCCGTTCCCGCACACGCCGGGCATGCCGCCCAGCACGCGCAGGTCGTGGGCGGCGCCGACCGGGAGACCGGCAGGCGGTCCCGGCGGCTGCTGCCCCTGCTGGCCGGCGCCGGCGCACTGGTCGTGGCCGGTGCGGTGGCCGTGGCCCTGGGGTTCACCGGCTCCGGGGCGGAGGACAGGGCACTGACGGACCAGAAGCCGTCGGCCCCCGCGGCCAGCGTGGTTCCGGTCGACCCGACCGGGCCTTCGCAGGAGGCGTCGAGCCCGACGCCGAGCCCGTCCGCGTCCGCTTCGCGGTCCGCGTCGCCCAGCGCGTCGCGCTCCGCGTCGCCGTCCGCCTCGCCCAGCACGTCCCGTTCGTCGTCTCCGCCCAGCACGACCCCGTCGGCCTCCGCGAGCCGCTCCGCCGGCCCGTCGTCACCCGCTCCGTCGCCGCCGGCTCAGGCGCCGACGCTGAGGTACGGGGACTCCGGCGCCGAGGTGGAGAAGCTGCAGCGGCTCCTCGCGGAGCAGGGCCTGTACGGCGGCAGGCTCGACGGCAGGTTCGGCCGCTCCGTCCGTAACGCCGTGGAGGACCTCCAGATGGAGTTCGGCATCCAGGACGACCCCTGGGGCGTATACGGGCCGGCGACCCGGCGGGCTTTGGAGGGATAGGTCACGTCCCTCGTGGTGGCGCGGACCCTCCAGAGTTTTGTATCTTGTAGGAACAAAGTGGTTCCGTCCTCAATCCCTGACCGGTGGACGGAACCACTTGTTCTCTTTTCCCGCCCCGTCTGGAGCCCCTCCCATGCCGGCCAGCACCACCACCGCCCCCGTCGTCCTGACCGCCAAGGCCCTGCTGCTGGACATGGACGGCACCATCGTCAACTCCGACGCCGTGGTCGAACGCTGCTGGCGCGAGTGGGCGGTGTCGCACGGGCTGGACCCGCACGAGGCGCTGAAGGTGGTCCACGGCCGCCAGGGCTACGCCACGATGGCCATCCTGCTTCCCGAGCGGCCGATGGAGCTCAACTACGCCGAGAACACGGTGATGCTCGCCCGCGAGACCGCCGACACCGACGGCGTGGTCCCCGTCGGCGGCGCCGCCGAGTTCATGGCGGCCATCGACTCCCTGCCGCACGCCCTGGTCACTTCCGCCGACGCCGCACTGGCAGCGGCCCGGATGACGGCCGCCGCACTGCCGATGCCGCGGATACAGGTGACCGCCGAATCCGTCTCGGCCAGCAAGCCCGACCCCGAGGGCTTCCTCAAGGGCGCCGCCGAACTGGGGGTGGACCCGGCCGACTGCGTCGTCTTCGAGGACTCCGGCGCGGGAATCGCCGCGGGCCTCGCCGCCGGCATGCGCGTGATCGGCATCGGCCCCCGCGCGGCCGCGCACGGCCCGACGGCCCACGTAGCCGACCTGACCTCGGTCCACGTCGACACCACCCCGGACGGCGCCATCCACCTCACCCTCACCCCGCCCACCGCCTGAACCCTCCACAAAACAGCCCGCCCGCCCCACCCGCCCCGACGGACCGCGGCACGGCCCGGCCCGACGCGGCGGGACCAGTCGGCTCCGCGCACCGCGCGACCCACCACGGCACCGCCACACCCGCACCGCGCACACCCCCACGGCTCCGGAGTCACGCGCGGCAGCCCCTCCGCCACGGCGCCCACCGCGGTTACCGCCACCGCTACTGCCCCACGCGCCCGTCGACGCACTCCCGCAGCAGATCCGCATGGCCGTTGTGGCGCGCGTACTCCTCGACCATGTGCACGAGGACCTCGCGCAGTTGCATCGGCTCCTCGCCACCGCCGCCGGTGACGTCGAGGTCAGGGGCCGCTGCCACCAGCCGCTCGGCGAAGGCGACCTCCTGCCGCCAGGTCGCCCACGCGTCCGCGACGACCTCCGGGTCGCCGAGCGCACCGGTGAACTCCCCGTCGCGGTCGTCCGCCGAGCGGTAGTGACGGCGTATCCGCTCCCCCGCCATGACCTGCCGGAACCAGTACTGTTCGACGCCCGCGAGGTGCCGCACCAGCCCCAGGAGCGACAGGTTCGACGGCGCCACCGACCGGCGGGCCATCCCCTCGGCGTCGAGGCCGGCGCACTTCATCTCCAAGGTGAGCCGCTGGTCGCGCAAATAGCCGACGAGGACGTCCCGTTCCCCCTGGAAGCCACCGTCCGAGCGGGCGTCGTCATCGGGGTGGACGAACATGTTGGACCAGCCGAAACGGCTGTCGGGCACAGGTGTGATCACGCCGCCGAGCGTGACCTCGACGCCCCGTCGACCACAAGGGATTTTCCCGGCGGGCCGCCGCCATGTCCCCATCCGCCCGGACCCGGTTGCCCGTAGTCACCCGGCACGGGGAGAACGGACAACACCCCGGAACCGCGCCCTCTCGCCCGCCCCACCGCGATTCCGCCCATCGCTCGCGAGGCCGGCCCGGCCCAGGAAGACGACGGCCGAAAATCCCACCGCCGACCACTCACGCGGCCACCCCGGGGCGCCCCGGGCACCCCGGGCACCCCGGGCACCCCGGGCACCCCGAATGCGAGTTTGGCCCCGCCTTGCCCCCACCACTGTGCGCGGAATCGCAACTTCCCCTTGAGTGAAGGGGCTTGAACGGCTTGATGTGACGTGCGCATGTCGGCACCCTGTCACCTGGCGCCCACCCTGACGACACCTCACGGCGCCAACATGGCCGCGTCCCGCCGGGGCAGCACGGCCACCACCCCCCGCACCCACGGAGCCCTCATGGCCCTCGCTTCCTTCCGCATGCCCTCCCTCTACGCGCGTCGCATCGGCCGCGCGGGAGTCCTCGCGTCGGCGGTCGCCCTCGCCTCGCTCACCTCGCTCGTCAACGCCCCCGGAGCCCTGGCGGCTCCCCCCGCCCCCATCAGCGCCTCGGCCGCCCGCGCCTACCTGGCCACGGTCACGCCCGCGGCCGAAGGCTCCACCAGCGGTTACAGCCGCGACCTGTTCCCCCACTGGAGCACGGTCTCCGGCGCCTGCAACACCCGCGAGACCGTCCTCAAGCGGGACGGCGTGAACGTCGTCCAGGATTCGTCCTGCGCCGCCGTCAGCGGAAGTTGGTACTCCGAGTACGACGGCGCCACCTGGACGGCCGCGTCCGACATCGACATCGACCACATGGTCCCGCTCGCCGAGGCCTGGCGATCGGGCGCCAACTCCTGGACCACCACCAAGCGCCAGCAATTCGCCAACGACCTCACCCGCCCGCAACTCATAGCGGTCACGGACAACGTCAACCAGGCCAAGGGCGACCTCGACCCCGGCAAGTGGCTGCCCTCGCGAACCGCCTACCGCTGTACCTACGCCCGCATGTGGGTCCAGGTGAAGCAGTACTGGGGCCTGCGCATGGACGCCACCGAGAAGACCGCCCTGACGAACGTCCTGAACGGCTGCTGACCCCTCACCCGAACCGGCCGTTTCTCCCCCGCCAGGGGGAGGCCACGCCCGCCCTCCACCCCGTACCGTGATCACAGGGGATGCCGACAAGGGGGATGGGGATGGCAGGACTGCGTCTGGGGCCGCTGCTGCGATACGTGGACTGGGACACGGGGGGCTCCGCCACCATATGGGTGGAGGCGGACCGCCCGTGTACCGCCGAGGTGCGCTGTGCCGACGGGGCCGGCGGCAGCACCCGCACGTTCCAGGTGTCGGGACACCACTACGCGCTCGTGCCCGTGACCGGCCTGACGCCGGGTACCACCACGACCTACGAGGTCCTGCTCGACGGGGTCCTCGTCTGGCCCGTGGCCGACAGCGGCTTCCCTCCGAGCACCGTCAGCACGCCGGCAGTGGGCGGCGGCTCCGGCCGACCCGCGCCGGGGCTGCGGGTCACCTTCGGCTCCTGCCGACAGGCCGCACCGCCCGCCGACCAACGCGGACCGCACGGCGCCGACGCCCTCGACACGCTCGCGGCCCAACTGGCGGCGGATCCGGAAGCCATCCGGCCGGATGTACTGCTGCTGCTCGGCGACCAGGTCTACGCCGACCAACTGTCCCGGGACACCCGGCGGTGGCTCGCGGCCCGCCGCGACCTGCGCGAGGCACCGGGTGCGCAGGTCGCGGACTACGAGGAGTACACCCGGCTCTATTACGAGTCCTGGCTGGACCCCGAGATCCGCTGGCTGCTGTCGACCGTTCCCAGCCTGCACATATTCGACGACCACGACGTGATCGACGACTGGAACACCAGCGCGGCATGGCTCGCGGAGATGCGCGCGACGCCCTGGTGGCCGGAGCGGGTGCTCAGCGGGCTGATGTCGTACTGGGTGCACCAGCACCTCGGGAACCTCTCCCCCGCCGAACTCGCCGCCGACCCGCTGTACGCGGCGGTACGGGACACCCCGGACGGCACTGATGTGCTGCGCACCTTCGCCGCGCGAGCGGACGCCGACCCGGCCTCGGTGCGCTGGAGCTACCGGCGGGACTTCGGCCGGACCCGGCTGCTGATGGTCGACACCCGGGCGGCCCGGGTACTGGCCGAGGACGGCCGGGCCATGCTCGACCCGGCGGAGCAGAGCTGGCTCCGGGAGAACGCCCTCTCCGGCCACGGCGGGTACGACCACCTGCTGATCGGGTCCTCGCTCCCCTGGCTGATGCCGCCGCTCATCCACGACGCGGAGGTGTGGAACGCCGCGCTGTGCCGGGGCGAGCGGGGTCCCCGGTGGGCGCGCATAGGTGAGGACCTGAGGCGGCGCAGCGATCTGGAGCACTGGGCCGCGTTCCCCAGCTCGTTCGAGGCGCTGAGCGATCTCATCGAGGAGGTCGGGACGGGCCCGCGCGCCCCTGCGACGGTGTGCGTGCTCTCGGGGGACGTCCACCACGCGTACGTGGCCGAGCCCCGAATACCCAGCACCTCGCGGGTGTTCCAGCTGACCTGTTCGCCGGTCCACAACTCCATCCACACGGCGGTGAAGCTTGGCTTCCGGCTGGGCTGGTCGCGGGTGGGTCGGTGGCTGGGGCGGGGCTTCTCCCGCCACGGCCGGACGGGGCGGCCGCCGCTGAGCTGGCGACGTACGGGCGGCCCGTGGTTCGGCAATCAGCTGATGACGCTGGCACTGGTGGGCCGGGACGCCCGGCTACGGCTGGACCAGACCCGCAAGGGTCGGTCGGGGGCTCGCCTGGTGACCGTGCTGGACCGTGAACTCACCGATGCGGAGTAACACCGGCCACCTCCCGTACGACGGGCACGGACTGCGGCGCCCCGGCCCAGCCCGGGTCGGGGCGGCCCTGAGCCCCGGTATCGCGGCGGCCCCGCGGCTCCGCGAATCGGGCTCCGGGCGTACGCTGTATGGCTGTCAAGCCGCCCCTGCCGCTCCCCGCGACGACGCGGCGCTTCGGACTGGGGAGTTCCGCTTTGCTTGAGACGCTGGGGTCGCTGACCGCGAGCCCATGGATCTACGTCGTGGTGGCGGTGTCGGTCGTGCTCGACGTGTTCCTCCCGGTGCTGCCGAGCGGCATGCTGGTGATCATGGCCGCGGCGGCCGCGGCGGCCGCGGGCGCTCCCGCCGAGGTACCGGACATCCTGGCGCTGCTGGTGATCGCCACGACCGCCTCCGTACTGGGCGACATGGCCGCGTACCGGCTGGCGAGGCGCGGCGGGGCCCGACTGGACCGGGCCATCGCCCGCTCGCGCCGCCTGACCCGGGCCCACGAACGCCTCGGCTCGGCGCTGGCCAGGGGCGGCGGCGCCCTGGTGGTGATCGCCCGATTCGCTCCGGCGGGCCGCTCGGTGGTGTCCCTGGGCGCCGGCAAGACCCAGCGCAAGGTGATGGAATTCCTGCCCTGGTCGGTACTGGCGGGCATGAGCTGGGCCGGCTACAGCGTGGCTCTGGGCTACTACGGCACACAGTGGCTGGGCACCACCTGGCTCGGCGGCGCGGTTTCCCTGATCGCCCTGTTCGCAGCGGGCTCCCTCGCGGCCTACCTCATCCGCCGCCCCCCGGAGTCCCCCGCCCCGGCAACGTAGAGCGCCCCCACTCCACCCGAACCACGGGCCGGCCACCTCCCCCGCGCCGACCCGAACGCGGCACCGGCGTGAGCGCCCCGCCATCCTCCGGACAACCGCCACCCGGACACGGACACACCCACCGACCGGTCCGCCCACCCCCCGACGCCCAAAGCCCGCACCCCATCGAGCGGCGCGGCCGGGCAGCGCGGGCAGCGCGGCCAGGCAGCCGGGGGCCGGGCCGGCACGACCAGGCCGGCACCGGAGTAGCCCGAGTGGGGCACTCGGTCACCCGTTCACCCGGCAGGGATCGCCGCGTCCCGGCAGGGCTTCTAGCGTCCAGAGCACGGCGCGCAACCGAATCCGCGTCACATCCGTGCCCTGGCCGCGCCGTTTCGAGGAGCCCGAGGAGTTCTCTCCATGACCCGCACCCGCAACCGGCACCGCCTGGCAGGGGTCGCCGCCGCGGCACTCGCCGTCGCGGCCGTCGCCCCGGCCACACTCGCCTCCGCCGCCCCCTTCGCCACCGTCTCCCCCGGGACCGTCGCCCCCGGCGCCCGCGTCAGCCTCAACATCGAGGGCTGCGGCACCAAGACCGGCCGGGCGACCTCCCGGGCCTTCGGCGACGTGTCACTGACCCCGGGCAACCTGGAGGCGACCAACCTCTTCGGCGCTGCCACCGTCTACCGCGACGCGGTCGCCGGCTCGCACCCCGTCACCTTCGAATGCGGCGGCGCGGGCGGCCAGCGCGTCACCGTCGCCCTCCAGGTCGCCTCCGGCGCCGCCCGCGGCGGCCTGGGCGGCAGCGTCGGATCGATCAGCAGCGCGCAGATCGCCATCGGCGGGGCGCTCGCCGCGGGCGCCCTCGGCGCCGGCGTCTGGGTCCTGCGCCGCCGCTCGGCGTCCATCGGCTGACCCGGCGGGGAACGGCCCGGCGACCCCGAGCCACCCCACCGGGCCACCATCCATCCGCAGGACCGACACCGGCCCCGCCCCGCCCATCGTCACCCGACGCGGCCCGCCCCGGCCGGAACGTCCCGGCCGGAGGCACCCCGCCCGGGGCTACGACGGGCCGCCCGGCGAGGGCCGGGCGGTGGCGGTCAGGCGTCGGCCGTGGCCTCGGCGGTGGCCCGGCCCCGTACGTGCACCCCGTCGAGCAGCAGTCTCGTCGCCTCCGCCACGGCGTCCACGGCGTCGTCGAAAACCTCCCGGTTGTGCGCGGCGGGCGCACGGAACCCGGACACCTTCCGTACGTACTGGAGCGCGGCCGCGCGGATCTCCTCCTCGGTGGCCTTCTCGGGGATGGCGGGCGGGCGCAAGGTCTTAATGGAACGGCACATACCTCCACTATGGCGCTACCGCGGCAGCTCGGCCCCGGACAATTTCATGATCAACCCAGCCTGGAGCCGGGCCCTCAGCTCCGGATCGGCGACCTCCTCCAGCAATCCGATGGCCTGCTGCGTGCTCTCGGCGGCCCGCCGGTCCTCCCGGAGGGAGGCGGTCTGCGCGGCCATGTGCCGCAGGGCGATGTCCGCCCGCCGGTGGAACAGCTGCCCGACCAGGGTGACGACCAGCCCGACCGAGCTCGTCACCACCCCGATGTACGCGTCCCCCGTGCCCTCCGCCTTCCAGACCGCCAGCCCGACCCCGAAGAGCAGGACGGCCGCACCGACCGCGGCGAACAATTGACTGGTCGCGAAGCTGCTGCGGGCCTGGGTCAGCCCGTAGGCGTAGTACTCGACGAGGATCGGCGTGAAGTCGTCCCGCCGGTCGCCCAGTTCGGCAGGCCCCGACCGGTTCGCACCGGCGTCCACGAAGCGCGGGTCCCGCGCGCTCGGCCGCTCCCCACTCTCGGGCTCCGCGGCCAGCGAGGCCAGCAGCCGCGCCCGCTCCCTGTCCCGTCTCCTCTCGAACCGGTCGGCGTCCAGTCGCCCGAACACCACCAGCGCGACGGCCGACAGCACCCCCGCCCCGATCACCCAGAGCCACTCCCCCACCCCGGTCACGTCCACCACCCCCACCCCGGGGATCCCCTCGCTCCGACGCGGGAAACCCACACGCCCCTGATGCGGGCCGTCGCACCCCGACCTAGACTGACGAACGCCCGAATTGTCCGTGATGAGGGAGACGCTCCATGGCCAAGCGAGGAAACAAGCGCCGCGCCCGCAAGAAGAAGAAGGCCAACCACGGCAAGCGCCCCAACGCCTGACCCCAAGCCCCCCGCCGTAACCGACGGGGGGCCTTCTCGTCCCCCTCCGCGTCATCCACACACCCCCGCACCGTGGGGAGGAGGCGGCTCGGCGTTCTGAACAACGCGGGGGAAGGCGCCGCACGCCGGCTTCGATGTCACTCCGGGCCGGCCGACCGAGACGGTCCCGGCCGGCCCACGAACCAGGTCGGCACGCCCATGCGGGAGACGTACGGTCACGGACTCCACGCGGCGCGGTACGAGACCCCCGCCGCCGGCCCGGCACCCATCGACGGGGCGGTTCCCCTACGCCCGCAAGGCCGCACCCTGATCGCCGCCGACGGCAACGCCGTCCTGCCCATCCGCCGCGCCAAGAGGGACCTCCCGGCCACCGCAGGCCGACTCCCCAAGGCATACGACCTCCGGACCGACCTGATCCGCCGCCACGGCCCGAAGCCGACCCGGCCGCCGCTCGACCTCGGCACCGAAGGGCCCGACGAGGAGCACGTGCACCCGGACGCGGCCTCCTCCCACCAAGACCGCTCCTCACCGCGATGAGGGTCGGCTGGGGCTCCGCCGACCCGCTCCACGGGAACCGACCGCCACCTCGTCCGACACCCGCGCGCTTGCCCGGCAACCCGAGGCCACCCAACGGCGCCCGCCCATCACCGACCCGAACGAGCCCGGAACCAAGACCCCGGCCCGCCAGGGCCCGTCGTCGAACTCCCGTCTGCCTCACGGGCGACGACGGGAGTTCGACGGCAGCCCCTAGGCGCCAGGAGCCCGGTACCGGATCCCTTCGGCCGTGCGCAGCGCATCCAACGTCTCATCGACGGTCAGCAGGACCGTCGTCTCGAACGAGCTGAGCGCGCCGCCCCCGCTGATCGCCAGGGCGACCGCGGCCATGGACACGTTGTCCGGCGCCTCCCAAAGGTTGTATCCGTCGTGAGTTCCGAAGGCGTACCAAAATCCGTGGAGCTTCCCGCCGACGGACTCGATGTACGACCGAGCGGCCTCCGAGCGGTCCTCGGGGTGACCGGTCAACCTCGCCCACGTCTCCGGCGTGTAGCTGAACCTCGATAGATAGAGCGGCACGACGTCTCCCTTCCGTTCCATCAAGGAATGCCCCGACGGACCGAACACCCCCCGGCGGAGCCCTCATGTCCCCCGAACGGCCGGGCCCCCGAACCGAACCCCGCCACGGCCACCCCCGCACCCACCTCGACGGAACACCGGAGTTCGTGGATGCTTCGACGATGCATCCCGAAGGGACAACCACCGTCAAGAGGTAACGAAAAAGACCCCCCGCCATGATCGGCGGGGGGCCTTTTTGCTGGTGGGCGCGGACGGTTTCGAACCGCCGACATCTGCTTTGTAAGAGCAGCGCTCTACCCCTGAGCTACGCACCCGTGGATGAGTGGACAGCCTACATGGAGGGCGCACCCCCCACGCAAACCCGTTCCCGTGGGGGAGAATGGACCGGGGCATGGCGGACGGGGCACGGGAGAGGGATTGTGACGACGGCATCCCGGCGGTGGTTCGGCGGGCGGGACGAGAGTCGACGGGCGGACGCGCAGGCGGCGAAGGATGCCGCGGCGGCCGCGTTCTACGAGCTGGACACTGCGCAGCGGGATCTGCGGATCTCGATCGAGACCATCGCCGCGGCGGACGGGTCGCCGGCGGCGCGGCAGGCCACCGAGGGGTTCGCCGCGCTGGGGGTGCGCATCGACCAGGTGAGTCAGGTGTACATCGAGGCGGTGGACGCGCACGACCTGGACCGGGTCGATCTGGAGGGGTCCGTCGCCGCGCAGGCACGGGAGCAGCTGACGCGGGCGCGGGACGAGCTGGTGCGGGCCCAGGGGGAACTGGAGCGGTTCGCGCAGGGGCTGCAGCCCCTGCTGGACAAGGCGGAGACACAGTTGGCCCGGGTGGCGCCGGCCCGGGAGCGGGCCAGGGCGGCGTTGCTCGCGGCGAGTGACGCGCTGGACTCGGTCCGCGCCAAGGGCATGCGGGCCGATGACCTGGCGGCGCGGCTCGCGGCGCTGGGCCCCGAGCTGACGAAGCTGAACCAGGGGGCGGCGCAGCACGGGGTGCAGGAGACCGTGCAGCGGGCCGACCGGATCCTGCGTGACGCGGAGGGCGTACGGGCCGAGGCGGAGCGGCTCCCGGAGCGCGCGGCGGAGATCGACCGGCGGCTGGTCAGCCTGCGGACCCGGGCCCAGGCATTGCGCAACCGGGCGGACCGGGTGGATCCGGTGCTCAGCGAGCTGAGGCGGCGGTTCAGCGCCGCGTGCTGGCAGGACCTCCAGCAGGTCCCTGACGAGGCGGTACGGGACGTCGCGCGGGCCGAGGACCGGCTGGCGGAGGCCGCCCGGGCGCGGGACGAGCAGCGGTGGGCGGACGTGGGGGCGGCCATCGAGGCGGTACGGGGTTCCCTGGACGCCACGGACGAAGCGGTGTCGGCGGCGCAGGACCGCCTGGACCGGCTGGAGGCGGTGGCGCGGGACCCACGGGCGGAGGTGCAGCGGACGCGGTTCGCGATCCGGGACGCGCAGCGCCTGGCGATGGCGGGCCGCAGCGTGCCCGATCCCCGGCACGCACGGCCGCTGGACGAGTCGGTGGCTCGGGTCGAGCGGGCCCTCGCCGGTCTGGAGGGGCGACACCCGGATTACTGGGCGTTCCTCCAGGAGATGGAGGACGTACGGACTGCGGTGAACCGGGTCGTGAACGACATCCGGGCGGAACGCGGCCACGCCTGACCCGGCCGCGCGCGGCGATGCCCGGCCGCCGACCGCGACGTGCCACGCCCGAAGCGGACCCGGAACGTCCGAGCCCGACAGCCCCGCGCCGGGCAGGCCCGCCCCCGACAAGCCCACGCCGGGCACGACCGAGCGCGGCATGATCGAGCACGGCACGACCGAGCGCGGCACGACCGAGCACGGCAGCCCCCGCCCCCGACGCACCCCGGCCCACCCCCGCCCCTCCCCCTCCCGGTTGTCCCCCACCCCCGGTCGGCGGATGCTGGAGGGACGTACGGCCCGAGGCAGAGGAGGCCGTGATGGTTTCGCACGCGGCGCCGCGCATCCCCCGGCCGGTGGGGGCCCGGCTGAACGAGCACCTCCCCGTCGACCACAAGCTGAGCAAGGTGTACCGGGTGGGGGCGGGGCTGACCGGTCTGCTCCTGGTGGTGTTCGGGGTCCTGGGGCTGATCGACCGGGTCGGGTTCTTCGACACCGGCGGGGACACGGTCGCGGGCCTCAATACGAACGGCGCGCTCAGCGTGCTGTCGATCCTGGTCGGTCTGCTGCTGTTCGCCGGGATGGTGGTGGGCGGGAACTTCGCGTCGACCCTGAACATCGTGCTGGGCCTGCTGTTCATCGCGAGCGGGTTCGTGAACCTCGCGTTGCTGGACACCGGGCTGAACTTCCTGGCCTTCAAGATCCAGAACGTGCTGTTCAGTTTCGTTGTCGGCGTGATGCTGATGTGGTTCGGGATGTACGGGCGGGTGGGCAGCGCCCTGCCGCACGACAATCCGTACTGGCGCGCCCGCCACCCCGAACAGGCGGCGCGGGAGGCGCGGGCGGCGGGCCGGGGGAATCCGGGCCGGTAGCCCCGGCGGCCTGCCCGGCGCCGCCGACGGTGTGTCCAGGGGCTCGGGGATACCGGGATGCCGTCCGGCCGCATAGCCTGGTCCGCATGCCCCGTTACGAGTACCGCTGCCGGACCTGCGACGACACCTTCGAGGTCAGCCGTCCCATGGCCGAGTCCTCCGCTCCCGCCGACTGCCCCGCCGGTCACGCCGACACCGTCAAGCTGCTCTCCGCCGTCGCAGTCGGCGGGAGCAGCGGCGGCTCCGCCGCTCCCGCGCCCGCGATGGGCGGCGGCGGGGGCGGCTGCTGCGGCGGCGGCGCCTGCGGCTGATCCCACCCCGGCTGCCTGCCCTGGCCGCCGACCCCTGCCCGGATCCGGTCGGACCCGGGCAGGCCAGGGGAGGCCAGGGGAGGCCAGGGGAGGCCAGGGGAGGCCAGGCCAGGCCAGGGCAGGAGCACGGCTAGGGCTACGGCTACCGCTTGCGCGACAGCGTGAGCCCGTCCGAGATCGCCAGCAGGACGGATTCCATCCTGGTGTCGGCCGCGACGTGCTCGTTGAAGGCGTGCACGCTCGCGCCCCGGCTCCCGGGGGACTCGTCGAGGACGGTCCCGTGGAAGAGGGTGTTGTCCGTGACGATCAGGCCGCCCGGGCGGAGCCGCGGTACGAGTTCCTCCCAGTAGAGGATCTGGCTCTGCTTGTCCGCGTCCACGTACGCCAGGTCGATGTGCTCGTGCTCCGGCATCGCGCGGAGCGTGTCGAGCGCGGGGGCGATGCGCAGGTCGATGCGGTCGGCGACGCCCGCCGCCTCCCAGGCCTCCCGGCCGTACGCCGTCCATTCCTCCGACACGTCGCAGGCGATGAGGCGGCCGTCGGCCGGGAGCGCCTGGGCCATGGACAGGGCGGAGAAGCCGGTGAAGGTGCCCACCTCCACGACGTGCCGGGCGCCCGTCAGCCGGACGAGGAAGGCCAGCAGCGGCCCCTGTTCCTCCGCGGACTGCATGCCCGCCGACTGCGGGAACTTCTCGTAGGTCGTGGCGACCAGCCCCCGCTGGACGGCGTCCAGCGGGGGGTTGTGCGCCAGGACGTACTGGTAGAGCTCGTCAGTGATCTTGGTGCTGTTGCCCTTGGTCATGCGGTCAGTGTCGCAACCGTCCCGCCGAACGCGCGGATGATTTCCTCACCCGCCAGCACACCGGCCGTCGTCAGCGCGGTCACCGACGGCGCCGTCCACCCCGCGTCGGCCAGCTCACCGTGTCCCGGCCGCCAGCCGCGGTCCGCCGCGAGCAGCAGGTCGGCGTCCAGGAGGGAATCGCCCGCGGCGAGGGTCGTGGTCGCCCCCGTGCGGCGGGCGACCTCGGCCATCGCCGCGCTCTTGGTGAGGGGACGCGGGACGGCGTAGATCTTGCGGCCCTGGAGGGAGACCCCCCAGCCGCGCGCCTCGGCCCACTCGGCGAGGGACTTCAGCCATTCCTCGGGGACCAGGGCCCGCTCGACGACCAGGTAGGCGAACAGGTCCTCGGCGATCCGCGCCTTGCGCAGCCACGCCGGGTCCGACACCGCGAGGAGGTGCTGGTGGACCTCCTCCAGCGGGGCGCACTCCTGCGCGAGGCGTCCGGCCACGGCCCGCCGCCAGTCCCGGTCGGGGACGCCGTCCACGAGCAGCTGGCCGCCGTTGGCGCAGATCGCGTACGGGGCCGGGCGGCCGGGGAAACGGATGCGCTGGTACTGCTTGCGGGTCCGGGTCGTCGTGGGGACGAAGACCGCCGCGGGGTTCTCGGTCAGCTCCGCCAGCAGGGCGGCCGCCGTTTCCGTCATGAACGACAGCGGCTTGCTCTCGTGCACCTCGACGCACAGCAGCCGCGGGGCCACCGGGTCGGGCATGGTCAGGCCGAGGGCGGCCGACGAGTAGATGAGCGTACGGTCGAGGTCACTGGCTACGAGGACAGTCACTTGGCGGACACGGCCTTTCCGTCGGCGCCCGTGGCGCCGCGCGTGAATCGGGGGTGGATGAGTCCTACGCACGTGTAGGGCAGTCCGTCGACCTCCTCGACCGGAACCCCGCGCTGCTCGGCGAGCAGACGTACGTGGTCCAGGTCGGCGCCGGCTCCGCGCTGGGCGAGGATCTTCCACGGGACGCGGCGCAGCAGCACCCGCGTGGTCTCGCCGACGCCGGGCTTGACCAGGTTCACGTCGTGGATGCCGTACTCCTCGCTGATCCGCTCGACTGCCGCCCAGCCCACCCAGGTGGGGGTGCGGTCGGCCGCGAGCAGTTCCTTGACCTCGTCGTCGACGGCGTCGGCGACGGCGTCGAAGCGGGCCGCGACGGCGTCGACGAAGCCGACGGAGACATCGGCTCCGGCGAGTTCGCGGTAGAACTTCGCGCCGTGGAAGTCGGCGGGTCCGACCAGGTCGGACCTCAGCACCGTACGCGAGACCAGTCCGGAGACGGTGGAGTTCAGGCAGGCCGAGGGGATCAGGAAGTCCTCGCGGGTGCCGTACGTGCGCACGCAGGAGCCGGGGTCCGCGAGGACGACGATCTCCGGGTCGAAGCCCGGGAACGCGGCGAGGGCGTCCTTCAGTTCCCGGGTGATGGCGCCCTTGCCGGTCCAGCCGTCCACGAAGACGACGTCGGCGGGGTCGTGGTGCGCTGCCAGCCAGCGCAGGGCGTTGGTGTCGATGCCGCGGCCGCGCACGATGGAGACGGCGTAGTGCGGCAGGTCCAGGCCGTGCCGGACCTGGGCCCAGCGGCGCATCAGCACGCCGACGGGGGTGCCGGCGCGGGCCAGGGAGACCAGCACCGGGGAGGGCGAGCGTTCGGCGAGCACGGTCTCGGTGACGGTCCCGACCGCTCGGGCTATCCGGGTCGCGGAGGCGGCCAGGGCGCTGCGGTAGAGCTCCTGGTAGCCCTCGGAGGGCTGGTACTCGACCGGCAGGGACTCGGCGTAGTGCGCGCCGCCCGCCTGGATGGCCTCCTCGCGCTCCTCGGTGGGGGCCTCCAGCTCCACCCCCGAGAGGTCCTGCAGCAGCCAGCCGACGTCCTGCGCCGCGTACGAGGAGAAGGCCGGGCCGCGCAGCGGCTCGGGGAGGATCGGCTCGGACATGGTCGGCTCCCGCCGGTCGGATGCGTGGGACGACGGTGCGTGGGACGACTGTGCAGGGGACGACGGCGCGTGGGACGGCACCGCGCGGGTCGGCGGTACGTACGACGGTACGACGGCCAGCAGGACCCGGCCCGTGTGCGGGGCGAGGGCGGCGAGCAGGCCGGTGCGCAGCTCGGGGGTGTCACCGGCCGAGTCGACGACGGCGACGACGGTGTCGAAGCCGGTCCCGTCCGTGCGGGCGACGTTGTAGGCGTACCGGTCGCCGGGACCGTCCGCCGGGGCGTCGTGGGCGGGGAAGACGAGCCGGGTGCGGATGGCGTAGCCGGGGTCGTCGACGGCCAGCACGGGCGAGCGGGTCGTGGTGGAGAACCGCACCTCGGCCGCCGCGCCGGACTGCTCCAGGGCCAGCGCGAGCCGCAGCGGCGCGTACATCAGCTCCTCGTTGCCGAGTACGAGGACCCGCCCGGGCTCCGCGCCCAGCGCGTCGGCGAGCCGGCGGGCGACCCCGGGCAGGGCCGCCTCCAGGGCGGCGCGGTGCGCGGGGGTGAAGCCGTGCCGCCCGCCGTCGGGGACGCCGTCGGGCCAGTCGAGCGCGACCCGCCCGACGGGAGCGGCGGCGGGAACGGGACCACCCGAAGCACCGGCACCACCGGCACCACCCGAGGCGGCCTCCCCGGCGCTCTCGTACCGCTCGACCAGGGCCTGCCCCTTGGCCAGGACCCCCTCGGGGAGGGAGACCGTCCCGGCCGCCAGGGAGATCAGGTCGACGCGGGCGCCGAGCTCTGCGGCGAAATCGGTCAGCCGGTCGCGGTCCGCGGCCGAGCGCATGTCCACGAGGGCCACGACCACGTAGTGCCGGCGGGGGTGGCGGGCGTGCAGGTCCCGGATGGTGTTCAGGACCGTGTTGCCGGTGGAGAACTCGTCGTCGACGAGGACGAGGGGCCCGCTGCCGGCGAGCAGTCGCGGGTCCTCGGGGAGGAGCAGGTGCGAGGTGGCGTGCGAGTGCGCCTCCTCGAAGCCGCCGGCGGGCGCGACGCCCGGTACGGGGCGTCGGGTGGAGTGCAGGTAGGGGGCGGTGCCCAGGCCGTCGGCGACGCAGTGCCCGAGGCCGGTCGCGGTCTCGGCGTAACCGAGGACCACCGCGGAGGCGGCCGCTTCGGCGCCGAGCAGCTCCCGTACCCGCTCGCCGAGGCCGTACCCGGCGGCGTGGACGACCGACGGGGACTGCGGGACGTGCTTGCCGAGCACCTGCGACACCAGCAGGTGGGCGCGCTTGGGGTTGCGTCGCAGGGCGAGCCCGAGCAGTTCGTCCAGCGGTGGCTGCGCCGGGTCGCCGCCCGCTTCCAGGGCTACGCCCAGCCGGTCCGCGACCCAGGTTCCCGACCACACCTCGTCGATCGTCTTGCCCTTCTCCGTAGGAAACTCCGTCGTCACCGGCCGGCTCACACCTGGAGCCCGGCCGCGAGGAGGTCGACGAAGCCGACCTCCTCCCTCGCCACACCGAAGGCCTCGGCGCGCTGCATGGTGCGCTCGGCCCAGGCCCGGTGGGGCTTCACTTCGTTCATTTTGTTCGTATAAGCCGATCGCAGCACCCCGCCGCCTCCGCGTTCGGGGCGCAGGATGTCCTGGGCGTCGCTGAACTCCTCGTGCGAGACCACCGACAGCGCGTGCACGGGGGTGACGTGCGCGGGGTGGATGCAGGTCTTGCCGGTCAGCCCGTTGGCCCGATCGAGTTCGATCTCGCGCAGGAGTCCGTCCAGGTCGTGCTCTATCAGCGTGGTGCGCAGTTCCTCCACGCCCTCCTCCAGGAAGGGGCTGCGGCGCAGCTGCGGCTTGAAGAGGCGCTGCTGGCTGCGGAAGTACTCCCAAACGGGGCCGGTGACGGTGAAGCCGGTCCCGTCGGCGCGGCTGAGGACGTTGACCACGTCGGCGATCACGCCGGCCACGATCTGGACGTCGTACGCGGTCATGTCCGGGGTGCGGCGCAGGCCGTACGCGGAGCAGAAGTCGGTCACGCCGAGGCGCAGGGCCAGGACGTGTTCGCGGTAGCGGTTGACGGTGCGCGAGATGCCCGCGAGGGCCTCGACCCGGGTTTCCAGGTGGAGGAGCTCCGGGGATTCCAGCACCGGCATGGCATACAGGTGGGGCAGCCCGGCCACGGCCTGGGCCTCGATGACGGCATCGAGGAAGGCGGTGCCACGGCTCTCCGTGAACTTGGGAAGCACGAATCCGGCCAGGTTTCGTACCGAGCCGCCCAGGCGGCGTACGAGGTCGGAGATCTGCTCGGGCGTGCGGATGCGGATGAACAGCAGCGGTAGTTCCGCCGCGTCCGGGCCCTCGGCGTCGAGCGCCGCGAACTGCCGTACGAGGTTCTCCTCGCCGTCGACTACATCCGCGTCACTGATGGAATCCTCCAGGCAGAGGACCATCGAGACGACTCCGAGGCCGGCCTGCTTGCGGATGTCGGCGGCCAGGTTCGGCCGGGTGGCGGGGCTGTAGAGGGTGGCCCCGAGCGCGGCGGCCAGCGTGCGGGCGGGGGACGCCAGGGTGAATTCCGCGGGCTCCTGGTGGAAGAGCTCCTTCCGGACGCTGGGCGAAATGTGCCCGAAGTGACGCATGTGCTTCCCCCGTACTGCCTCGGCGGCCCAACTGGCGTGGCCGGTAATAGTACGTACGAATATGAGTCAAGAGTTCCTCAAGCACATGAAGTTCAGGTAACCCTCTTGCACCATGCCCAGCTCGCACGTTCGGTACAAGGCCCTACGGGGGGCCGCATTGTCCCGGTCGGGCCCGGGAGGGCAGGATGACGGGCATGACGCACGCGATGCAGAAGGGCTCGAACATCCCGGTGGCCGCCGTGGCGGTCCGGGCGGTGCTGCGCTGGTCCACGGGGCCCGAGGTGCCGGACGTGGACGCCTCGGCGCTGCTCGTGGGCGCGGACGGGCGTGTGCGCTCGGACGAGGACTTCGTGTTCTACAACCAGCCCCGGCACCCCTCGGGGGCCGTGTGGCGGCTGGGGAAGAAGCAGCTCGGCGACGGGTTCACCGACGCCGTCCAGGTGGACCTGCGCGCCGTCACCCCCGCGGTGGACCGGATCCTGGTGGTCGCCTCGGCCGAGGACGTCCCCTTCGAGAAGGTCCACGACCTGCGGATCCTGCTCTACGACGCGACGACCGGCGCCCGCCCCGAACCGCTGGCCCACTTCGACGTGCGGCCGGAGACGGGCGCCGAGACCGCGCTGATCTGCGGCGAGCTGTACCGCAGGGGCGACGGCTGGAAGTTCCGCGCGCTCGGCGAGGGCTACTCCGACGGGCTGGTGGGGCTGGCGACCGACCACGGGATCTCCGTCGACGAGAACGCCGCCGAGGGGGGCTCCGAGGAGTCCGCGGCGGCCTCCGGAGCCTCCGCGGCGGGCCACGGGCCCACCGCGGAGCAGACGGCCGCCATGCGCCCGCCGGTCCCCGCACCGCCCACGCAGGCCCCGCCCGCGGTCCAGCCCGCGTACGGGTACCCGCAGCCGGTGTCCCCGGTGCCGACGCCGGGCGGCGACCCGTCGTTCCGGCTGCCGGTGCAGGGCCCCCAGTTCATCCGCCGCTGACGCGCACGGCGCCCCCGGCCGCGCCCCACCGATCCCGCCCGCGGGGTCGGGGGGCTCGGCCGGTGCGGCGAGCGGCCCGGTCGGCCCGTCAGCTCTTGGTGCTCTTGTAGCCCCGCCCCCACTGGAGCCCCCAGCCGTAGAGGCGGTCCAGCTCCGCCTGGAACCCGTAGACGAACTTCACCTCACGGCGGACGATCAGCTCGCCCTTGACGTTCTCCAGGGACAGGACGGCGCAGGATCGGGCCTGCGGATGCCGTTCCTCCAGCGGGATCTCGATCCTCGGCCCGGTGACCGGGTACAGGGTGACCAGGGCGTGCGTCCGGTCGAAGGCCGGGGTCTGGTCGTAGATGTAGACGAAGACCAGCAGCCGCTTGATGTCCTCGGCGTGGTCGAGGTTGATGTAGAGCGTCTCCCCCGAGGCCGAGCCGAACCGGTCGTCGCCGCTGAGCTTCACGTACGGCGGGTCGTTGAGGTCGCCGAGGAGGTTCCCCAGCGGCTGCACGGCGCCGCGGGTGCCGTCGGTCAGCTCGTACAGGCAGCCCATGTCGAGGTCGACGTTGACCATGCCCTGGGTGTGGGCCTGCACCATGTCGGGCTTGAACAACTTGAACGGGTGCCGCAGCAGTTGCCCGCCCTGTCCGGAGCGCCCACCGAAGTCGGAGGTCCGCATCCGCCAGGAGAGGTTGACGCGCAGGTTGCCGTGGACGGCCTGCTGCTTGGTGAGCGACACCGTCGGATGTCGTTTCGTCAGTTCGATGGCGTTCGACGAGGCGTGCCCCGAATCGAACCCCATGGCACGCGCGCCCCTGATCCCGTCGAAGAACCCCATGGTTCCCTGCCCCCCTGCTTCATCACGAGTACGAACCCCTCACACGTACGGAAGCGGGGCGGCCCGCCGGGTCCGTGGACCCGACCGGCCGCCCCGCAACTGGAGCGTTCCGCATTGTCACCGGGGTCATGCCTCGGCTGCGGCACCCTCCTCCAGTTCCAGGCGCTTGTTGCGGCGCACGGAGGACCAGAACGACCAACCGATGAGCACCACGCCGACGAGGCCGGTGATGAACTCGTTGATCTCGTACTGGATGGTGATGAGCAGGATCACGGCCAGCGCGCCGATGGCGTAGTGGGCGCCGTGCTCCAGGTAGACGTAGTCGTCGAGGGTGCCCTGGCGGACCAGGTAGACCGTCAGCGAACGTACGTACATTGCACCGACACCGAGGCCGAGGGCCATCAGCACGATGTCGTTGGTGATGGCGAAGGCGCCGATGACCCCGTCGAAGGAGAAGGAGGCGTCGAGGACTTCGAGGTAGAGGAACATGAAGAAGGCGGCCTTGCCGGCCATGGCCACGGCCGAGACGGGCTTGCCGGCCTTCTTGGCCTCTTCCTCCGCATCGTGCTCGGCCTCCTCCTCTTCCTCCAGCTTGTTCTCGAAGTAGCCGGAGAGGCCGCCGACCACCATGTAGGTGATCAGGCCGAGGATGCCGGAAATGAGGACGGTCTGCGCCTTGTCCACGTGCGTGCCACCGTGCTGGTGGGCGTTGGCGCCGAAGGTCATCGCGGTCACGGCCAGGACGATCAGGGCGATGCACGCCGAGAGCATGTCGACCTTGCCGAGCTTGGCGAGCGGACGCTCCAGCCATGCGAGCCACTTGATGTCACGGTCCTCGAAGATGAAGTCGAGGAAGATCATCAGGAGGAACATGCCGCCGAAGGCGGCGATGGACGGGTGCGCGTCGGTGACGAGCTGTTGGTACATGTCCTTGTCGTTCATGGCCAGATCGACGGCCTCGATGGGCCCGATCTTGGCGCTGATCGCAACGATCACCACGGGGAAGACCAACCGCATGCCGAACACGGCGATGAGGATGCCGATGGTGAGGAAGATCTTCTGCCAGAAGGCATTCATCTTCTTCAGGATCCCGGCGTTGACCACCGCGTTGTCGAAAGACAGCGAGATCTCGAGGATGCAGAGGATCGCGACGATCCCGAAAGCCTCCCACCCCCCGTAGAGAACCGCTGCGACCAGACCGAGCGCAGTGATTGCGAACGACCAGCCGAAGGTTTTGAGAACCACTGGCACCCCATCGTCTTGTACGGCTTTACGAAACGTTGACCCCGAAGTCTAGAGCGATGCCCCGCAGGCCCGACGCGTACCCCTGCCCTACGGCCCTGAACTTCCATTCGCCGCCGTACCGGTAGACCTCGCCGAAGATCATCGCGGTCTCGGAGGAGGCGTCCTCGGTCAGGTCGTAGCGGGCCAACTCCTGGTCGTCCGCCATGTTGACCACGCGGATGAAGGCGTTGCTGACCTGGCCGAAGCTCTGCCGGCGGGCGTCCGCGTCGTGGATGGACACCGGGAAGACGATCTTGTCCACGTTCGCCGGGACCTTGGTGAGGTCGATGATGATCGACTCGTCGTCACCGTCGCCCTCGCCCGTGAGGTTGTCACCGGTGTGTTCGACGGAGCCCTCGGGGCTCTTGAGGTTGTTGTAGAAGACGAAGTACGCGTCCCCGAGCACCCGGCCGCTGTTGCACAGCAGCGCGCTGGCATCGAGGTCGAAGTCGGCCCCCGTGGTCGAGCGCGCGTCCCATCCCAGTCCCACCAGAACCCGGGTCAGGTTCGGTGCGGCCTTGGACAGGGATACGTTGCCCCCCTTGGCGAGTGTGACGCCCATGATGTGGTCCTCCCCGGACGACGTGATGTGGTGGCAAAGCCGGTCCGGCGCCGTACACACAGTGCACGGCGCCGGACTGACTGACTGCTGTTGGCTCAGACGTTGACGCCGAAGTCCTGCGCGATGCCGCGCAGGCCCGAGGCGTAACCCTGGCCGATGGCACGGAACTTCCACTCCGCGCCGTTGCGGTAGAGCTCACCGAAGACCATGGCGGTCTCGGTCGAGGCGTCCTCGGAGAGGTCGTAGCGGGCGAGCTCGGTGTTGTCGGCCTGGTTCACGACGCGGATGTACGCGTTGCGGACCTGCCCGAAGCTCTGCTGCCGGCCCTCGGCCTCGTAGATCGAGACGGGGAAGACGATCTTGGCGACATCGGCGGGTACGCCGGCGAGGTTGACCTTGATGGCCTCGTCGTCGCCCTCGCCCTCACCGGTGGTGTTGTCACCGGTGTGCTCGACCGAGCCGTCCGGGCTCTTCAGGTTGTTGAAGAACACGAAGTTCGAGTCGCTGGCGACCTTGCCCTGGTCGTTGGTCAGGATCGCGCTGGCGTCGAGGTCGAAGTCGACACCGGTGGTGGTGCGAGCATCCCAGCCCAGACCGACGATGACCGCCGTCAGGTTAGGCGCGGCCTTGGTCAGCGAGACGTTGCCGCCCTTGCTGAGGCTGACTCCCACGGGTCCTCCATTGGGTATGTGTCTGGGGCGGGGCCCCGTCGTGCGGTTGCTACCGGATCAACGTTCTGATCCTAGTGACGGGTTCCCGTTCGTACACGGTTTTGGTGCGGAATCTGCCCGAGGGCATCAGAGGCTGTCGAGGGCCTCGATGTACTCGTTCAGGTCACGGGCGTCGGGCAGTCCGTTGACGACGGTCCACCGCACGACGCCGTCCTTGTCGATGATGAAGGTGCCGCGGACCGCACAGCCCTTGTCCTCGTCGAAGACCCCGTAGGCGCGGGAGGTCTCCCCGTGCGGCCAGAAGTCGGACAGCAGGGGGTAGTCGAGGTTCTCCTGCTCGCCGAAGACCCTCAGGGTCGGCACGGAGTCGTTCGAGACGGCGAGGAGCTGGACCTCGTCGTTCTGGAAGCGGGGCAGCCGGTCGCGCAGCTCGCACAGTTCGCCGGTGCAGACGCCCGTGAAGGCGAACGGGTAGAAGAGCAGCACGACCGCCTTCTCGCCCCGGAAGTCGGAGAGCCGCACGGTGGCGCCGTGGTTGTCCTTGAGCTCGAAGTCCGGAGCCTTGTCGCCGACCTCGATGGCCATCTCTCGTATCCCTTCGTTTCTGCATTCCTGCATTCCCGCACGTGTGCTTTGGACCGTTCGGGTGAGCCCGCCGGTCCCGGGGGTCAGCCTATGGGGTGAGCGGCCCGTGCGGACGGGCGCGTACGCCCCCGAAAACGACCGCGCCCCGCCGACCTCGGGGTGATCCGGGTCGGCGGGGCGGGTCCGCTCGTCTGCGGGGGTTCGGCTCAGCGCTTCTTGGCGGCGGCCTTCGGGGTCGTCAGCTTGACGGCGGTCCAGTCGTCGCCCACCTTGACGGGCTTCGCCTGGGACAGGCCGGCGGTCTCGACGGCCTCGCTGATGTCGCTGGCCTGCACGAAGCCGTCACGGCCCGTCTTGGGGGTCAGCAGCAGGACGACGGAGTTCTCATCGACCAGTTCGATGGCATCGACCAGCGCATCCGTCAGGTCACCGTCCTCTTCCCGGAACCAGAGGATCACGGCGTCGACCTCGTCGTCGTAATCCTCATCGACGAGTTCACTGACGTGCTTCTCAACGGCGTCACGGAAATCCTGATCGACGTCGTCGTCGTAGCCGATCTCCTGGACCACCTGTTCGGACTGGAAGCCAAGTCGAGTGACCGGGCTCTCCGCGTGGTCCGCGGTCGCGCTCACGGTGTGCCTCCTGCTCATGTTCGGTGAATGTCTTTCGGCGGCGCGCGTACGCGCAGCATTGGGCGTAGTCCACACGGGCGCGGCGGATCGCGCAAGTACCCGGCCGCCGAGACCGTCGAAACGGTGACGATTGCGGCCGTCTCGCCGCAACTTTCAGGCTTCCCTCATACGCCCCTGGTGATTCATCCCACACCATTCCAGCTCATTCGGCATCGCAGGAGGACTTTCCTACCTGTTTGAGGGACGAACGACCTTACGAACCCGATGATCGACCTGGGCGTAAGGTTGCGAGGTGGACCTGCCCGCTTGTCCGCTCCTTCGCCGCTCCAGGTGTTACCCAGTGGTAGAGGTGAAGATTTCGGTCGAGCGTAAGACCATGGGAGGCGGCGACCCAAGGCACGACTCCCCCGACAGCGAAGGAACAGCGTGGCTTCCGCATCCGATCGCAATCCGATCATCATTGGCGGCCTGCCGAGTCAGGTCCCGGACTTCGATCCGGAGGAGACGCAGGAGTGGCTCGACTCCCTGGACGCCGCAGTCGACGAGCGGGGCCGTGAGCGTGCCCGTTACCTGATGCTGCGGCTGATCGAGCGGGCCCGCGAGAAGCGCGTGGCCGTGCCGGAGATGCGCAGCTCGGACTACGTCAACACGATCGCCACCAAGGACGAGCCGTTCTTCCCCGGCAACGAGGAGATCGAGCGCAAGGTCCTCAACGCCACCCGGTGGAACGCGGCCGTCATGGTCTCCCGCGCCCAGCGTCCCGGGATCGGCGTCGGCGGGCACATCGCCACCTTCGCCTCCTCCGCCTCCCTCTACGACGTGGGCTTCAACCACTTCTTCCGGGGCAAGGACGAGGGCGACGGCGGCGACCAGATCTTCTTCCAGGGCCACGCCTCCCCGGGCATCTACGCGCGCGCCTACCTCCTGGACCGGCTCTCCGAGCAGCAGCTCGACGCGTTCCGGCAGGAGAAGTCGAAGGCCCCGTACGGTCTGTCCAGCTACCCGCACCCGCGGCTGATGCCGGACTTCTGGGAGTTCCCGACCGTCTCGATGGGCCTCGGTCCGCTCGGTGCGATCTACCAGGCGCGGATGAACCGGTACATGCAGGCGCGCGGGATCGCGGACACCTCCAAGTCCCACGTGTGGGCGTACCTGGGCGACGGCGAGATGGACGAGCCGGAGTCGCTCGGCCAGCTGTCCATCGCCGCCCGCGAGGGCCTGGACAACCTGACCTTCGTCGTCAACTGCAACCTCCAGCGCCTCGACGGTCCGGTGCGCGGCAACGGGAAGATCATCCAGGAGCTGGAGTCGATCTTCCGGGGTGCCGGCTGGAACGTCATCAAGCTGATCTGGGACCGCTCCTGGGACCCGCTGCTGGCCCAGGACCGTGACGGCATCCTGGTCAACAAGATGAACTCGACGCCGGACGGTCAGTTCCAGACGTACGCGACGGAGTCGGGCGCGTACATCCGCGAGCACTTCTTCGGCGGCGACCAGCGGCTGCGCGCGATGGTCGAGAACATGAGCGACCAGCAGATCCAGCACCTGGGTCGTGGCGGTCACGACCACAAGAAGGTCTACGCGGCCTACGCGGCGGCCAAGGCCCACAAGGGCCAGCCGACGGTGATCCTGGCCCAGACGGTCAAGGGCTGGACGCTCGGCCCGAACTTCGAGGGCCGCAACGCCACCCACCAGATGAAGAAGCTGACGGTCGACGACCTCAAGCGCTTCCGCGACCGGCTGCACATCCCGGTCACCGACAAGCAGCTGGAGGGCGGCGCACCGCCGTACTACCACCCGGGCCGCAACTCCCCGGAGATCCAGTACATGCACGACCAGCGCAGCGCGCACGGCGGCTACGTGCCGACCCGCGTGGTGCGCGCGAAGCCGCTCCAGTTGCCGGACGAGAAGACCTACGCGACCGCCAAGAAGGGCTCCGGGCAGCAGTCGATCGCCACGACGATGGCCTTCGTCCGCATCCTGAAGGACCTGATGCGGGACAAGGAGATCGGCAAGCGGTTCGTGCTGATCGCGCCCGACGAGTACCGCACCTTCGGCATGGACGCGTTCTTCCCGAGCGCCAAGATCTACAACCCGCTGGGGCAGCAGTACGAGGCGGTCGACCGCGAGCTGCTGCTGGCGTACAAGGAGTCCCCGACCGGCCAGATGCTGCACGACGGCATCTCGGAGGCCGGCTGCACGGCGTCGCTGATCGCCGCGGGTTCCGCGTACGCGACGCACGGCGAGCCGCTGATCCCGGTCTACGTCTTCTACTCGATGTTCGGTTTCCAGCGCACCGGTGACCAGTTCTGGCAGATGGCGGACCAGCTGGCGCGCGGTTTCGTACTCGGCGCGACCGCCGGCCGGACCACCCTCACGGGTGAGGGCCTCCAGCACGCCGACGGTCACTCCCAGCTGCTGGCGTCGACGAACCCGGGCTGCGTGGCGTACGACCCGGCGTACGGCTACGAGATCGCGCACATCGTCAAGGACGGTCTGCGGCGCATGTACGGGCCGACGGAGACGAACGAGCCCGGCGAGGACGTCTTCTACTACCTGACGGTCTACAACGAGCCGATCCAGCACCCGGCGGAGCCGGCGGACGTGGACGTCGACGGGATCCTCAAGGGCATCCACCGGGTGTCGCGGGGCTCCTCCGGGACGATCGGGGCGCAGATCATGGCCTCGGGCGTGGCCGTGCCGTGGGCCCTGGAGGCGCAGCGGATCCTGGGTGCGGACTGGGGCGTGAAGGCGGACGTCTGGTCGGCGACCTCCTGGAACGAGCTGCGCCGCGAGGCCGTCGCGGTGGAGGAGCACAACCTGCTCCACCCGGAGGAGGAGCAGCGCGTCCCGTACGTGACGCGGAAGCTGTCGGGTGCCGAGGGGCCGTTCGTGGCGGTCTCGGACTGGATGCGCGCGGTGCCGGACCAGATCTCGCGGTGGGTGCCGGGTCCCTACACCTCGCTGGGCGCGGACGGCTTCGGCTTCGCGGACACCCGTGGCGCGGCGCGGCGGTTCTTCCACATCGACGCGCAGTCGGTGGTCCTCTCGGTGCTGACCGAGCTGGCCAAGGAGAACAAGATCGACCGGTCGGTGCTGAAGCAGGCGATCGACCGCTACCAGCTCCTGGACGTGGCGGCCGCCGACCCGGGCGCAGCGGGCGGCGACGCCTGACGGCCGGTCGGTGAGATGAGGGCGGCGGCCCCCGGGGACTCCCCCGGGGGCCGCCGTCGTCGTGCCCGGTCCCTACGATGCCCGTCATGAAGGAAACCTCCCGCCTGCTGCTGTGGGAGCGGCGGAGCCAGACCCCGCTGCTCGTCCTGGCCGTGGCGTTCGCCGTCGCGTACGCCGTTCCGATCGTCGTCCCGGACGCCGAGGCCCGCGTGCAGCGGCTGTGCACGGTCACCGAGTGGGTGGTGTGGGCGGCCTTCGCCCTCGACTACCTGGTGCGGCTCGGCCTGTCACCGGCCCGGAAGGCGTTCGTCCGGACGCACTGGCTCGACCTTGCGGCGGTGCTGCTGCCGCTGATCCAGCCGCTGCGGCTGCTGCGGCTGGTGTCGACGCTGATGTTGGTGGGCCGGCGGGCGCGGATGGCGCCGCAGGTCCAGCTGACGACGTACGTGGCGGGCGCGGTGGTGGGCCTGCTGATGTTCGGTTCGCTGGCCGTGCTGAGCGTGGAGCGGGACGCCCCCGAGGGCAACATCAAGAACCTGGGCGACGCGGTGTGGTGGTCCTTCACCACCATGACGACGGTGGGCTACGGCGACCACTCCCCCACCACCGGTCTCGGCCGGGTGCTGGCCGTGGGGCTGATGCTGTCGGGGATCGCCCTGCTCGGTGTGGTGACCGCCAACATCGCCGCCTGGTTCATCGCCCGCTTCGAGCGCGACGACCAGGTGGAGCGGCTCCAGCTGGCGGCCGTGCGCGAACTCCAGGACGAGGTACGGGCGCTGCGCGCCGAGGTCGCCAGGCTGGGCCCGTACGCGCCGGCCCCGCCGGCCGCCCCGGCCGCCCCGGCCGGCGGGGGTGACGTACCGCCGTCCCGGACGCCGGAGGGTGCCGCGGTGCCGGCCGGGCCTACCGTTCCCAGACCTTGAACGCCCGTACCTGGTAGGGCGACTGCGGCAGCAGGACGCCGTCGCCCGGGTAGGTCTGGAACTCGCCGGTCTCGGCGCACTCGGCCGACTGGTAGGTGGTCACGGGGCGGCCGGTCCGGTTGACGAGGGACTGGGCGGTGGTGCCCGCGGGCAGGGCGGTGCAGCTGTTGATGTCCATGGTGCTGAGTTCGTGGCTCTGCCGGGTTCCCTTGAAGTCCGGTTTGGCCCACAGGCACAGCTGCCCCGTGGCGCAGGCCGCGTACGGCGGCGGGCCGGCGGCGTGTGCGCGGGCGGTCGTCCCCGGGACGAAGGCGGTGGCGGCCAGGACGGTGGCGGCGAGTGCGGTGACGCGTGCGGTGCTCCACGTACGCATGACAGGTCATCTCCTTGGTGGACGCGAAGGCCCCGGACCGTTTCCGGGAGCTCCGTCGCCACCACGCTGACCTGCGGCGACGCAGGTACGGAAGGGGCTGCGGGCGGGTCCACCCGGATAGGCGACAGCCCCGCCGGAACCGTCCGGCGGGGCTGTCGTACGCGCGGGGTTGACCCGGCCGTAACGGCCGGCGGGGTCCCTCAGATGTGGGCCGCCCCCGCCCCCGCTTCGGCGTTGGCGCCGCGCTTGGTGAAGCAGGCGACGACCGCGGCGAGGACCGCGACCACGCCGGCGACGGTGAACGCCGTGCTCATGCCGGACACGAAGGTGTCGTGCGCGACCGCGCTGATGGCCCCGGCGACCTGCTCGGGAGCGCCCTCCGGGACGGGCGCGAGGCCGACCTGGACGCCCTTCTCGGCGAGTTCGAGGTCCGCGGGGGCGAGCGGCGGCAGTTGCGCCCGCTCCCACTTGTCCCCGAACGTGTCACCGACCTCGGCCGCCATGACCGCTCCGAGGACGGCGGTGCCGAGGCTGCCGCCGACCTGCATGGCGGCCTGCTGGAGCCCGCCGGCCACTCCGGAGAGTTCCAGCGGGGCGTTGCCGACGATCACCTCGGTGGCGCCGACCATCACCGGGGCGAGGCCGAGGCCGAGGAGGGCGAACCACAGGGACATCGTGAGGGTGCCCGTGTCGGGCGTGAGCCGGGCCATCCCGAAGCAGGCGGCGGCGGTGGCGACCATCCCGGCGACGAGCGGCACGCGCGGGCCGACCTTGGTGATCGCGGCGCCCGCCAGCGGCGAGCCGATGATCATCATGCCGGTCAGCGGCAGCAGGTGCAGGCCGCTGTCGACCGGGCTCATGCCGTGCACGTTCTGCAGGTAGAACGTGACGAAGAACAGGCCGCCCATGAAGGCGAAGGCCATCAGGACCATGAGGACCGTGCCGGCGGACAGCGGCAGCGAGCGGAACATGCCCAGGGGGATCAGCGGCTCGGAGACCTTCGACTCCCACACGGTGAAGAGCACGAAGCAGATCACGGACGCGGCGAGGAACAGCAGGGTCTTCGAGTCGCCCCAACCCCACTCGGCGGCCTTGATCAGAGCCCAGATCAGGGAGAACATCGCGACCGACAGCAGCACGATGCCGGGAAGGTCGAAGGAGCGCGGCGCGTTCTCGGCCCGGTGGTCGAGCAGGATGAACAGGCCGAAGACCAGCGCCACGATGCCGACGGGCACGTTGACGAAGAAGACGGACTGCCAGCTCACGTGCTCGACGAGCAGGCCGCCGACGATGGGCCCGGCGGCGGTCGAGGCGCCGATCACCATGCCCCAGATGCCGATGGCCATGTTGAGCTTCTCGGCGGGGAAGGTGGCGCGGAGCAGGCCGAGGGCCGCGGGCATCAGCAGGGCGCCGAAGAGGCCCTGCGCGACGCGGAAGCCGATGACGAGGCCGACACCGGTCGACAGGCCGATCGCCGCCGAGGAGAGCGCGAAGCCGGCGATGCCGATGAGGAAGGTCTGGCGGTGCCCGAAGCGGTCGCCGAGCTTCCCCGCGGTGATCAGGGAGACCGCGAGGGCCAGCAGGTAGCCGTTGGTTATCCACTGCACCTCGGCGAGGCTGGCGCCCAGGTCCTTCTGGATCTCTGGGTTGGCGACGGCGACGATCGTGCCGTCCAGAGTGACCATCATGACGCCGATCGCCACGGCGAACAGAGTGAGCCACGGATGGCCGCGAAGCCCGGACCGGTCCTGCGCCGGGCCGGGTTCCTTACCCGGCACCTGGTCGTGGACGGTGATCTGACTAGTCATGCGAACAGGCTAGTGACAGCGACTGACACTTCACAAACGGCTCAACGCGGCCATCTTTGTCGCGTGGGTCACAGGTACCCTGACCGCTCACTCTGCGTCAGAAAGGACCCCACGGTGATGACCGATCTGCGGCCCGCACCGGACGCCCCGGCGGCCGGACTGCGCGAGCGCAAGAAGCGGCGCACCCGGGACGCACTGCTGCGCGCCGCGCTCCTCCTCTTCATCTCCCAGGGCTACGAACGGACCACGGTCGACGAGATCACCGCCGCCGTGGACGTCTCCCAGCGCACCTTCTTCCGCTACTTCGCGAACAAGGAGGAGGTCGCCTTCGCCGTCCAGGACCTGGTCGAATCGCACTTCGTGGCCGAACTGCGGGCCCGGCCCGCCGCCGAGGGGCCCCTCACGGCGATGCGCCGCGCGGTCCTCGCCGCCTGGGACACCGTCGAGGAGGCCATCTCCGAGGTGGTTCCCGTGGACCTGTACATGCGGGGCTACCAGCTGATCGAGTCCACGCCCGCGCTGCTCGCCGTCCACCTGCGACGTTCCACCGAGCTGGAGGAGGAGATCGCCCGACTGATCGCCACCCGCGAGGGCCTGGACGTGGACGCGGACCCCCGGCCCCGGGTGGCCGTCGCCGCCTTCTGCGGCGTGATGCGCGTCACCGGGCGGCTCTGGGGGCAGGGCGAGGACGCCAGTGTCGACGCCATCCGGCGGATGACCGAGGCCTACCTCGACCAGATCGGTCCGGCCCTCGCCTCGGACTGGCGCCGCACCCCCGCCGACCTCGACTGAGGGGGCCGACGGCCTTCCGTCACCGCTTCCGGGGACCGCGTCCGCCGGCCCCGACCGACGGGCGTCGGCCGCGCGGCGCCGGCCGACGGACCGCGACTCTCCGTCGCGGACCGCACCGCCGGATGGCGGGCCCCGTCCCACCACCGGCCGTGAGCCCCATCACCTGGCGCGCCGGGGGCTCCGGCGGTCTTTTAGTCTGACTCCAGTGAAACTGTCCGGCCCCGCCCCCTCCGCCGCCGCCGCGGTACCCGCGCGCCCCGTCGCCGCCCTGCGCACCCTGCTCGCGCTCGCGGTCGTCCTCGTCATGCTCGCCACCACCGGCTGGACCGCCGTGCACCGCCCCGAGGCGGGCACCCCGCCTCGGGCGGCCGCGCTCGCCGCGTGGGCCGTGGCCCGGATCGACGGCCGGGCCGTGCCGCCCGCGGACGCGCCCGTACGGACGGTGGCCCGCTTCTTCGCGAGCCTGGACGGGGCCCAGCGGGCGCGGCTCACCACCGGCTACCCCCTCGTCGTCGGCAACCTCGACGGGGCCCCCGCCCACCTGCGCTACGAGGCCAACCGCGTCTCCCTGGAACGGGCCGAGGGCATCGAGCAGGAGCGCGCCCGCGACATCGCCCTCACCCCGGCCGACCGGGCCACGGCCGTCCGGCGCGCGCACCGCTTCGCGTCGCTCGCCGACCCGGGCCGCCAGATCCTCACCTTCGACCCCACCGGCGGCGGCCTCGTCGCCGAGGTCTTCGGCGACCTCGACCGGGCCCGCCGGGTCTCGGTGATCGTGCCCGGCGTGGACACCGACGCCGTCACCTTCGAGCGCACCCAGCGCCGCCTCACCGCCCCCGCCGGCATGGCGCGGTCCCTGTACGAGGCCGAGCGCGCGGCCGCGCCCGACAGCGCGACCGCCGTCATCGCCTGGGCCGGCTACACCGCGCCCACCGGCGTCGGTGTCGACGCCGCCACGGGCCGGCTCGCCGTCCAGGGCGCCACCCGCCTGCGGTCCCTGGCCGCCGCCCTGCCCGGTGACGCCGATGTGGCCCTGTTCTGCCACAGCTACGGATCCGTGGTGTGCGGGGTCGCCGCCCACGGGCTGCCCCGCCGGGTGACGGACGTGGTGGTCGCCGGCAGTCCGGGCATGCGCGCCGGGAACGTCACCGAGCTGGACACGAGCGCCCGGGTGTGGGCCATGCGGGACGAGGGCGACTGGATCGAGGACGTACCGCACCTGGAGCTCGGCGGGCTGGGCCACGGGGCGGACCCGGTCTCCCCGGAGTTCGGCGCGCGGGTGCTGTCCTCGGCGGGCGCGAGGAGCCACACCGGCTATTTCGAGCCAGGTACCGCCTCGCTCGACAACTTCGCCCGGATCGGAACCGGCACGTTCGGTTCCGTCGCCTGTGTGGGCGACGGCGACGACTGCCGCCGAGGAATTTCCGGCACGGAGGGTGACTGACGGGGACTGACGAGGACCCGTCCCACCTCTCACCGGCAGAACCCCGGAAAAAGCTGGCCCCCCGGCAAGGAAGACGTGCGGGGCCGCGTCCCTTTACGATGTGCCGCATGGGTGACGTACTGGCCGGAAATCATGCCGTCTGGGAGTTCGACTCGGACTCGGTGCTCATCCGCTTCGCACGGGGGATGCGAACGCCACGGCTCTGGCACGCGCTGGGCCCGCGCAGGATCCCCCTCGAAGCGCTGTCCGGGGCGAACGTGACCGCAGGCCGAAGAGACACGGTGATCCTGCGCGCCGAACCGCGGCCCGGCGCCGATCCGCTGATGGAAGCGGCCGCCGGGCAGCTCAAGGACGCCTGCGACCCCTACCGCCTCGTCCTGCCCCGTGACCGGGCGGCCGACGCCGACGCCTTCGCGCAGGCCCTGCGCGCACGCCTCGACCCGGACGCCGACGGGCCCGCCGACCGGTTCCTCGTCGACGTCCCCGAACCGCCGCTCCAACTCAAGGCCTATGACGCCCGCGTCGGCTTCGACGGCACCACCGTGACGTTCCAGTGGTCCCGTACCGGCGCGACGAGCACCAAGTGGAAGGCCGGCGACCAGCGGTACCCGTTGACCTCCGTCACCGGCGTCGAGTGGACCTCCCCCGACCGTCCGGGCGGCGGCCACCTGCGGCTCGTCCCGCGCGACACCACGACCGACGCCCGACCCGACCACGACCTCGCGGCCGCGGTCTTCGGCGTCGGCTACGGGGCCGTCCACGAATCGCTGCCCTTCGCCGCCGCCGTCCTCGCGGCCCTGGGCGCCCGCACCCCCGTCGCCTCCGTCCCGTCGCCCGGCCCCTCCGAGGACGACCGCCTGCGCCACCTGACGGAACTCCACGGGGCGGGCCTCCTCACGGACGCCGAGTACTCGGCGCTCCGCGCGCGCTTCACGCCCTCCTGATCGGGGCTCCGCGCCGCCGGGCTCCGCGACTGCCGGCGGCTCGGGGTCAGGCCTCGCGGGCCGCCGAGGTGGAGCTCATGTCCGGGTAGCGGTCGCCCGCGACGCCCGCCGCGACCGGCTCCAACAGGGCCAGCTCCGCGGGGGTCAGGGTGATCCGGGTCGCCGCCGCGTTCTCCACGACCCGGCCCGGCCGCCGCGTGCCCGGGATGGGGACCACCGTCAGGCCGTGAACCGCCGCCCGTTGCTGCACCCACGCCAGCGCGACCTGCGCCGGCGTCACCCCGTGCGCCGCCGCGATCCGGCGGACCGGAGCCAACAGCTCCGCGTTCGCCCGGGCGTTGTCGCCGGTGAACCGGGGCTGGTACCGGCGGTAGTCCCCGGCCGACAGCTCCACCGAGGCGTCCGCGAAGGCCCCCGTCAGGAAGCCGCGCCCCAGCGGGGAGTACGGGACGAAGGCCACCCCCAGCTCCGCCGCCGCGCCCACCGCGCTGCGCTCGACGTCCCGGCTGAACAGCGACCACTCCGACTGGAGCGCCGCGATGGGATGCACCGCGTACGCCTCGCGCAGCTCGGCCCCCGTGACCTCGCTGAGCCCCAGGTGGCGCACCTTCCCCTCCCGCACCAGATCGGCCATGGCGCCCACCGACTCGACGAGCGGCACGGCCGGGTCCCGGCGGTGCATGTAGTAGAGGTCGATCACGTCCGCGCCGAGGCGCCTCAGGCTGTCCTCGACGGCCCGGCGGACGTACGCCCGGTCGTTGCGGACGCCCCGGTGGTGGGGGTCGTCCGTGCGCTCGATGCCGAATTTCGTGGCGAGGGTGATCCCGTCCCGATGGGCTGCCACGAAGGGCGCGAGGAACTCCTCGTTGGCGCCGCGCCCGTAGACGTCCGCCGTGTCGAAGAGCGTGACGCCGGCGTCCAGCGCCGCGTCGAGGGTGGCTCGGGCCGCCGCCTCGTCGGTGTCCCCGTAGAACTCGCTCATCCCCATGCAGCCGAGGCCCTGGACGCCGACGACCGGGCCGCCCCTGCCCAGTTCGGTCCGCTCGATGGTGACGTGCTGCCGCTGCTCGTGCTCGTGCTGGTTGTCCGTCATGACCCCGCCTTCCCCGCGACCGTTCTCATCTCGTACATCCCGATCTTGAAATCCAATACGGCGAGGGCGTCCGTCAGCTCCGTGATCCGCGACCGCACCTCGGTACGGGTGCGTTCCAGCAGCTCACGGCGCTGCTCGACGGTGTGCTCGCCCTCGCGGACCAGTTCGGCGTACCGGACCATGTCCGCCACCGACATGCCGGTGGCCCGCAGCTTGCCCACGAAGGACAGCCAGTCCAGGTCCCGCTCGCTGAACCGACGCTGCCCCGAGTGGGAGCGGTCCACGTGCGGCATCAGGCCGATCCGCTCGTACCAGCGCAGCGTGTGCTGGGTCAGACCCGTCCGGGCCTCGACCTCGCTGATCGTGTACCGCGTCTGCGTCAGGCTCATGGCCCCACGCTAAAACCTTGGAGTGCACTCCAAGCAAGTAGGCTCGGCCGCATGGACAGCGCGGAGAGCACGGGGACCGGTAACGGCATGGACAGCCTGCGGATCATCGACACCTGGCCGGTACCGACCGCGGCGGCCGCCGTCGTGCGCGCCGACGGCAGCCTCGCCGGCTCGCACGGGCCCCTCGACCGGCGCTTCCCGCTGGCCTCGGTCACCAAGCCGCTCACCGCGTACGCCGCGCTCGTCGCGTACGAGGAGGGTGCGATCGAGCTGGACGAGCCGGCCGGCCCCGAAGGGTCGACGGTCCGTCACCTGCTCGCGCACACCAGCGGACTGGCCTTCGACGAGCACCGTGTCATGGCTCCGCCCGGACAGCGCCGGCTGTACTCCAACGCCGGTTTCGAGGTGCTCGGCGACCACATCGCGAAGGCGACCGGGATCCCCTTCGCCGAGTACCTGCACAAGGCCGTGTTCGAGCCGCTGGGCATGACCTCCTCCGCCCTGGAGGGCTCGCCCGCGAAGGACGGCGTCTCCACCGTCTCCGATCTGGTGCGCTTCGCCGCCGAGCTCCAGGCACCGCGCCTGCTGGACGTGCGCACGGTCGCCGGGGCGACCTCGGTGGTCCACCCGGGCCTCAAGGGCGTCCTGCCCGGCTACGGACACCAGTCGCCCAACGACTGGGGCCTCGGCCTGGAGATCCGCGACGGCAAGTCCCCGCACTGGACCGGCCTGACCTCCTCGCCGCGCGCCTTCGGACACTTCGGCCAGTCCGGCACCTTCCTGTGGGTGGACCCGGACGCCCGCGCCGCGTGCGTCGCGCTGACGGACCGCGCCTTCGGCCCCTGGGCGGCGGAGGCCTGGACCCCGTTCACCGACGCGGTCCTCGCCGAACTGCGCGGCTAGGGCGTCCCTTCCGCAGGGACGGCTCGGGCCGTCACAGCGGCAGCTCCCAGATCAGCAGCTCCCCCGGCGAACCGGCGGTGACCTCCAGGCCCTTCTCGGCGGTGATCCGCGCCGAGTCCCCGGGACCCAGCTCCTCCCCGTCGAGCCGCAGGTCCCCCCGGACGACGTGCAGGTAGACCCGCTCCGCGTCCGGTACGGGGACCCGCTGGCCCGCCGCCGGCCGCCGGACGTGCAGCACCGCTCCGGCCGCCGGTACCTCGTACGGGGTGCCGTCCGCCAGACCGTGGACCAGCTCGTACGTGGGCTCCCCGCCGGCGGCGAGCGGCGCCAGCCACGTCTGCACGAACCTCAGCGGCACGGCCCCGTCGTTGCGCTCCACGTGCCGGGCCCCGGAAGCGGCGCCGAGCCGCTGCACGTCACCGGGTCGCACCAGGCCCGTGCCGCCGGTGACGCCGTCCCGGTGCGTGAGCTCGCCCTCGACCACCCAGGTGATGATCTCGGTGTTGCTGTGGGGGTGCTCGTCGAAGCCCGCGCCGGGCGCGAGGCGCTCCTCGTTGCAGGCGAGCACCGGGCCGAAGCGGATGTTGTCCGGGTCGTAGAAGGACCCGAAGGAGAAGGCGTGCCCGGTGGTGATCCCGGCGCCCGGATCCCCTCCCGCGTACCGGTCGGCGGCTCGGCGTACATCAATCATGGGGGCCACCGTAGCCCGAGGGGTGGGACGGGGCGCGGGACCGGAGTCCGCGCCGGGGCGCTGATAAGGCAGTCTTGTCCCGTGCCCCAACCCGAACGTGAGCAGTCACCCGACACCCGTCCCGCGCATCCGGCCCACCCGCACGCCGCGACGCTGCGCCGGCTGGAGAAGTCGTCCGGCCGACTCGCCGCCAACGCCATCGCGCGGATGGACGAGACCCTTCCGTGGTACCGGGCGATGCCGCCGGAGAACCGCTCGTGGATCGGTCTGGTCGCCCAGGCCGGCATCGCCGCGTTCACGGAGTGGTTCCGGCACCCCGAGACGCCCCAGGCGATCTCCACCGATGTGTTCGGGACGGCTCCTCGGGAGCTGACCCGGGCGATCACCCTGCGTCAGACCGTCGAGATGGTGCGGACGACGATCGAGGTCATGGAGACCGCGATCGACGAGGTCGCGGCCCCCGGCGACGAGTCGATCCTGCGCGAGGCGCTGCTGGTGTACGCCCGGGAGATCGCCTTCGCGACCGCCCAGGTGTACGCGCAGGCCGCCGAGGCGCGCGGGGCGTGGGACGCCCGCCTGGAGTCCCTCGTCGTGAACGCGGTGCTGTCGGGCGAGGCGGACGAGGGCGCCCTGTCGCGGGCCGCCGCGCTCGGCTGGAACTCGCCGGAGCACGTGTGCGTGGTGCTGGGCACGGCGCCGGACGGGGACAGCGAGCTGACGGTCGAGGCGATCCGGCGTGCGGCCCGCCACCACAAGCTCCAGGTGCTCACCGGGGTGCTAGGCGACCGCCTCGTGGTGATCGCGGGTGGCAGTGACAACCCGATGCAGGTGGCGAAGTCGCTGATCGGGCCGTTCGCGGCGGGTGCGGTGGTGGCGGGGCCGGTGGTCCCGGACCTGTTGAACGCGACGAAGTCCGCCCAGGCGGCGGCGGCCGGCCTGAAGGCCTGCACGGCCTGGCAGGACGCTCCCCGACCGGTCCTGGCGGACGATCTCCTGCCGGAACGCGCGATCGCGTCGGATCCCTCGGCCAGGGAGCAGCTGGTGGAGGAGATCTACAGACCGCTGGAGGAGGCGGGCTCCGCGCTCCTGGAGACGCTGAGCGTCTATCTGGAGCAGGCGAGCAGCCTGGAGGGGGCCGCGCGGATGCTGTTCGTGCACCCCAACACGGTGCGCTACCGGCTCCGACGTGTGACCGACGTCACCGGGTGGTCACCGTCCGATGTTCGTTCGGCGTTCACGCTGCGAATCGCCCTGATCCTGGGGCGTCTGGCCGACGGGGATCCGCAGTCCTAGACTTTTGTCGGACATCAACAATTACCCCGACGGTTCTTCGTCCCTGTCCCCACGGGCGGCGGGGACCATCCACAAGAGAGAGTGTGAGGGTGCTCGTACTCGTCGCTCCAGGCCAAGGCGCTCAGACGCCCGGCTTCCTGACTCCCTGGCTCGAACTCCCCGGTGCCGCTGACCGCGTCGCCGGTTGGTCGGACGCCATCGGGCTCGACCTTGCCCACTACGGCACGAAGGCCGACGCGGACGAGATCCGCGACACGGCCGTGGCACAGCCGCTGCTCGTCGCAGCGGGTCTCCTGTCCGCTTCCGCGCTCGGCTCGTCCTCGGCCTTCGGTGCCGTGGCGGGCCACAGCGTCGGCGAGATCACCGCGGCCGCGGTCGCGGGCGTCCTGTCCGACGCGGACGCGCTGTCGTTCGTCCGGACCCGCGGTCTGGGCATGGCCGACGCGGCCGCCGTCACCGAGACCGGCATGGCCGCCGTCCTCGGCGGCGACCAGGACGTGGTGGTCGCACATCTGGAGAAGCTGGGGCTCACCCCGGCCAACATCAACGGAGCGGGCCAGATCGTGGCCGCCGGTACCGTCGAGCAGATCGCCGCCCTGGTGGACGAGAAGCCCGAAGGCTCCATGAAGGTCGTCGCCCTCAAGGTCGCGGGCGCTTTCCACACGCACCACATGGCCCCCGCGGTCGCCGAGCTGGAGAAGGCCGCCCAGGCCCTCGCGCCGGCCGACCCGGTCCTGAAGTACGTGTCGAACAGGGACGGCCTCGTCATCGATTCGGGCGCCGACGTCGTCGCCCGCCTGGTCGGCCAGGTCGCGAACCCGGTCCGCTGGGACCTGTGCATGGAGACGTTCGCTTCGCTGGGCGTTTCCGGGATCGTCGAACTGTGCCCCGGTGGCACGCTGACGGGTCTGGCCAAGCGCGCCCTCAAGGGTGTGCCGAGCGTGGCCCTGAAGACGCCGGACGATCTCGAAAAGGCCGCGGCGCTCCTCGCCGAGCACGCGGCCTGAGAGAAGGAGCCCACACAGCATGTCCAAGATCAAGCCGGCCAAGGGCTCCCCGTACGCCCGCATCCTGGGTGTCGGCGGCTACCGTCCGACCCGTGTGGTGCCCAACGAGGTCATCCTGGAGACGATCGACTCGTCCGACGAGTGGATCCGGTCCCGGTCCGGCATCGCCACGCGGCACTGGGCCGGCCCGCACGAGACGGTCGCCCAGATGTCGGTGGAGGCGTCCGGGAAGGCGCTGGCCGATGCCGGGATCTCCCCGGAGCAGATCGGCGCCGTGATCGTCTCGACGGTCTCGCACTTCAAGCAGACGCCGGCCGTGGCGACGGAGATCGCGCACCGCGTGGGCGCGGTGAAGCCCGCCGCGTTCGACATCTCCGCGGGCTGTGCCGGTTTCGGCTACGGCCTGACCCTCGCCAAGGGCTTGGTGGTCGAGGGTTCGGCGCAGTACGTCCTCGTCATCGGCGTCGAGCGGCTCTCGGACCTGACCGACCTGGAGGACCGCGCGACGGCCTTCCTGTTCGGTGACGGTGCGGGCGCCGTGGTCGTGGGTCCGTCGGACGAGCCGGCCATCGGCCCCACGGTGTGGGGTTCGGAGGGCGACAAGTCCGAGACCATCAAGCAGACCGTGCCGTGGGACGAGTACCTCGGCAAGGACAGCGGGGAGAAGTTCCCGGCCATCACGCAGGAGGGTCAGGCGGTCTTCCGCTGGGCCGTCTTCGAGATGGCCAAGGTGGCCCAGCAGGCGCTCGACGCCGCCGGGATCACCGCGGAAGACCTGGACGTCTTCATTCCGCACCAGGCGAACATGCGGATCATCGACTCGATGGTGAAGACTCTGAAGCTGCCGGAACACGTCACGGTCGCCCGTGACGTCGAAACCACCGGCAACACGTCGGCCGCCTCGATCCCGCTCGCTATGGAGCGGCTCCTGGCGACCGGAGCGGCGAAGAGCGGCGACACCGCGCTCGTCATCGGCTTCGGGGCGGGACTCGTCTACGCCGCGACGGTCGTTACCCTCCCCTAGGGTCGGAATCCGTTCCGCCCCTGATCAACCCATTCAGCTATAGAAGGAGCGCCACATGGCCGCCACCCAGGAAGAGATCGTCGAAGGCCTCGCCGAGATCGTCAACGAGATCGCCGGCATCCCGCAGGAGGACGTCCAGCTCGACAAGTCCTTCACCGACGACCTGGACGTCGACTCCCTGTCCATGGTCGAGGTCGTCGTCGCCGCCGAAGAGCGCTTCGACGTCAAGATCCCGGACGAGGACGTCAAGAACCTCAAGACGGTCGGCGACGCCGCGGACTACATCCTGAAGAACCAGGCCTAAAGCCTGCCGAGCGTTTGTCGCCACCTGGCGGTGGCGCCGTGACAATTCAGCACCCCCTGAGACGTGGAGAAAGAATTCCTGTGAGCCCGACCAATCGCACCGTGGTCGTCACCGGTATCGGCGCAACCACTCCGCTGGGTGGCGACAGCGCTTCGACCTGGGAAGGCCTGCTCGCCGGCCGGTCCGGTGTCACGCCCCTGGAGGGCGAGCGGTTCGCCGAACTCCCGGTCCGCATCGCCGCGCAGGCTGCCGTGGATCCGAGCGAGGTACTGCCCCGCCCCCTGGCCCGCAAGCTCGACCGTTCGGCGCAGTTCGCCGTCATCGCCGCCCGTGAGGCCTGGGCCGACGCCGGCTACACCGCTCCGGCGGGCGAGGACGAATCGATCGTTCCCGAGCGCCTGGGCACCGTGATCGCCTCCGGTATCGGCGGCGTCACCACCCTGCTCGACCAGTACGACGTCCTGAAGGAAAAGGGTGTGCGCCGGGTCTCCCCGCACACCGTCCCCATGCTCATGCCGAACGGCCCGTCGGCCAACGTCGGCCTCGAGGTCAACGCCCGCGCCGGTGTGCACACCCCGGTCAGCGCGTGCGCGTCGGGCGCCGAGGCCATCGGCTACGCCGTCGAGATGATCCGTACGGGCCGTGCCGACGTGGTCGTCGCGGGCGGTACGGAGGCGGCGATCCACCCGCTGCCCATCGCCGCGTTCGCCAACATGATGGCGATGTCGAAGAACAACGAGGACCCGACCGGCGCGTCCCGTCCGTACGACAAGGGCCGTGACGGCTTCGTCCTCGGTGAGGGCGCGGGCGTCGTGGTGCTGGAGTCCGCCGAGCACGCCGCGAAGCGGGGCGCCCGCGTCTACTGCGAGGTGCTGGGCCAGGGCCTGTCCGCGGACAGCCACCACATCGCGCAGCCGGAGCCGACGGGCCGCGGTGTCGCGGCCGCGGTGCAGAACCTGCTCGACAACACCAACCTGGACCCGTCCGAGCTGGTGCACCTGAACGCGCACGCCACGTCGACCCCGCAGGGCGACACGGCCGAGCTGAAGGCCCTGCGCAAGGTCCTGGGCGACGACCTCGACCACATCGCGATCTCCGCGACCAAGTCGATGACCGGTCACCTGCTGGGTGGCGCGGGCGGCATCGAGACGGTCGCGACCGTCCTGGCGCTGTACCACCGGATCGCCCCGCCGACGATCAACGTCACCGAGCTGGACGACGACATCGACGCGGACATCGTGCGCGGCGAGCCGCGCAAGCTGCCCGTCGACGGCCCGATCTCGGCGATCAACAACTCCTTCGGCTTCGGCGGCCACAACGTGACGCTCGCGTTCCGTTCCGTCTGACCGGAGTCCCGTACGACGTGAAGGGCCCCGTCCGGCTTCTGCCGGGCGGGGCCCTTCACGTACCTGCCTGTCGGCAGGGGGGTCAGACGACCTGGTGGAGCCAGCGGACGGGGGCGCCCTCACCGGCGTACCGGAAGGGTTCCAGTTCGTCGTCCCAGGGCTTCCCCAGGAGTTTGGCGATCTCGGCTTCCAGGTTGGTCTCGCCGCGCACGGACCGGGCGAGGGCGGCGCGCAGCCGGTCCTCGGGGATCAGGATGTCGCCGTGCATGCCGGTGACGGCGTGGAAGATGCCGAGTTCCGGCGTGGAGCTGTAGCGCTCGCCCTCGGCGGTCGGGCAGGGTTCGGCGGTCACTTCGAAGCGGAGCAGGTGCCAGCCGCGCAGTGCGGAGGCGAGTTTCGAGGCGGTGCCCGCCTCGGCCTGCCAGGAGAACTCGGCTCTCCAGGTGCCGGGGGAGGCGGGCTGACGGATCCAGTCGAGGTTCACCCGCACCCCGAGCACGCCCGCTACAGCCCATTCCACATGCGGGCAGAGCGCGCGCGGTGCGGAATGCACGTACAGAACTCCACGTGTCGTCACCGGGACCTCCAGTGTGGGACGAGGTCGGGAATAAACTCCAGAAAACGGACAGTATGTGACGTGATGTAATGTAACGGAAATTATTTGACATTGCGCATCGGCAGTGGCGGCCGAAACGCCACGGGAAAAAGCTACCGTGCGCCAGGGGTCATGGTGTGACGTACGGTCGCTCCGAGGCCGGTAAACACAGAGCATTCACTCAGCAGGACGCCCCTGAAGGACAAGGGGCGACGAGGGAGGACCACCCCATGCGCACCACCGCTCCGCGCCGCCGCGCGCGCCGCGCCCTCGCGGGCGCGGGCGTGGCGGTGGCCGTCCTGGCCGCCTGCGTCACGGGCTGCGACGAGAGCGGTCCGACGGACGCGGGTGAGCGGGGGGCGCAGGCCGCGCCGCGCTGGAACACCGCTCCCACGTCGATCGCCGCCGTCGGCGATTCCATCACCCGCGGGTTCGACGCCTGTTCGGTGCTGGCGGACTGCCCGGAGGCGTCCTGGGCGACCGGGAACGACCCGCTGGTCCGCTCCCTCGCCGCCCGGCTGCTCGGTGAGGCGCAGGCGCCCGCGCGCAGCTGGAACTACGCGGTGACCGGCTCCCGGATGGCGGACCTGCCGGTGCAGCTGACCGCGGCGGCCGCGCACAAGCCCGACCTGGTCACGGTGATGGTGGGCTCGAACGACGCCTGCCGGCCGACGGCTTCGTCGATGACTCCGGTGGCGGAGTTCCGCGACGGGTTCGACAAGGCCCTCAAGGAGCTGCGGGCGGCGTCCCCCGCCTCCCAGGTGTACGTGTCCTCCGTGCCCGACCTCCAGCGGCTGTGGGAGCAGGGCAAGGACAGCCCGATGGTCCGGCAGATCTGGAAGCTGGGGATCTGTCAGTCCATGCTGGCCGAACCGCTGTCGGCGACGGCGGGGGCCACGGCCCGCCGGGAGCAGGTGCGGGCGCGCGTGGTCGAGTACAACGAGGTGCTGCGCGAGGTGTGCGGGAAGGACGCGCTGTGCCGCTACGACGGCGGCGCCGTGTTCCAGTACCCGTTCGCGGCGGATCAGTTGAGCCACTGGGACTGGTTCCACCCGGGCAAGGACGGGCAGGCGCGACTGGCCGAACTGGCGCACCGGCAGGTGACGGCGGCCGAGCCGCCGCGTTGACGCGGAGGACCGGAGGCGGGTGTCAGGGCCCGCCTCCGGTCCGTTCCGGGGCCGCGCGAGGGTCGACTTCAGGCCATTGGGCCTTCCGGCGTGTCGCGCGGCGGATCACGCGGTGTTCCGCGTCGGGTCATCGGATCATGTGACGGCACATCATGTGATGTCACATCACGCGAGGCCCGGTCAGGTGTCGGCGGAGCACGCGCCGGCGGCTCACGTCAGGTCGAGCGTGGCCGTCAGCCGGATGTCGGTGTGCGAGTGGCTCGCGCGGACCTCGTAGCCGCCGCCGATCCGACGCCAGCCGCGGGCCTCCTCGTCCCAGATCTCGAAGGCGCGGGCCGGCAGGGCGATCTCCACCTCGACGCTCTCCCCGGGGCCGGCCTCAACGCCCGCGAAGCCGGCCAGCCAGCTGGCGGGACGCTCCACACTGTCGGCGACGGGCGCCAGGTAGACCTGCACGACCTCGCGGCCCGGCCGGGTGCCGGTGTTGGTGAGCCGGACCCGGACGCCCTCGGGGGTGGCGTGCAGGGACTCGTACGCCCAGTCCGTGTAGCCGAGCCCGTGTCCGAAGGGGTAGGCGGGGACGACGGAGCCCGCCTCGTAGGCCCGGTAGCCGATGAGGAGCCCCTCCGCGTACTCCAGGGTCCCCCCGTCGGGAATCACCTCGGTGACGGGCGCGTCGACGAAGGCGGCGGGCCAGGTGGTGGGCAGGCGTCCGCCGGGCTCGGCGTCCCCGAGGAGCACGTCGGCCAGCGCGGCCCCGCCCTCCTGCCCGGGGAACCAGGTCAGCAGGACGGCCGCGACCTCCTCCCGCCAGGGCAGCTCCACCGGAGAGCCCGCGTTGACCACGACCACGGTGTTCGGGTTCACGGCGGCGACGGCGCGCACGAGGTCGTCCTGACGGCCCGGCAGGGTGAGGTCCTCGCGGTCGAAGCCCTCGGACTCGACCCGCTCGGTGGTGGCGACGACCACGACGGCGGTGTCGGCGCTCCGGGCGGCTTCCACGGCCTCGGCGATCAGCTCGTCGGCGTCCCGGCGCGGCCCGGTGTGCAGCAGCGAGAACATGATCGCCTTGAGCGACACCGCCCCCATGTCGGGGACCCGGTAGGTCAGCGCCACCTCCACGGGCCGGCCCTCCGTGAGGTGGATCCGTCCGCGCTCGCTGGGCGCGCCGAAGAAGGCCTCGAAGGGGTCGGCCTCGTTGCCGAGTTCCTGGACGCCCTCCCACAGGACCGTTCCGTCGACGGTGAGGGCGAAGGCGCCGAGGCCCCGGGTGCCGAAGGCGTGGTCGCCGCTCTCGCGCGGCACGAAGGTGCCGGTGACCTCGATGCTCGCCATGGTCGCGTACGAGACGCCCGCGGGCAGGTCGTCGCCGATCCACTGGACCTGGCCGCTCGGCAGGCTGCCCTCGCCGATGACGGCGCCGGAGGCGTCGCGGCACACGGCCCGCAGGGCGAAGCCCTTGTCGGCGGGGACGAGTTCCTCGCTGGGGTCGGCGCCGACCGCGAAGGTCAGGGCGCCCTGCGGGAGGGCCGCGGTGAGCCCGTCGAGCGGCGGGATCAGCCGCTCGGGGAACACGGTGGCGCTGCCGCCGCCGAGGATGCGCGCGTCGCGGGCGGCGGCGCCGAGCAGGGCGACCGTGCGGCCCTCGCCCGCGGCGAGCGGCAGCACGCCGCCCTCGTTGCGCACGAGGACGAAGCCGCGGGCCGCGATCTCCCGGGCCAGGGCCTGCCCGTCCACGGGATCCGGCAGCTCGGTGACCGCGGGCGGGGCGCCTTCCAGGGCGCCGACGCGGGCGGCGAGCCGCAGCACGTTGCGGACGGCGGCGTCCACGGCGGACTCGGGGACCTCGCCGGCCCGGACGGCCCCGGCGAGGGCGGGCCCGTAGACGGTGTCGGGGCCGGGCATGGCGACGTCGAGGCCGCCGAGGATGTCACCGGTGGTGGAGCGGGCGGCCATCCAATCGGACACGTTGTACCCGTCGAAGCCCCACTCGCCGCGCAGGACCTCGTTCACCAGGTACTGGTTCTCGGTCATCGAGGTGCCGTTGACGCGGTTGTAGGAGGTCATGATCCCCCACGGGTGGGCGTTGGCCACGATGGCCTCGAAGGGCGCCAGGTACACCTCGCGCAGCGGGCGCGGGGCGATGGCGCAGTCGACGGTGAAGCGTTCGGTCTCCGCGTCGTTGCCGACGAAGTGCTTGACGGTGGTGCCGACCCCGCCGTCCTGGACGCCGTTGACGTAACCGCTGCCGATCTCGCCGGTCAGGTACGGGTCCTCGGAGTAGCACTCGAAGTGGCGGCCGCCGAGCGGCGAGCGGTGCAGGTTGACGGTGGGCGCCAGCAGGACGTGGACGCCCTTGCGGCGGGCCTCCTGGGCGAGGAGCCTGCCCGCCCGTCGGGCGAGGGCGGGGTCCCAGGACGCGGCCAGGGCCGTCGGCGAGGGCAGGGCGATCGACGGGTCGTCGGCGGTCCAGCGCACGCCCCGGACGCCGATGGGGCCGTCCGACATGATCAGGGAGCTCAGGCCGATCTCGGGGAGGGCGGGCAGCGACCACATGTCCTGACCGGCCAGCAGACGGGTCTTGGTGTCGAGGTCCAGCTTGCCGAGCGCCGCCTCCACGGCCTCCTCGCGGATCCGGTCACCGGTCACGTCACGGCTCGGGTCACGGCTCGGGTCGCGGGTCTCGTCTCGGCTGAGGTCTCGGATCCCGTCCTGGGTCCGGTCGCCGTTCTGGGCAGCATCGGTCACGGCCGTGCCTCCTCGTTGAGTGCGGTGCGGTGGGGTGCGGTGGCCCCATCGTGGACCCGTTCCCTGGTGAACGGTAGGGTTCGTGATGGCTTCGTGACGTTCGAATGCCGTACGGTCCTGCTGGCGGGCGAGAACGGAAGGGGTGCCGGCGATGGCCAGGGCGAGGAGCGAGGAGCGGCGCGGCGAGATCGTCCGCGCGGCGGTCGAGGTGATCGCGGAGCGGGGGTACCGGGGCGCCGCCCTGGGTGCGGTCGCCGAGCGCGTGGGCCTGACCCAGCAGGGGCTGCTGCACTACTTCCCGACCAAGGAGTCCCTGCTCGTGGCGGTGCTGGAGGAACGCGACCGCTGGGACACCGGGGGCGGGTCGCGGGTCGCGGGCGGCGCGTGGCGACTGGACCTGCTGGACTCCCTCGTCGAGTACAACGCCATGCGGCCGGGCATCGTGCAGACCTTCTCCGCCCTGCTCGGTGAGAGCGTGACCGACGGCCACCCGGCCCGGGAGTTCTTCACCGAGCGCTACGCCCAGGTGCGCGGCGAGATGGCGGCGGTGCTGCGCACCGAGTTCGGGGAACGGCTGCCCTCGGGCCTGACCCCGGAGGAGGCCGCCCCGCTACTGACGGCGGTCATGGACGGCCTCCAGTACCAGTGGCTGCTCGCCCCCGAATCGGTGGACATGCCCGCCGCGTTCCGCTCCTTCCTCACCCTGCTCCGGGGACCCGGACCCGCCAACTGACCTGGCCGGACGGGCGGATACCTTGATCGGCGACGAAGTCGTCCGAGAACGGGGAGTTTTCATGAGCACGTCCGGAACACTGAGGAGGGGCGCGGGGGTACTGACCACCCTGCTGCTCGCCACCGGCCTGGGGGCGCCGTCGGCCACGGCCGCGACGACCCCGTTCCAGGTCATGTCCTGGAACATGTGCGGCTCGCAGCGCGCCACGTGGCACTGCGAGGGCACCGGCACGCCGCAGCAGAAGATCGACGTGGTGAAGGGCCAGATCCGGGACCAGAACGTGCGGGCCGTGCTGCTCCAGGAGGTCTGCGAGGACGATCTCACCTCCCTGATGGCCCAGTTGGGCCCGGCCTGGACCAAGAGCTTCGCCCCGTACCAGTGGTCCCAGGGCGCCTCGGGCAAGTGGAACAGCCGCTGCGGCGAGGACAACGGGCGGGCCGACCGCATCGGCACCGCGATCGTCCTCCAGGGGCAGGTGACGGACGCCCGGGAGTACCCGACGACGCAGCCGTACGTCGGCCAGCAGCGGCCCTTCCAGTGCGCGACCTCGGCGGAGCCTGCGGTCCGCCTGTGCAACGTCCACCTGTCGCCCCTGGGCAGCAACCCGGACCACCCCACCTGGGACTACCGGGACGACCAGCTCAAAGAGATCAAGGCGATCGTGAACACCTTCCCGGGCACGGTCTTCGGCGGGGACTTCAACGCCCTCTCCCCCGACTCCACGAACCCCAAGGACGCCTGGGTGTGGCCCGCCGGCCTCTACACCGCGCGCCCCGAACTGGAGGGCGGCTACCGGGAGTGCGACCAGACGGGCACCTCGCGCACCGGACGGGCCACGCACGGCTCCGGCGCGAAGATCGACTACCTGTTCAGCAGCGAGGTCCGGCGCGGGTGCACGGTCACCGATACGCCGTTCTCCGACCACCACGTCGTGGTCGAGTCCCTGGAACCGCGGTACGTCCCGCAGCCGGTCAGGACGGGCGGGGCCGGCGCGTGAGGATCGCCGCGGCGCAGCTGAGCTGCGTCCCCGCCGATGTCGACGCCAACGCCGCCCGGGCCGCGGGCCTCGCCGCCTCGGCCCGGGAGCGGGGCGCCGAGCTGGTGGTGTTCCCGGAGTTCACGCTCACCGGCTACGAACTGGAGGCGCTCGCCGCCGATCCGGGGCTGTGGACCGCGGCCGACGACCCCCGTCTGGACCCGCTGCGCTCCGCGGGCATCGCGGTCGCGGTGAACGTCGCGCTGCCCGCCGCCGACGGGGGCCTCCCCCTCATCGCGACGCTGGTGTACGGCGCGGACGGCGCGCTCCTGACCACGTACGCGAAGCAGCACCTCTACCAGCAGGAGCACGACACCTTCCGGCCCGGCTCCGGCGACGGGCGCTTCGAACTGGGTGGCATCCGCTTCTCGTTGGGCGTCTGCTACGACAACCACTTCCCGGAGCTGACCGGCCGGGCGGCGGCCGACGGCTGCCGGGTCCACCTGGCGAGCACCCTGTACGGCTCGGGCGACGGGATCGCCGAGCGGGCCACCGTGTACCCGGGCATCGCGCGGGACCGGGGCCTGTACGTGGTCCTCGCCAATCACGTCGGCCCGGCGGGGCGGTGGACGGGCTGCGGCCGGTCGGCCGTATGGGCCCCGGGCGGAACGCTGCTGGCCGAGGCGGGCGCGACGGAGGAGGGCGTGGTGACGGCGGAGGTACCCGCCGAGGAGCCCGCCGACACCGGCGCCTGACGGAGCCCCGACCGTGCCCCTCCCGGACGGGAACCCGTCCGGGAGGGCCGCCCGGCGGGTCGGGCGGCGGTCAGCCCGGGACCGCCGCCGGCGTCGGGGCCGGCAGGAGGTGCCGGGTGCCCCAGGCGCCCAGCGCCTCCAGGGCCGTGTTCAGCTCCTGGCCGAGCGGGGTGAGCGAGTACTCCACGCGGGGCGGGACCTCGTCGTACACCTCGCGGTGGACGATCCCGTCGGCCTCCAGCTCGCGCAGTTGCGCGGCGAGGACCTTCTCCGAGACGCCCGGGACCAGTCGCCGCAGCTCGCCGAACCGCCGTCCCGGATGCTGGTCCAACTCCCACAGGAGCGAGACCTTCCACTTGCCGTCGATCACCGACATCGCCGCGGCGATCCCGCAGTGATCCGCTCCGGGCCTGCGTGTCAGCGCCATCGCGCACCCCTCCCCACCTGCTCGCTCACTTCGGGGTAACCACCCACCCCGAAGTGCGTACTTGAGCGGTTCACCGCCTGCCACCAGGCTAAACGCCATGACCGACACGCACACCACGAAGACCCCGCTCACCCTCCTCGGCCTCGGCGCCATGGGAACCGCCCTCGCCCGCACCTGGCTCGCCGCCGGGCATCCGCTCACCGTCTGGAACCGCACCGCCGCCAAGGCCGCCGCCCTGGCCCCAGAAGGCGCCCTCGTCGCCGCCGAACCCGCCGGAGCGGTCGCCGGGAACGACCTGATCGTGCTCTGCCTGCTGGACGACAAGTCCATCGGGGCCACCCTCGACGGCGTCGACCTGACCGGCAAGGACCTGGTCAACCTCACCACCGGCACGCCCGCCGAGGGCCGGGCGCGGGCCGCCTGGGCACAGGCCCGCGGCGCCCGCTTCGTGGACGCCGGGATCATGGGAACGCCGTCGATGATCGGCGCCCCGGAGACCGGCGGGTACGTCTTCTACAGCGGCTCGCGCGCCCTCTTCGACACCCACCGGGTCACCCTGGAGGTCCCGGCCGGGGCCCGCTTCGTCGGCGAGGACCCGGGGCACGCGGCCCTGCACGACGTGGCGCTGCTCAGCGCGATGTACGGGCTGTTCGCCGGGATCTCGCACGCCTACGCCCTGATCGAGGGCGAGGACATCGCCCCCGCGAGCCTGTCCCCGCTGCTGTCCGAGTGGTTGGGCGCGATGGGGTTCTTCGTCGGGAACGCCGCCGAGCGGCTGACCTCGCGGGACTTCACCTCCGGGGTGGAGTCCAACCTGGCGATGCAGGTCGCGGCCAGTGCGACCCTGCTGACGACCGCTGCCGAGCAGGGCGTCAGCGCCGAGCTGATCACGCCGTACCTGGACCTGATGCGGGAGCGACTGGCCGCCGACCCGGCCGCCCACGCGGGCGAGGACACGACGGGGGCCCTCACCCTGCTGCGGCGCGGGGCGGCGTAGCGGGACGCGACTCCCCGGCAGGGGTGCCGGGGGCCGGGGGCTACGCGTACGAGGAGGGCGGCGGGCCGAAGCCGGGGACCGGGGGCGCCTGGTCGGGCCCGCCCTTCCCGCCGGATTCCCGCCCCGGGGTGGTCTCCTCGTCGGCGCCGACCAGTTCGCGGGCCATCAGGGTCGCCCCGGCCACCGCGCCCGGCATCAGGAAGACGGCGACGAACGGGACGAGGAACGACAGCACCAGGGGCACCCCGAAGCCGATGGCCAGCGCGCGGCGCCCGCGCAGCAGGGTCAGTTGCTCGTCGAGGTCCACGCGGCGCCGCTGGAGGGCGACGGAGGTGAGCTCCTGGGTGAGGAAGAAACCGGAGACGCAGAAGCCGATCGCCGGGACGACGGTCTGCCCGATCACCGGGATGAACCCGAGGGCGAACAGCAGGATGCCGAAGAGGGCCACGCGCAGGAGCAGCCGCAGGCTGTCCCGGGCGGAGATCCACAGGTCCTCCCACAGGGAGCGCCCGGACTCGGGGACCTCGCCGCCCTCGGTCCGGTCGACCTGCTCGGAGAGGGACTCGTAGAAGGGCTGGCCGACGAGCAGGGTCACCGCGGTGAAGGTGATCACCGCGAGGAACAGGCCGAGGGCGAAGACCAGGGCGGTCAGGGTGCCGCGGAAGATGTCGAGCCACGGCGAGGACCAGTCCGAGGCGAAGGGTGTCGCCCAGGCGGTGAAGTCGTCGGCGCCGTGGAACAGCCCGATCAGCGCGCCGACGTACAGCACCAGCGCGACGAGGCCCGGCAGCAGGCCGAAGCCCAGCCAGCGGCCGTGTCCGAACACCCATCGCTGTCCGGCCAGCAAGTACCGGAAGCCCCCCGCAAGATCACGCATGGGGCCAGTTTACGGCGAAGGCCGCACCCCTCCGGGAGGGGTGCGGCCTTCGCCGCGTTCGGCGGGGATCAGACGGCCAGCTCGACCGTGATGTTGCCGCGGGTCGCCTTGGAGTACGGGCAGACCTGGTGGGCCTTCTCGATGAGGTCCTTGGCGGTGGCGGCGTCCACGTTGGGGATCACGGCGGAGATCTTGACGATCAGGCCGAAGCCGTCGTCGTTCTTGCCGATGCCGACCTCGGCGGTGACGGTGGAGCCGGAGATGTCGGCGTTCTCGTTCTTCGCGACGACACCGAGGGCGCCCTGGAAGCAGGCGCTGTAGCCGGCGGCGAACAGCTGCTCGGGGTTGGTGCCCTCGCCGTTGCCACCGAGCTCCTTCGGCGGGTTCACGACGACGTCGAGCTTGCCGTCGGTGGTGGCGACGCGACCGTCACGGCCGTTCTCGGCGGTGGCCACGGCGGTGTACTTGACGTCGGACTGGGTGATGGACATGAAAGCAAATCCTCCGGATGAATCGCCGTGATGCGCGCCCACGATCACGACGGTGTGCAGTGAGCCTAACCGGTGAAGGAAACGATCATCTTTCCGGTGTTCTCGCCGCGGAGCATTCCGAGGAAGGCCGAGGTCGCGTTCTCGACGCCCTCGACGACCGTCTCGTCGTAGCGGAGCTCGCCGGAGTTCAGCCAGCCGGCCACGTCCTGGACGAACTGCTGCTGCAGGCCGGCGTGGTCCCCGACGAGGATGCCCTGGAGCCGCAGCCGCTTGCCGATGACCATCATCAGGTTGCGCGGGCCCGGTGCGGGCTCGGTGTCGTTGTACCCGGCGATGGCACCGCAGAGGGTGGCGCGGCCGTGGACGTTCAGGGAGGAGATCGCGGCTTCCAGGTGGTCCCCGCCGACGTTGTCGAAGTAGACGTCGATGCCTTCGGGGGCGGCCGCGCGCAGCTGCTCGGCGACGGGGCCGTTCTTGTAGTTGAAGGCGGCGTCGAAGCCGTACTTCTCCGTGAGGAGCGTCACCTTCTCGTCCGAGCCGGCGGAGCCGATCACCCGGGAGGCGCCCTTGATCTTCGCGAACTGGCCGACGAGGCCGCCGACGGCACCGGCCGCGCCGGACACGAAGACGGCGTCGCCCTCCTTGAAGGAGGCGACCTCGAAGAGGCCCGCGTAGGCGGTCAGGCCCGGCATGCCGAGGACGCCGAGGTAGGCGGAGAGCGGGGCGATCTTCGCGTCGACCTTGGTGGCGTACTTCGCGTCGAGGTCCGCGTACTCGCGCCAGCCCAGGTGGTGCAGGACGTGGTCGCCGACCTCGAAGCCCTCGGCGGCGGAGGCGACGACCTCGCCGACCGCACCGCCCTGCATCGGCTCGTCGAGCTGGAAGGGCGGAATGTAGGACTTGGTGTCGTTCATCCGGCCCCGCATGTAGGGGTCGACGGACATGTGGAGGTTGCGGACCAGGATCCGGCCGGGGGCGGGCTCGGCGGACACCGGCACCTCGCGCAGGGCGAAGTCCTCGGCGACGGGCCAGCCCTGCGGGCGGCGGACGAGGTGCCATTCGCGGCTGACGGCAGGGATCTCGGACATGGGGCGCTCCTGATGACCTGAGGGGAAGGACGGCGTCGCACCGGAAGTGCTTCACCACATGAAACAACCATGCAGCTGGATATTTCATGTTGTCAAGTAAATGGGTACGCTGTTCCCATGCCCAGTCGTCGCACAGACCCAGTGACCCTTGAGGTCGTCGAGCTCATCGGCGACGTCGTGGCCCGCTACCACATGGAGTACGAGGACGCCGCCGCGCGCCACCAGCTCACCGGGGCCCAGGCCCGGGTGCTGGCGCTGCTGTCCATGGAGCCGCTGCCCATGCGCCGCATCGCGCAGAAGCTGCGCTGCGAGCCGTCCAACGTGACCGGCATCATCGACCGGCTGGAAACGCGCGGCCTCGTCGAACGCCGCCCGGATCCGGCCGACCGGCGGGTGAAGCTGGCCGCGCCGACGGAGGAGGGCCTGCACACCGCGGAGCGGCTCCGCGAGTCCCTGGACTTCGCCCGGGAGCCCCTCTCCGGGCTGTCGACGCAGGAGCGCACGGCGCTGCGGGACCTGCTCAGGAGGATGCTGGGCTGACCGCCCGGCGGCTCACCAGCAGAGGAACCAGCAGTCGTCTTCCTCGGTGGGCGTCGGCTTGGGCGTCGGCTTGGCCGGCTTGGTCTTCGTGGGCGCGGGCTGCGGCGGCTTCGACGTCGCGGAGGTGCTCGGCGCGGGCTGCGCGGGCTTCGAAGGCCGTACGGAGGTCCCGCCCCCGGTACCGCTCTGCGAGGGCTCCGGCTTCGCCGAGGCGGAGGCCTCCGCGCTCGATGCGGACGCGGACGCGCTCGGCGACCCCGTGGGGCCGGCCGACTTCGTGCCGCCCCCGGTGGCCTTCGCCGTCCCGGCGCCCCCGCCGGCCTTGGCCGACGGCGCCGCACCGCTGGTCAGGGAAGGGACCGGCACCGCCTGCTGCGGCTCCGTCCCGTCCTTCATGACGACCTTGGAGGCCCGGTCCACGCCCTCGTCCTCGGTCACGATCCGGGCCACCGCGATCGAACCGCCGGCCGCGAGCGCCAGCCCGAGGCCCACGGACAGCACGGTCCGTCGGGTCCGGCGCCGGCCGCCGGCCCGCCGACGGGCACCGGCCCTGCCCCCGTCCGGGCCGGAGAGCACCACGAGCGAGTCGGCGTACACCTCCGACAGCGCGGCAGGTGGGGCGGAGCCGGGCGGCACGGCAGGGGGCACTGCCCCCGCGGTCGGCGCGGCGGATATCAGGTGGGCGGCCGGAGTTCCGCAGCCGGCGCACGCGAGTGCGCCGTTGAGGTGCCTCCGACAGGCGTGGCAGTAGTCCATGGCGCCCGCAGGCTACGCGGTCGAACGCGACTTCCGCATCGCGGGTTCGTAAGGATCCTGTGTGGAATCTTTGCCTCCATGACTGCGAACCCGCGTCCCGGCGCCCGTGGAGCCTTCGGCCCGGCCGCATTCCAGCTGGTCCTGCTGCGCAGGATGGCGGACTTCCAGCCGGACCTCGCCGAGGAGGCCCGGCTGCGGATGGGCGCCGGTCTCGCCGAGCAGCGCGAGGCGAACAAGCGCTGGCAGGCCATGGTCCGCTCGCCCCGCTCCCGCGGGGCCCTGGCCCGCTACCGGTCGGTGCTCGGGCCGCCGGAGTCCGCTGACCGGCGCACCATCGGCGACCTGGAGTGCGAGGCCCTGCTGTGGCGGCTCCCGCTCTGGCCCGGGCTGCGCTTCGAGGTGCTGGCGGCGCCGGACGGGGCGGTGTGGAACGAGTGGCTGGTGCGGGCCCCGGGGGTGCCGGGGCCCGTGCTGGAGACGGCCGACGACCTGCGGCCCTGGTCCGCGACGGTGGACGAGGTCGCGCGGGCCTTCGCCCCGGTGCGCCCCATGGAGGGCACCGCCCCGACGCGGTGGCGGCTGGCGTTCACGGCGTCGGGGCGGCCCCGCGTGGCGGAGTTCACGTACGGGCTGCTCCAGCGGGTCACCGACGGCGGGGCTCCGGGGACGAACTGAGGTGGCGGTCACCCCGGGGCCCGCGGCGGGTTCAGGAAGAAGCGGCGGGGCGGGTTCGGAAGGAGCGGCGGGGCGGGTTCAGGAGGCGAGGCGGGGCGGGTTCAGGAGGCGAGGAACGCGCGGACCCCCGCCGAGGTGGCGTCGTCGCCGAGCAGCTCGTTGTGGTCGAGGCAGCCGACCGGCGTGTTGGCCGCGCCGGTGAGCGGGACGCTGCTGTCGGGGTTGACGATCTCGTCGCACTCCGACCAGAAGGTCGCGTACCGCACGTCCCCCGGGGTCTCGTCCCCGGCGGCCAGGTTCTTCACGACGTAGGAGCCGGGGGTCATGTCCCGGCACGCCTGGTCCCACAGCGCGCAGGCCCAGGCGGTGGAGGTGCCGTGGTTGGGGCCGGCCAGCGAGACCCAGCGCCCGACGGTCGCGCCGCCGCCGCCGTACTTGACGTACCAGCGGCTGACGAGGGATCCGAAGGAGTGACCGACGATGTCGACCCGGGCGGCGCCGGTCTGACGGCGGACCTGGTCGACATAGGCGGCGAGCCGTCCGGAGAGGACCTCGTTGACGGACTGGTGGGTGTCGTAACCCCACGAGAAGAGCTCCGAGTCGGCGTACCCGTCGGCCTTCAGGTCCTCCCGCAGGGAGCCCCAGACGCCCGGGTCGGCGTTGTAACCGTGGACGAGGACCACCGGATTGCGGACGGCGGCGGGCGGACCGGCGGGGGTGCCGGTGGCCGCGTGGGCCGGCAGGGGCGCGAGCAGGGCGGCGCAGAGCGCCAGGAGCGCCGGGATCGTCTGGCGGGGCGTCAGCATCGGCTTCCCTTTACCTTGTTACGCGCCAGTAGCGCGGACGTGCGCGCATCGTGGTGCCTGTCGGTACAGAAATCCACCCCCGTGCAGCACCTCCGGACCCGTGCGGCACACCCCACCCGGAGCAGCTCAACGGGCGCCATACCCCATTTACCCGAGAAGATATGAATTGTGATCGGCACCCGCCGGTCTCTTGCGTCAGCGCTCTCGGGAGGATCTGCCGTGACCGTCAGTCTTGAGCAGTTGCGCCGCTGCCACGTCGCCGTCGACCTGGGAGCCGCCAGAACCCGCGTGTACGTGAAGGGCGCCGGACTGGTCGTCGACGAGCCCAGCGTCGCCGCCGTCAACACGCGGACCGGCGCGCTCATCGCCGTCGGCACCTTCGCCGAACGGATGACGGGCCGTACGCCCGACTACATCCGGGTCGTCCGTCCGGTCTCCGGCGGCACCGTCGTCGACATCGAAATGGCCCAGCGGATGCTGCGTCACCTGCTCGGCGAGAAGCTGCGCCGCGCACTGCGCCGCAAGCCCCGGCTGCGCGCCGCCGCCTGCACCCCGCACGACGCCGACCCGCTGGCCCAGCGGGCCACCGTCGAGACCCTCGTCGGACTCGGCGCCCGCCGCGTCGAACTCGTCGACACCCTGATCGCGGCGGCCGTCGGCTGCGGCCTCCCCGTGGAGCAGCCGACCGCGACGATGATCATGGTGTGCGGGGCGGCGGCCACCCAGGTGGCGGTCCTGTCCCTCGGATCGATCGTCACCGCCCAGCGGATCCCCATCGGGGGCGAGGCCATCGACCACGCGGTGGTCCAGCACCTGCGCCACGCGCACGAGCTGATGCTGCCGAGCCAGGCCGTCCGGCCGCTCCAGCTGGCCCTGCACGGCAACGGGCTCACCCCCGAGGGCCCGACCTCCACCCTCATCCACGGCCGCG
>NZ_JANFAK020000357.1 GCF_024721315.2 Streptomyces sp. Isolate_45
TTCTGCGACACGATGATGTTCGTGATCACGAACTTCTTGTCGGGCCACAGGGCGGTCTCGTCGAGGAGGACGGAGCCACCGTCGGAGACGAGCTTGGAGGCCGTGGGCTCCGGCACCCAGGCGCCGTCGATCGAACCCTGCTTGAAGGCGTCCGGGGTGACCTTGTTGTCCGTACGGACGACGGAGACGTCACCCTTGCCGGACTCCGGGTCGACCTTCCAGCCCTTCTCGGAGATCCAGTTGAGGAAGGCGACGTCCTGGGTGTTGCCCTTCTGCGGGGTCGCGATCTTCTTGCCCTTGAGGTCGTCCAGGGTCTTGATCTTCTCCGGGTTCACGACGAGCTTGACGCCGCCGGAAGCCGAGCCGGAGATGATCCGCAGGTTGGAGCCCTTGGACTTGACGTAGCCGTTGATCGACGGCGAGGGGCCGATGAAGCCGATGTCGAGGGAGCCGCCGTTGAGGGCTTCGATCTCGGACGGGCCGGCGTTGAAGGACTGCGGCTTGATCCTGGTGCCGTTCAGTTCCTTCTCGATCAGGCCTTCCTGGAGACCGACGAGCGCCGTGGCGTGGGTCAGGTTCGGGAAGTACCCGATGCGGACCTCGGAGGCGGAGAGCTTCTTGCCCGCGTCGGCGGCGACGTTGGAGGCCGTGTCCTTGGGCTCGTCCTTCGCCGCCTCGGAGCCGTAGCCGCAAGAGGCGAGGGCGCCGATCAGCAGGGGCAGGGCGGCAGTGGCGACGATGCTGCGACGCAGGGTGGTGCGGGCGTTTCCGGCGGTAGGCACGGGAGGACTTCCTCTCGTAGCGTCATCTCATGACGCACGTCTTCGTCTGTGGAACAAGGGCGGGTACAGCTCGAGGGGGGTGTGGGCGCGCAAGCGGTGCGCGTACGTCATCGCGCACATCGCGCCACCCCTCCCTGGCCGCTGCCGAGGGCGCCGCTGCCGACGCGGCCGCCCTCCTTCGCGAAGGTGGAGTAGATGTCGGTCGTCATCGGTTAGAAGTCCCACCCTTCTTCGTCCGCCTGGATCGTGGTCTCGGCCTTGGAGGCGAAGGACTCGCCCGCCATGCCGGCCGCCAGGGTGGTTCCGTCGGCCGGGTCGATGAGCAGGAAGGACCCGGTGCGGCGGGAGTCGGCGTAGGCGTCGAGCGCGAGGGGCTCGGCGGTGCGGACGACGACGCGGCCGATGTCGTTGGCGACGAGCTGCCCGGGGTTCGGGTGCTGCGACAGGTCGTCCAGGGTCAGCCGGGAGGGGATCTCCTTGACGATCGCCTTCACCGTCCGCGTCGTGTGCTTGATCAGCACCCGCGCGCCGACGGCCAGGGGCTGGTCCGCCACGTGACACACCGTCGCCTCGACGTCCTGCGTGGTCGCCGGGGCACTCGTGGACGGGGCGATGAGGTCGCCGCGGGAGATGTCGATGTCGTCCTTGAGGCGCAGGGTCACCGACTGGGGGGCCCAGGCGATGTCGACGCTCTCGCCGAGGGCGTCGATGCCCTCGATGACGGAGGTCCGGCCCGAGGGCAGGACAGTAACGGCCTCGCCGACGCGCAGGACGCCGGAGGCGATCTGGCCCGCGTAGCCGCGGTAGTCGGGGTGCTCGGCGGACTG
>NZ_JANFAK020000358.1 GCF_024721315.2 Streptomyces sp. Isolate_45
GACGGGGTGTTGGATGCGCTGACGCCGGAGCGGTTCGAGAGCGTGTTGCGGGCCAAGGCGGTCTCCGCGCTCAACCTGCACGAGCTGACTGTTGAGCTCGGTATCGAGCTGTCCGCGTTCGTGTTGTTCTCCTCGATGAGCGGGACCGTGGGTGCGGCAGGTCAGGGCAATTACGCCGCCGCCAACGCCTATCTCGACGCGTTGGCCGAGCAGCGGCGCGCGGCCGGTCTGGTCGCGACGTCAATCGCGTGGGGTCCGTGGGCCGACGGTGGCATGGCCGCCGATGAAGCCCTTGAGGCCCGGATGCGTCGGGACGGCGTACCGCCCATGGACGCCCATCGGGCGATCCGAGCCCTCGGGCTGGCCGTCGGTTCCCGGGACGCCGCCGTCACGGTGGCCGACGTCGCATGGGACCGGTACCTCTCGCAGCACACCGCCGTACGCCGCAGCGAACTGTTCGGCGACCTGCCCGAAGTACGCGCGACCCGCGCGGAGACGCAGGCCCGCGCCGGAGCCCACGGACAAACCGACACGCACGCCGGGCTGCCCCTCACCCTGTCCGGCCGCCTCGCCGTGCTCGCGCCCGCCGAGCAGGAACGGGAACTGCTCACCCTCGTACGCACGCACGTCGCAGCCGTACTCGGTCACGACGGCTCCGAAGCAGTCGGTGCCGAACGCGCCTTCAAGGAGCTGGGGTTCGACTCGCTCACTGCCGTCGAGCTGCGCAATCGCCTGGGCGCGGCGACGGAGCTGCGGCTTCCTGCCACGCTCATCTACGACTACCCCACGTCCGCGGCCCTGGCCGACCACCTCCGTGCCGAACTCGTGGGCGGCGTCCCCGTCTCCGGCGCCCTGCTGCCCGTCGCCTCGGCCGTCGACGGCGATCCGATCGCGATCGTCGCGATGAGCTGCCGCTTCCCCGGCGGCGTCCGCACACCGGAAGACCTCTGGCAGTTGCTCGCCCGGGGCACGGACGCGGTCGCCGAATTCCCGGCCGACCGCGGCTGGAACCTGGAGCGCCTCTACAGCCCCGACCCCGACCGGGCCGGTACGTCGTACACGCGTGAGGGCGGCTTCCTCGCCGACGCGGCCGACTTCGACGCCGACTTCTTCGGGATCTCCCCGCGCGAGGCCACGGCGATGGACCCGCAGCAGCGCCTGCTGCTGGAAACCTCGTGGGAGGCCTTCGAACGGGCCGGCATCGACGCCGGAACACTGCGCGGAAGCCGGGCGGGAGTGTTCATCGGCACCAACGGCCAGGACTACCTCTCCCTGGTCGCCCGCGAGCAGGACGGACTGGAAGGCCACGTCGGCACGGGCAACGCGGGAAGCGTCATGTCCGGCCGCGTCTCCTACGTGTTCGGGCTCGAAGGCCCGGCGGTCACCGTCGACACCGCCTGCTCGTCCTCCCTCGTCGCCCTGCACTGGGCCGTTCAGGCGCTGCGGCAGGGCGAGTGCACCTTGGCGCTCGCCGGCGGTGTCACGGTCATGTCGACGCCCGAGAACTTCATCGACTTCAGCCGTCAGCGGGGGCTTGCCGCCGATGGTCGGATCAAGGCGTTCGCGGCGGGTGCGGATGGTA
>NZ_JANFAK020000359.1 GCF_024721315.2 Streptomyces sp. Isolate_45
CGACCGCCCGTGCTGCCGGGACCGCCGCTGCCCGCCCGGCCGCTCCTGGAGCGCGCCGAGGAACGGGAGCGCCTCGTCCGGCTGCTGGGCCGCGGCCGCTCCGTACGCCTCACCGGACCCGCCGGGTCGGGCCGCACCGCGCTCCTCGACTCCGTCGCCACCGCCTGCGCGGGCCTCGCCCCGGACGGGGTCGTCCGGCTCAGCGGCCACGGCCACCACCAGCCCGGCGAACTGCTCCACGCGCTGTACGGGGCCGTCCACGACTCCGGCGACGAACGGCCCGACCGTACGGAACTCCTCGCGCGGGTCGGTGAGATCGGCGCCATCGTGCTCCTCGACGACCTGGAACTGGGCGGCGCCGCGCTCGACGAGCTGCTGCGCGCCACCCCCGAATGCGCCTACCTGCTCGCCGCCACCCCCGACACCAAGGCCCCCTCCGACGACTCGCACCTGGAGGAGGTCTTCCTCGGCGGGCTCGGCAAGGCCGACTGCGTCCTGCTGCTGGAGGCCGCCACCGGACGGGCCCTGACGGAGGAGGAGACCACCTGGGCAGGTGACCTGCGCTTCGCCTCCGAAGGGTTGCCGCTGCGCTTCGTCCAGGCGGCCGCACTGCTGCGTCAGCGCGACGAACTGAACCGGGCCGCCTCCGAGGACGACGACGAGGAAACCGGCGTCTTCGAGGAACGCCCCCGCGACCCCGCCCACGTCCCGCTGCCCACCCTCGCCGAGGCCGCCGCGCCCGCCGAACTGCTGGCGTCCCGGGTCAGCGAGTCCGCCCGGGCCGCCCTGCGGATGGCCTGCGCGCTCGGCGGCGAGCTGCCGCACCACGCCCACCTCCCCGCCCTGGTCGGGGACACGCACGCGGACTCCGCCGTCGCGGAACTCCTCGGCTGCGGGCTGATCACCCCGGTCGGGCCCCGCTACCGGCTCGCCGAGGGCGTCGCCCGGCAGTTGGAGGAGGCCGGGTACGGGGAGACCTCCACCGAGGAGGCCCGGACCGCCGCCCGCCACTACGCCTGGTGGACCGGGCACGCCTCGGTGATCCCGACGCGCGTCGCGGCGGAGGCCGACGCGGTGCTGGCCGCCCTGGCGGGCGCCGACGTGGTGGCCGCCGTGCTCCTGGCCCGCACGGCCGCCCCGGCCCTCGCGGCCTCCCTGCACTGGGAGGCCTGGGAACGGGCGCTGCGTGCGGGCGCCGAGGCCGCGCGCAAGGCGGGGGAGGTCGCCGAGCAGGCCTACTTCCACCACGAGCTGGGCGTGCTCGCGCTGTGCGAGGGCCGCCTCGACCGGGCGCGCGCCGAACTGGAGGCCTCCATCGGGCTGCGCGGCGCGCTGGCCGACAAGCGCGGAACGGTGGCCGGACGCCGGGCGCTGGCCCTGGTCACCGACCGGGAGGCGGCACGGGCGCAGGCCTCCCCGCCGCTACGGCTGGAGCCGCCGACGGCCGCGCCGCCGACCGCCGCCACCGTCGCCCTGCCCGGG
>NZ_JANFAK020000360.1 GCF_024721315.2 Streptomyces sp. Isolate_45
CCCCCCCCCCCCCCCCCCCCCCCCCCCCCCCCCCCCCCCCCCCCCCCCCCCCCCCCCCCCCCCCCCCCCCCCCCGGCTCGTCACGTTCCGTACCGTGACCGAAGCGTCACCACCCGGACCTGCGCGAGTACCGCGCCCCCTTGCTACGTTCTCCCGCGAACCGGAGCCCGTAGGAGGCAGCCCATGGACGTCGGACCCCGTCTCCTCGCGACCGCGACCGTGCTGCTGGCCGTGCTGCTGGCGGGCTGCACGGAGCGGGCGACACCCCCGTCCACCGCCGCGCCGGTCCCGTCCGCGGGCACCACCGGCCCGGCGTCGACCGCGCCGCAGTCCCCGTCCGCGGCGGCGGATGCCTCCGCTCCCGCTTCCACCTCCGCTTCCGCCTCCGTTCCGGTCGCCGCGTCGCCGTCGCCGCGTCCGGTGGCCGGCGGCGCCGTGACGACCGCCCCGTCAGCCGTCCCCGCCACCCGCCTGACCATGTCCGTCGACACGCGGGGCGGCCGGATCCTTCTCGTACGGGGCGGCCCGGCCCAGGAGTTCACACTGACCCTGCGCAACGGCAACACCCGGTCGTACGGGCACCTGTTGCTCACCTTCCAGATGGAGGCCTTCGGCCCGTCCCCGGGGGACCGCCCCGGACCGGACCCGTCCGTCCTGCTCGAACACCGGGACCCGGCCACGGGCCGCTGGAGCCCCGTGGAACTGCGCATCGCCAACGACTTCCGGCCGTACCACCTCCACGAGGGCGGCTCGCCCCTCGACCGGGACGCGGTACGCACCGAGCGGTACCGGCTGCGCGCCACCGCCACCGGCCCCACCGGGAGTTCACCGCTGGAGGTCCGCCTCCTCGACACCGACGCCCCGGAGGGCGCGGGCGAGGCGCGCGAGCGGCCGGCCCGGCTCGCGCTCCCGCACACCACCCGACGGGCCTCCTGAGCCCCTACCGCTACCTGGAGCGGCACCCTGCGGGCAGACTGTCCGTCGTGACGACACTGAGCAAAGGCGCCAACCTGCCCGTCGCGGCACCCTCCGTCCGCGCCGTCCTCGGCTGGTCCGCCGGACCCGGGGTACCGGACGTCGACGCGTCGGCCCTGCTGCTGACCAGTAGCGGGCGCGTCCGTTCCGACGGCGACTTCGTGTTCTACAACCAGCCGAGACACTCCTCGGGATCCGTCCGGCACCTCGGCAAGCAACCCGGCGCGGACGCCCTTGAGGTGGACCTGACCGCCCTGGAGGGCGACGTCGAGCGCGTCGCCCTGTGCGCGTCCGCCGACGGCGGCGTGTTCGGGCAGGTGCCGGGACTGCACCTGAGACTGCTCGACGCGGCCTCCGGAGCCGAACTGGCCCGCTTCGACATGACGGCGGGGCCCGAGACCGCGTTCGTCAGCGGCGAGCTCTACCGCCGGGCCGGCGCGTGGAAGTTCCGGGCGGTCGGACAGGGATACGCGAGCGGCCTCGCGGGCCTCGCCACCGATTTCGGGATCACCGTGGACGACGAGCCGCCCGCCGCGGTCACCCCCGCGCCCG
>NZ_JANFAK020000361.1 GCF_024721315.2 Streptomyces sp. Isolate_45
CGTTGAGCGGCGCCGCGCACCGGCCCTCGGGGCTCCGCCCCGAACCCCGCGCCTCAAACGCCGGCGAGGCTGATTCGACGCCTCAAACGCCGGCGGGGCCGGATGGCCGGGGGCACCGCCTGCGGGTTGGGCGTGCCCGATCGGGGTCGGCGCGTTGAGCGGCGCCGCGCACCGGCCCTCGGGGCTCCGCCCCGAACCCCGCGCCTCAAACGCCGGCGAGGCTGATTCGGGGGCTCAAGCGCCGGCGGGGCTGGATGGATGGGCGCGGAGGCTGGATGGACGGGCCGGGATCAGGGCGCTGCCGTAGGTCGGGGTCGGGGACGGGGTGGGGTGTCGTCCGGGACTAAAACGTGATTTGTTGGCGCCCGGTACCGCTCGCTCCATGAGGCCCGGACAGGGCGCCATAAATCATGCCCGTCCCGGACGACACCCCACCCCGGCACCGGCCCCGACCCACCCGCAGCCGCCCCGCACCCGCAGCCATCGACCCCGAACCCCGCCCGGCCAGGGCTAAAGCGGCGACTGCCACGTCAGGGTCGTGCCCCGGGTGCCGGAATCCGTGCGGCCGTCGTCGGAGACGGTCAGGTGGACTCGGGTCGGGGTCGCGTCGACGCCGACCTCGATCGAGGTGACGCCGACCCGACGGTGCGCCGCGGCCAGCGCTCCGCGCAGGGCGGCCAGCAGGTCCCCCGCCACCGGCTCCGGCAGCAACGCGTCCACCGCGCCCGCGAAGTGCACCGACGGCTGGAACCCCAGCAGCACCGCCGCCCCGCCCGTCTCCCGCAGAACCCGCCCCCGGAACGTCGTAGGCGCATCGGTCGGCGGCTGCTGGAGGGCGAAGATGGCCGTCCGGACCTCCTGGATGGTGGAGTCCAGCTCGTCGACGGCCCGGCTCAGTTCCTCGCCGACCGTGTCCCCGGTCGGCGCGTTCGAGGAGCGCCGCCGCGTGCTCTCCAGCATCATCTCCGTCGCGAACAGCCGCTGCACCACCAGGTCGTGCAGGTCCCGCGCGATCCGGTCCCGGTCCTCGTAGACGGCGAGCTGCTCGCGGTCGTGCTGCGCGTCCGCGAGGACGAGCGCCAGCGCGGCCTGGGAGGCGAACTGCGAGGCCAGCAACCGGTCCACGGCGTCGTACGGCGGCCCGCCCCGGGCCCTGGGCAGGGCCAGCGTCCCGATCAGTTGGCCGCCGCTCTGCAGCGGCAGCATCATGCTCGGGCCGAAGCGTTCCCGCACGTGGGTGGTCATCCGCGGGTCCGTCGCCGAGTCTTCGATGAACACCGGTTCCCCGCCCAGCAGTTGCTCCAGCACCGCCGATCCCGGCGCGATCGCCGTGCCGACCAGGTCCCCGGGGTCCCCGTGCGTGGAGGCGGCGACGATCTCCATGCCGCCCTCCGGGGTCGGCTGGAGCACGACCCCGGCCGCGGCGTCCGCCAGCAGCCGGGCCCGCTCGGCCACGCACATCAGGGCGTCGGGGGGCGGCCGCCCCCCCCCCAGCGTTGTGGTCAACCCCGGCCCGCCCACCAAACAACGTTACCCCCCCCCCGCGGTCACCTAAAT
>NZ_JANFAK020000362.1 GCF_024721315.2 Streptomyces sp. Isolate_45
TACTGCGGCGGGTTGCCGTGCTTGCGCGACGGCAGGTCGGCGTGCTTGGTGCGGAGCATCGCGAGGGCGCTCGCGAGGACCTCGCGGGTCTCGGCGGGGTCGATGACGTCGTCCACGAGGCCGCGCTCGGCCGCGTAGTACGGGTGCATCAGCTCGGCCTTGTACTCCTTGACCATGCGCGCGCGCATCGCCTCGGGGTCCTCGGCGTCCGCGATCTGCTTGCGGAAGATGACGTTGGCGGCGCCGTCGGCGCCCATCACCGCGATCTCGTTGGTGGGCCAGGCGTAGGTCAGGTCGGCGCCGATGGACTGGGAGTCCATGACGATGTACGCGCCGCCGTACGCCTTGCGCAGGATCAGCGAGATCCGCGGGACGGTGGCGTTGCAGTACGCGTACAGCAGCTTGGCGCCGTGGCGGATGATGCCGCCGTGCTCCTGGTCGACGCCCGGCAGGAAGCCGGGGACGTCGAGCAGGGTGACGATCGGGATGTTGAACGCGTCGCACAGCTGGACGAAGCGCGCCGCCTTCTCGGAGGCGTGGATGTCCAGGACGCCCGCGAGGTGACCGGGCTGGTTGGCGACGATGCCCACGACCTGCCCGTCGATGCGCGCCAGGGCACAGATGATGTTCCGGGCCCACCGCTCGTGGATCTCCAGGACGTCGCCCTCGTCGACGAGCTCCTCGATGACCTTGAGCATGTCGTACGGACGGTTCCCGTCGGCCGGCACCAGGTCCAGCAGGACGTCGGAGCGGCGGTCCTTGGGGTCGTCCGTCTCGTGGACCGGCGGGTTCTCGCGGTTGTTGGAGGGGAGCATCGTGATGAGGTAGCGGACCTCGGAGATGCAGGTCTCCTCGTCGTCGTACGCGAAGTGCGCGACGCCGGAGGTCTCCGCGTGGACGTCGGCGCCACCGAGACCGTTCTGGGTGATCTCCTCGCCAGTCACCGCGCGGACCACGTCCGGGCCGGTGATGAACATCTGCGAGGTGTCACGCACCATGAACACGAAGTCCGTCAGGGCCGGACTGTAGGCCGCGCCACCCGCGCACGGACCCAGCATCACGCTGATCTGCGGGATGACACCCGAGGCCCGGGTGTTGCGCTGGAAGATGCCGCCGTACCCCGCGAGCGCCGACACGCCCTCCTGGATACGCGCACCCGCACCGTCGTTCAGCGACACCAACGGCGCACCCGCCGCGATCGCCATGTCCATGATCTTGTGGATCTTCGTCGCGTGGGCCTCGCCCAACGCACCACCGAAGATCCGGAAATCGTGCGCGTAGACGAAGACCGTACGACCCTCGACCGTCCCCCACCCGGTGATCACACCATCCGTGTAGGGCTTCTTCGCCTCCAACCCGAAACCGGTCGCCCGGTGCCGGCGCAACTGCTCGACCTCCTTGAACGAACCCTCGTCGAGCAGGAGCGCGATCCGCTCCCGGGCCGTCAGCTTGCCCTTGGCGTGCTGCGCCTCCGTCGCCCGATCGCTCGGCCCGCGCCGCGCCTCCTC
>NZ_JANFAK020000363.1 GCF_024721315.2 Streptomyces sp. Isolate_45
CCACGAACACCACGGAACCGACGGAGAAGAAGCGGATGAGCGTGAGCGACCAGGGTGCCACCGTGTGGCTGACCGGGCTGCCCAGCGCGGGGAAGACCACCATCGCCCACGCGTTGGCCGAGCGGCTGCGCGCCGAGGGCCATCGGGTGGAGGTCCTCGACGGTGACGAGATCCGCGAGTTCCTCTCCGCCGGGCTGGGTTTCTCCCGCGAGGACCGGCACACCAACGTCCAGCGGATCGGCTTCGTCGCCGAGCTGTTGGCGAGCAACGGCGTGAAGGCGCTCGTACCGGTGATCGCGCCGTTCGCGGACAGTCGTGAGGCCGTCCGCAAGCGGCACGCCGTCGAGGGCACCACCTATCTGGAGGTGCACGTCGCGACCCCGGTCGAGGTGTGCTCCGTACGTGATGTGAAGGGCCTGTACGCCAAGCAGGCGGCGGGCGAGATCTCCGGTCTGACCGGGGTCGACGACCCGTACGAGGCCCCGCAGTCCCCGGACCTCCGTATCGAGTCGCACACGCAGACCGTCCAAGAATCCGCAGCGGCGCTGTTGGCGCTGCTCGACCAGAGGGGCCTCGTGTGACCACCGTCGTTCCCCTGCACCAGCCCGTGCGGGACCTGAGCCACCTGGACTCGATGGAGTCGGAGGCGGTGCACATCTTCCGTGAGGTGGCGGGGGAGTTCGAGAAGCCGGTGGTCCTGTTCTCCGGCGGCAAGGACTCCATCGTCATGCTGCACCTGGCGTTGAAGGCGTTCGCGCCGGCGCCGGTGCCGTTCACACTCCTGCACGTCGACACCGGGCACAACTTCCCCGAGGTCCTGGAGTACCGCGACCGCACCGTCGAACAGCACGGCCTGCGCCTGCACGTCGCCTCCGTCCAGGAGTACATCGACGCCGGGAAGCTCCGCGAACGCCCCGACGGCACCCGCAACCCGCTGCAAACCCTCCCCCTCACCGAGGCCATCCAGCGGCTGCGGTTCGACGCCGTGTTCGGCGGCGGCCGCCGCGACGAGGAGAAGGCCCGCGCCAAGGAACGCGTGTTCTCCCTGCGCGACGAGTTCTCCCAGTGGGACCCCCGCCGCCAGCGCCCCGAACTGTGGCAGCTCTACAACGGCCGCCACGCCCCCGGCGAGCACGTCCGCGTCTTCCCGCTCTCCAACTGGACCGAACTCGACGTGTGGCAGTACATCGCCCGCGAGGGCATCGAACTGCCCGGCATCTACTTCGCCCACGAACGCGAGGTGTTCTCCCGCAACGGCATGTGGCTCACCGCCGGCGAGTGGGGCGGCCCCAAGGAGGGCGAGACGCCCGAGAAGCGCCTCATCCGCTACCGCACCGTCGGTGACATGTCCTGCACCGGCGCCGTCGACTCCGACGCCGCCACGCTCGACGCCGTCATCGCCGAGATCGCCGTATCCCGCCTCACCGAGCGGGGCGCGACCCGCGCCGACGACAAGATGTCCGAGGCAGCGATGGAAGACCGCAAGCGCGAAGGGTACTTCTAG
>NZ_JANFAK020000364.1 GCF_024721315.2 Streptomyces sp. Isolate_45
GCCCGTCCGGCGGGGGCGCGGCGCCGGCCGCCGCGCTGTCGGCCGCCGCGCCGAGCAGCGACCGTACGGTCGCCTCCCAGGAGGACAGCGCGTGCCGTGAACGGTAGGCGAGCAGTTCCTCCATGGCGTCACGCGGCAGCCGCAGCCAGCCGCAGCCCGGGAAGTGCTGCTCGACCATCTCCCGCCACACCGCGACGGGCATCCGGTACGAGGCCTCGCGGTCCCAGGGCACCGGCTCGACCCGGAAGCCGCCGTCACCCGTGAAGGCCGTGCCGGAGAACAGCATCAGCAGCGGGGCCTCGCCGTCCTCCAGGGCGTTGAAGTACCGGGTCGCCGCGATGTCCATGTCGTAGGTGCAGGGCACGACCAGGTCGGTCTCGGTCTCCCCGGTGAAGCTGGGCACCATGACCGACACCTGCGCGAACTGCACGGGCTGGAGGGTGTTGCCCCAACGGGAGCGGGCCCCGAACAGGTCCGCCAACCCCTCGGCCTCGGCGGTCGCGTACCCGCGCCGGGCCGGCTCGATCCGCAGCTGGCAGCGCAGGGCCAGGGCGTGCACCCGTACCCCGGGACCCGCCGTGATGCCGAGCCGGAAGACGAGCGTGGGCCCGGCGGCGTAGGCGTCGGCCCGCACGCCCTTGCACGTGAAGGTGAAGTCCGTCGTCGCCGTCATGACCGCGACACCCCTTCCCCGGCCCTGGCCGGGACCTTCGCCCGACGCGCGACCTGCGCGAAGAAGGCGTCCAGCGCGGCCCGGGCCTCGGCCCCGCCGTCGAAGCCCTGCCACAGCAGGCGCATCCGCCCCACCAGCTCGTAGCAGATGTCGATCGGCACCAGATGGCACTCGGTGCGCCCCGCGGAGCGGCGCAACAGCAGGGCCTCCACGTCCGGTTCGAGCAGCGCGGCCAGCCGGCTGGAGCCGAGTACGGTCTGCCAGGTCTCCGGGTCGAGTTCGCTCTCGGTGGCTCCGGCCGGGCTCGGGTAGAGGGCGACCAGCCGGTCGAGCGCGGCGTTGCGGAAGAAGAACGCGACGCCGACGGGGATCTGCAACAGCTCCCAGGCGTTGTCGTCGAGCCGGTGCCCGGGATCGGTCAGGTAGCGGTCCGGGACGGCCCGGAACCGGCCGGTCACGGCGCCCGGCCGGTCGAACAGCAGGGCGCAGGCGGTGCAGGCGCAGACCAGCGCCCGCCGTTCGGTCTCCACCAGGTGGCGGTGACCGTCCTCGGGCACCACCACCCCGCACAGTTCGCAGGTCTCGGGGCGGGGCGGGCGGGGCCCCGCGAACCGGCGCAGGCCGCGCGGGGCGACCTGCG
>NZ_JANFAK020000365.1 GCF_024721315.2 Streptomyces sp. Isolate_45
GTTTTTTTTTTTGTGCGGACCCGAGACCGGGCGGGGGGGCGGGGCGGGGGGGGGGGGGGGGGTGGGGGGGGGGGGGGGGGGGGGCGCCCCCCCCCCCCCCCCCCCCCCCCCCCCCCGCGGCCCTTTCCGTACCACTCCGGCCGTGAGGCCGGTACGGGCGGGAAGATCCCGCGGTCACCCGGAGTTGGTAGAACCGTGAACGAAATGGCGCGGTACGCGGAAGCACCGGCAGAGGTGGACGTCGTGGTCGTCGGCGCCGGGCAGGCGGGCCTGTCCAGCGCCTACCACCTGGCCCGGGCCGGCATCGGCCACGTGGTGCTGGACCACGCGCCGCGCCCCGGCGGGGCCTGGCAGTTCCGGTGGCCCTCGCTGACCTACGGCAAGGTGCACGGAATGCACGCCCTGCCCGGCATGGAACTCACCGGCGCCGATCCGTCACGGCCCTCGTCCGAGGTGATCGGCGCGTACTTCGCCGCCTACGAGGAGCGCTTCGACCTGCGCGTACGCCGCCCCGTGGACGTCTCGGCGGTGCGCGGGGACGCTTCGGGCCGGCTCCTGGTGGAGTCCTCGGCGGGCACCTGGTCGGCGCGGGCGCTGATCAACGCCACCGGCACCTGGGACCGGCCGTTCTGGCCCCGCTACCCGGGCCAGGAACTGTTCCGGGGGCGCCAGTTGCACACCGCGAACTATCCGGGACCCGAGGAGTTCGCCGGGGCCCGGGTGGTGGTCGTGGGCGGGGGCACCTCGGCGGTCCAGCACCTGCTGGAGATCTCGGGGGCGGCGGCGGAAACCACGTGGGTCACGCGACGGCCGCCCGTCTTCCGCGACGGGGCCTTCGGCGAGGCCGAGGGCCGGGAGGCGGTGGCGCGCGTGGAGGAACGGGTCCGCCGGGGGCTGCCGCCGCGGAGCGTGGTCAGCGTGACCGGACTGGCGCTGACCGACGCCGTACGGGCCGGGCTGGATTCCGGCGTGCTGGAACGGCTCCCGATGTTCGACCGGATCACCGCGTCCGGGGTCGCGTGGGACGACGGCCGCCGCGTGGACGCCGACGTCATCCTGTGGGCCACCGGCTTCCGGGCCGCCGTCGACCACCTGGCACCGCTACGGCTGCGCGAGCCCGGGGGCGGCATCCGCGTCGAGGGCACGAGGGCGGTCCGCGACGAGCGGATCCACCTGGTCGGCTACGGCCCCTCCGCCTCCACGATCGGCGCCAACCGCGCGGGCGGCGCGGCGGTCCGCGAGATCCGCCGCCTACTGGCCCGCGCCCCGGAGCCGGCCGCGGC
>NZ_JANFAK020000366.1 GCF_024721315.2 Streptomyces sp. Isolate_45
TCGGACGGGGCTGCGCTCGATGAGACGCGGTTCACGCAGCCGGCGTTGTTCGCGGTCGAGGTGGCGTTGTTCCGGCTCGTTGAGTCGTGGGGTGTGCGGCCGGACTTCGTGTCCGGTCATTCGATCGGTGAGATCGCCGCCGCGCATGTGGCGGGTGTGGTGTCGCTGGAGGACGCGTGCGCTCTGGTGGCGGCGCGTGGTCGGCTGATGCAGGCGCTGCCGGCGGGTGGCGTGATGATCGCGGTTCAGGCGGCGGAGGACGAGGTCCTGCCGTTGCTGACGGACCGGGTGAGCATCGCCGCCGTCAACGGTCCGCGGTCGATCGTGATCGCGGGTGACGAGGACGCCGCGGTTGCGGTGGTGGAGTCCCTCCGCGACCGGAAGAGCAAGCGCCTCACGGTCAGCCATGCGTTCCACTCGCCGCACATGGATGCCATGTTGGACGACTTCCGCCGGGTGGTGGAAGGGCTCTCCTTCGAGGTTCCGCGCATTCCGATCGTGTCGAACCTGACCGGTGCCCTGGTCGCCGACGGTGAGATGGGTACGGCGGACTTCTGGGTCCGGCACGTCCGGGAGGCCGTCCGCTTCCTGGACGGCGTCCGCGCCCTGGAAGCGGCGGGCGTGACGACGTACGTCGAACTCGGCCCCGGCGGCGTGCTCTCGGCCATGGCCCAGGACTGCGTGACCGGCGGTGAAGGTGTCTCCTTCGTCCCCGCTCTGCGCAACGGGCGCCCCGAGACCGAGACGGTGGTCGCTTCACTGGCCCAGGCACACCTGCGGGGTCTGGATGTGGACTGGTCGACGTTCTTCGCCGGTACGGGTGCCCGGAGCGTGGAGTTGCCGACGTACGCCTTCCAGCGGCAGCGCTACTGGCTGCAGCTCACGGGCACGGCACGCAGCAGCACTGGACCTGACCTGGACTCCCGCTTCTGGGACGCGGTGGAACGCGAGGACCTGGAGTCGCTCGCCGACACACTGGACATGGACGACCAGGGCGCGTGGAGCACGGTTCTGCCCGGCCTCTCGGCCTGGCGCCGCAACCAGCGGACCCAGTCCGAGGTGGACCGCTGGCGCTATCGGGTGTCCTGGAAGCCGTTGACGGAGGCCGGTGCGGGTGCCGGTGCGCGGTTGTCGGGTACTTGGCTGGTTGTGGTTTCCGGCGCCGGGTCCGGTGATGAGGCTGTGGTGGGTGCGCTCGCCGGGCGCGGTGCCGACGTACGCCGGGTCGTGGTTGAGTCCGGCGCGGAGCGGGCTGCTTGGGCCGATCTGCTGTCGGACGTCGGGTCCGTGGCCGGTGTGGTGTCGCTGCTCGCCCTGGGCGAGG
>NZ_JANFAK020000036.1 GCF_024721315.2 Streptomyces sp. Isolate_45
CCCCGGGGGGCCGCCCCCTGCCGGCGCCGCTGGCCGTGGCGCGCTGGTGGGACCCACCGCCGACCCCGTACGCGGCCGGGCACCGGGGCGTCGACCTGTCCGCCCCGGTCGGCGCGGAGCTGCGCGCCGTCGGCCCGGGGCGGGTCCACCACGCGGGGCCGGTGGCCGGCCGCGGGGTGCTCTCGCTGACCCTCCCGGGCGGCCTGCGCACCACCTACGAGCCGGTCCGGCCTTTGGTCGCGGAAGGCGAGACGGTGGAAGCGGGCCAGGTCGTGGCCGTCCTCGCGGCGGGCTCCCACTGCGCGACCCCTTGCCTCCACTGGGGCCTGCTCGCGGGCGAGGACCTGTACCGCAACCCGCTCACCCTGCTTCCCCGCCCGACCCCCCGACTGCTCCCGACCGCACAAGGCCCGACGACCCCGGACGACACCGCCACGGCCGCACCGCGCACCGCCTCGGCCGCCGGGTCCGGCGGATACCTCGGAGCCGACGGCGGCAGCGCCTTCTCCCTCTCCGGCACCGACCGACACGGGTTCGCCATGACTACGCGGACCGCCGACCGGTGGTCGGGGCTTCGCGCCCGCACCGCGTTGCCGACCGAGGGCCCCGGAACGCGGCCGAGAACCCCCGGTGGGAGCCGACCTCGGTCGACACGGCGAGCGACACGGCGAACAGGACCCGGCTCCCGACCCCGGCGAGCCGGGGCCGCGGCACTGCGGACCGGACCTGGCCTTAGCCGCCCGGTCCACGCCTAGTCACGGCCAGGACCCCACCTCCTGCCGGCGGATCACGATGGCGGATCGGAGGCCTCGGCCCGGAACGACGCATCCGGACCACGGGCCGGGATCCCCGGCCCGAACCGGCGGGACGGTGAGGAACCCTGTCCGGGCCGTCAGCCGCTCACGCCCCGCAGGGCCATGGCGACAGCCGCATCCGTGACCACGACCGGGTCCTCCGCGGCGCCGAGCTCGATCCGGCGGACTGCCGCGTCGACGACGCCCTGCAGCAGCATCGCGGCCAGTCGCGGCTCGTTCTGCCCCAGCGCCGCCAGGGCCTCGACGATCATCGCCACCAGGCCGCCGTGCGCGGCGCGGATCTTCTCCCGCGCGCCCGCGTCGAGCTCGCTCGCGGAGATCGCCACCACCGCCCGGTGCCGCCGGTCCCCGACCAGCCCCAGCTGGCTGCGCACGTACGCCTCGATCTTCGCCTCCGGCGTCTGCGCCGCCTCCATCGCGGCTTCGATCTCGGCGGCCCAGACGGGGAAGTCCACGGCGCACAGCTCTTCGACGACAGCCGCGCGCGACCGGAAGTACTCGTACACGGAGGACCGGGCGAGGCCGGTGCGTTCCGCGAGGGCGGGGAAGGTCAGCGCCTCCGTCCCGCCTTCGGACAGCAGGGAGCGCGCGGCGTCCAACAGGGCGCCGCGCTGCATCGACCGGTGCTCGGCCACGGAGGCCGCTCGAATCCTGGGCACGTGACCACTCTACGGAGGTTCCGCGGGGTCATCACGGGCCGATCGGCTCAGCGGCCGACATCGGCCAGCTTCGCGCGCAGCTGGAGGACCGATTTGGTGTGGATCTGGCTGACCCGGCTCTCGGTGACGCCCAGCACGTTGCCGATCTCGGCGAGCGTGAGGCCCTCGTAGTAGTAGAGGGTCACCACCGTCTTCTCACGCTCCGGCAGGGTGTTGATGGCGCGCGCGAGCAGCCGCCGCAACTCCCGGTCCTCGGCCACCGCGACCGGGTTGTCGGCGGCGTGGTCCTCCAGGGTGTCCATCAGTGAGAGCCGGTCACCGCCCTCGCCCCCGACGTGCAGCAACTCCTCCAGGGCCACCACGTTGGCCAGGGACAACTGGCTGAACACCGTGTGGAGTTCCTCCACCGCGATGCCCATCTCCGCGGCGACCTCGATCTCGGTGGGGGTGCGCCGCAGTTGTGCCTCCAGCGTGGCGTACGCGCGCTCCACCGCCCGCGCCTTCTGCCGCACGGAACGCGGGATCCAGTCCAGCGCGCGCAGTTCGTCGATCATCGCGCCGCGAATCCGGGTGATCGCGTACGTCTCGAACTTGATGGAACGCTCGATGTCGAACTTCTCGATCGCGTCGATCAGACCGAAGACCCCGGACGAGACGAAGTCGGCCTGCTCCACGTTGGGCGGCAGGCCCACGCTGACCCGACCCGCCACGTACTTCACCAACGGCGAATAGTGCAGGATCAGCTGCTCCCTCAGGCGCTCGTCACCCGAGTCCTTGTATGAGCGCCAGAGGACCTCCAGGGACGAGGGCGCGGTGGACCGCACGCTGCCACGAGCAGCGGGGGGCACCGCAGCGCGGTCGGACCCTGAGGTGTGCTGGGGCATGCTTCGCCTTTGCCGGAGCGGGATTCCTTGGGAGCGTAGCGTGACGGAAGTGTCGCGGTGCGCGAAGAGTACGGGATGGCGCGGGGCCGTCGGGGCGCCCGGACTCGCGCGGGCCACCCGGGACCGGCGCCTGGCGCTCGGCCCCGGCGGTTGCCACCGGGAAGACCGCGTCTCTCATCGCCGTCACTCTTTCACCGGAACGCCCCAGGTCAACGACCGCCTCGCCGGGCGGCTCCCGATTGCACGCCCGCTCCCGGCCCCTGCCTGGTCAACTGCCAGGCGTCGCCCTGCCGTTCGACGAACCCCAGGGAGTGAAGTTCGTACAGTCTGCCGATGACTTCATCGGTACCGACGCCCGCTGCGAGGGAGATCGCGTCGAGGTCCGCGGGCCGGCCGGCAGGCAGGGCTTCGAGCACCCGTACGGTGTCCCGGTCCAGGAGGTCTCGGGCTAGTACCGGGCCGCGCCGCTCGGGTGCCAGCTCCCCGATGGCGCCGACGAGTTCGACGACCTCGGCGGCATCCGTCACCAGCAGCCCCTCGCCGCGCAGGAGTTCGTGCACACCGCCCGACAGCCCGCTGGTCGCGGGACCGGGGACGCCCATGGTCAGGCGGCCGAGCTGCTGGGCCCGCCGGGCCGTGACCAGGGAGCCGCTGCGGTGCGCCGCCTCCACGACGACAGTGCCCCGGGTGAGGGCGGCGATGACGCGGTTGCGCAATACGAACCTGCTCGGCGTGGGGTGGCTGCCCGGCGGCAGTTCGCCGAGGACGAGACCCTGGCCGCTGATCCGACCGAGCAGCCCGGCATGGCCGCGCGGGTAGGCCACGTCCACCCCGCACGCCAGCACCGCCGCGGTGGCGCCTCCCGCGGCGAGCGCGCCGCGGTGGGCCGCCGCGTCGATCCCGTACGCCGCGCCGGACACCACGACCCAACCGCGTTCCGCGAGCCCCGCGGCGAGGTTCTGCGCCATGTGGGCTCCGTACGGGGTGCAGGCGCGGGCCCCTACGACGGCGACCGAACGCAGGGCCCAGGTGCGCAGGTTGGGCCTGCCGCGCAGCCACAGGCCGACGGGGCGCGCGTCTCCGAGGTCGTCGAGCTGGGTCGGCCACTCCGGGGAGCCGGGGCGGACGAACCTGCAGTCGGCCGCCGCGGCCTCGGCGAGGTCCCGCCGGGGGTCGGCGGCGACGGCCCGGCCCCGGTATCCCGCGAGCCGTTCGGGCCCGACGCCGGTCAGGACCGCCGCCTCCGGCGCCGGGCCGGTCAGCAGCCGCATCAGCCCGACGGCGCCCCTGTCCCGGAGCCAGCGCCCGCCCCGCTCGTCCCCGGGCTCCAGCACCCGGGTCAGCGCGGCCCGGGCCAGCGTTTCCGCGTCCGGCCCGTCGGGCCCGGCGGCGGTCACGACGTCACCCCCTCGGCGAGCGCCGCGCCACGGGCGATCCCGGTGCGCAGCTCCAGCGCCACGGCCGCGTCCAACGCGTCGGGGCGGTCCCGTCCCCGTAGGTCGGCCACGGTCCAGGCGACCCGCAGCACCCGGTCCAGCCCCCGGGCGGTGAGCAGCCCGCGCTCCATGTCCCGCTCGGCCGCCGCCAGGGCGCCCGGTCCGGCGGGCCAGCGGGTGCGCAACTCGTACCCGGGGACTTCGCTGTTGAGCTTCCAGGGCGTGTCGGTGAGCCGTGCGGAGGCCCGCTCGCGGGCTTCCCGGACCCGGTCGGCGACGGCCGCACTGGTCTCGCCCCTGCCGCCGCGGCCGAGGAGGTCCGAGCGGGTGACCGGCTCCACCTGAACGCGCAGGTCCACCCGGTCGAGGAGGGGTCCGGACAGCCGCGCCTGGTAGCGCCGGACCAGCGAGGGGGGACATTCGCAGCCGGACCCGAGCACCGTGTGCCGCCCACAGGGGCAGGGGTTGGCCGCGAGCACCATCAGGAACCTGGCCGGTAACCGCACCACTCCGGCGGCCCTGGCGATGACCACGTGCCCCGCCTCCAGGGGCTGGCGCAGGGCGTCGAGGGCCTTGGCGCTGAACTCGGCGGCCTCGTCCAGGAACAGGACGCCCCGGTGGGCCAGGGACACCGCCCCGGGTCGGGGGATCCCCGCCCCACCTCCGACGAGGGACTGCATGGTCGCGGAGTGGTGCGGGGCGCAGTACGGGGCCCTGCCGACGAGGGGTTCCCCGGGCGGCAGGATTCCCGCGACCGAGTGGACGGCGGTCACCTCCAGGGAGTCCTGCCGGGTGAGGGGCGGGATGATCCAGGGGATCCGCTCGGCCAGCATCGTCTTCCCCGCGCCCGGGGGCCCGCTCAGGAACAGGTGGTGGCCACCGGCGGCCGCGACTTCCAGGGCGCGGCGGGCTCCGTGCTGCCCGGCGACGTCGGCGAGGTCCGGGTGGTCCCCGGTGTCGCCCGCGCTCCGGGAGAGGCCCGTACCGAGCCCGGCGCCGGGGAGGGCGAGGCCCGCGAGCATGGCGTCGGGCCGCCCCGCCCGGTCGGGCGGCTCCTCGTCGGGCGGTTCCGCGTCGGTCAGCACCGCGATCAGTTGCCGCAGGCTGCGCACTCCCAGCACCGACACGTCCGGGACGAGGCAGGCCTCCGCGGCGCACTGCTGCGGCACCACCACCTGCCGGTACCCGGCCTCGGCGGCGGCGAGCACCGCCGGCAGGATGCCGCGGACGGGACGGACCCGGCCGTCGAGACCGAGCTCCCCGATGAGGACGAGGTCGGCGATCACTGCGGGGTCGATCACCTCGGCGGCACCGAGGACCGCCACGGCGACGGCGAGGTCGAAATGGGCCCCCGCCTTCGGGACGGACGCCGGGCTGAGCCCGACGGTGAGCTTCTTCTGCGGCCACTGGGCACCGGAGTTCACCACGGCGGCCCGCACCCGGTCCCGGCTCTCCACCAGTGTCTTGTCGGGGAGCCCCACGAGCGTGAACGCCGCGACCCCCGGCTCCAGGTCGGCCTGAACCTCCACGACCACGCCCTCGACACCCACGAGGGCCACGGAGCAGGCTCGGGCGAACCCCATCAGGCCACCCCCCGCACGTGTTCCACCACGGGCGCACCACGCTGCGGCAGCAGCACCGCGACGAGGTCGATCCGTACGCCGCCGGGCGGCGGCCCCCCGTGGTCGGCCAGCCAACGCTCGGCGAGCCGGCGCAGTCGCGCGGCCTTGGCCGCCCGAACGGCGGCCAAGGGGTGTTCGAAGTTCCCCACGCGCCGCGTCTTGACCTCGCACACGACCAGGGCGTCCCCGTCCCGCGCGACGATGTCGACCTCGCCGCCCCGGCAGCGCCAGTTCCGTGCGATCACGGTCATCCCCGCCCGGGTCAGCGCCCGCGCGGCGAGGTCCTCCCCGTACCGCCCCAATGCCTGTTGTGCCACGCCCTTCGCGTTCATCCGGCACCACCTCCGGCACCGAAGATCCCGCGTCCCCGCCCACCGTGTGGATCTTGGTGGACAAGCGGACGGTTGTGGAAAACCCCCTCACTCCCCCGGGGGAACCATTTCGCCCCGCCGAAACCCGAAGGCCCCGGATCCGGACCCCCGCCCCGCCCCGTCCGACCGCCCGGCCGACCAACCGCCCGGGCGGGACCGCCAACCCCCGATCAGGCGCCCGGCAGCTCCAGGTCGGTCTTGTTGAGCTCCTCGATGTTCACGTCCTTGAAGGTCAGCACCCTGACCTGCTTGACGAAGCGGGCCGGCCGGTACATGTCCCAGACCCAGGCGTCCGCCATCGAGACCTCGAAGAAGACCTCCCCCTGGACCGAGTGCACCTGCATCTCGTAGTCGTTGGTGAGGTAGAACCGACGTTCGGTTTCGATCACGTACTTGAACAGCCCGACGACGTCGCGGTACTCCCGATAGAGCTTCAGCTCCATCTCGGTCTCGTACTTCTCGAGGTCCTCGGCACTCATGGCATGTTCCCCTTCAGCCGTGCGTCCCCCTATTGTGCGCCGGCACCCCGCGCCCCTAAACGATTTCCGGGGCCAGGACCACCGGAGCACCCGGAGGGCCGTCGTCGAGCAGTGTGCGGAGCAGCTCGGCGAGTCTGGTCGGGTACACCGTCTCACGCGCCGACAGCAGTTCCTCGGAGGTCCACCACCTCGCTCCCGTGACGCTGCGCCGTTCCAGCTCGGTGAGGCCGTCCAGCACGGTCTCGGTCCGGGCGGTGCGGGCGAGGAAGTACCACTCGTCCTGCTCCCAGCGCCGCCCGTCGAAGGGGAAGGCGCAGTACCGGCGCCACAGCACCGGCCCCAGGTCCACCTCGGTGATCCCGGTCTCCTCGGCGAGCTCCCGCAGTGCGGCCTCCTCCCTGGTCTCGGTCCCCTCCAGCCCGCCGCCGGGGGTGAACCACCAGTCGTCGGAGGGGTCCCCGGGTTCGAAGCCGTGGAGCAGCAGGATCCGGTCCGCGGGATCCAGCAGGACCACCCGGGACACCTTCCGGGGCTCCCGCCCCGCCCCCGCGCCCGACCCCGCACCGGCCGGGTCAGCGGCCACCGGAACGCTCCCGCCGGCCGCGCCCCCGAAGCCGTGCGAGCGGCCCGTACGCGGCTCCCAGCACCACCAGCACCGCTCCGGCCGCCACCGCGGTCACCTGGAGCAGCAGCGGCCCCGGCTGCGAGATGCCTCCGGGCAGGTCGGCGTAGGTGCGGGCCGGGTCCAGCATCCTCATCGACGGCCACGCCAGCGCGTCGACCCGGGCCGTCACCGCGGAGCGGGGCACGGTCCCCTGTCCGGCCTCCGTGAGGTGGGCCCTGGAGTCCAGGGAGGCCCCCCGCCGGTCGCCCAGCAGGAAGAGGTTGCCCTCGGGCACCTTCACCTCGAACGGCGTCCCCGATGCCGTCCCGGCGGCCACGGCCGCCGGGTCGGGCTGCGCGGGGGCCAGGTAGTCCTCGTCCAGCTCCTTGCCGTTCACGGTCAGCCGGCCGCCCTTGCCGCAGCAGGACACGGTGTCGCCGCCGACCGCGACGACCCGCTTGACCATGGGCGAGTCGCTCCACTGGGCGTCCTTGAAGACGACCACGTCCCCGCGCCTCACCTCGGCGCCGTCGATCCGCTGGGCGAGCACCCGGTTGCCGGGGTTGACCGTCGGGACCATCGAGTCCGTCGGCACGGTGTACGGCTGGTACACGATCGCGCCCCAGACGAAACCTCCGAGGAAGAGCACAAAACCGATGGCCACGGCCAGTCCCGACAATGTGTTGCCGAGACCGCCGCGGCCATCCTTGCCACCACGTATACGTGTACCGCTCGCCTGCGTTCCGCCCATTGCAGCGCCCCCACACCTCGGAGATCGTCGACCTGGGCGGCACCCTACCGGGCGGTACGGCCCTTGGTCAGCCTCCGCCGGCGCCACAGGACGAGCGGCACGGCCCCGGTGAGCCCGAGGGCGGCCGGGCCGAGCCCGACGGGCGCCGGTCCGGCGGCTCCGAGGCCGAGCGCGGTCGCCGCGGCCTGGTTGCCGATGCCGGGCTGGTCGAAGGTGTCCGGGATCGGCAGCGTGGACCAGCGGGTGACCGGCCAGGCGACGACCACGGCGCGCCCGACGACCTTGTCGACCGGTACGAAGCCCTGGGTGGAGTCCTGCATGTGCCAGCGGGAGTCCCGGGAGTTCTGCCGGTGGTCGCCCATCACCCAGATCTTGTCCTTGGGCACCTTGATGGGCCCGAAGGGGGCGTCGTCGCACGGGGTGTTGCCGGGGAAGATGTACGGCTCGTCGAGTTCCTTGCCGTTGACGACGACCGGTCCCCCCTTCTTGCACGAGACCGTGTCCCCGCCGATGGCGATGGTCCGCTTGATCAGGTCCTTCTCCTCGGCGGACGGCATGAGGCCGATCCAGCTGAGGGCCTTCTGCGCGAGGTTCGGCTCCGGCGTGGGCTGGTCGGACAGCCAGTCCGCGGGGTCGTGGAAGACGACGACCTCGCCGCGCTCGGGCTCCGAACCGAACCACGGGGTCAGCTTGTCCACCAGGACCCGGTCGCCCCGCTGCAGCGTGTTCTGCATCGAGTCGGACGGGATCGAGAACGCCTGGACCAGGAACGTCTTGATCAGCAGGGCCAGCAGCAGGGCGATACCGATCAGGAGCGGCAGCTCCTTCCAGAAGGAACGCTGCGGGCTCTCCTCGGCGGCGTCCTCCTCGGTCTCGCGCTCGACGGCGTCGTCCGGCCGCTCCTCGCCCTCGTCGCGTCCGGATCGTGCGCCTACCGCCACATCCCCCACATCCACTCCTCAATCGAGAATCGCGGCCCGCTCCAATGGGAAAACGGGCCCTCCCCTCCCTTAACGAGCGGGAGTTCCCTAAGGCGCGGGAGACCAAGGACACACTATGCGAACGCCGTGCCCCCACGGCGCCCGCCCGGCCCGCGCCGCCGCCCGCGCCGGGCCTGGTCGGGCACGGTGAGGAAGGTCGCCGGCTGCTCCAGCCTGCGCCAGTGATCGAAGGGCCAGGCGATCACCACGGCCTCCCCGACCACCTTCTCCTCGTCGATCGTGCCTTCGAACGCCTCGTCCAGGTGGAACCGGGAGTCGGCCGAGTTGGCCCGGTGATCGCCCATGACGAACAGCCGCCCGGCCGGGACCTTCACCTCGAAGCGGATCTCCGAGGGCGCGTTGCCCGGTGACACGTACGGCTCATCGAGCGGCGCGCCGTTGACGGTCACGCGGCCCCGGTCGTCGCAGCACTTCACGGTGTCGCCGCCCACGCCGATGACCCGCTTGATCAGGTCCTGCTCGTCGGCGGAGGGCAGCAGGCCGATGAAGGTCAGGGTCTCCTTGATCTGCTTGATCCCGGCCGGGTCCTTGGGCGGACGGGCCGCCTCTCCCTTGAGCCAGCCGCCCGGGTCCTCGAAGACGACGACGTCCCCGCGCTCGACCTCGGAGCCGAACCACGGCGTCAGCTTGTCCACGAGGACGCGGTCGCCGATCCGGATCGTCTGTTCCATCGAACCGGACGGGATGAAGAAGGCCTGCACCAGGAACGTCTTGAGCACCAGGGCGATGCACAGCGCGACCACCACCAGCAGCGGCAGCTCGCCCACCCGCCGGGTACGCCGGCGCCGCCGGACCCGGCGCGCCACCCGGCGCCGCTCCGCCCGGCTTCCGCCCTCGCCCGGACCGGAGCCCGAACCCGAACCGGAACCCGGACCGGATCCCGGACCGGGGTCCGACCTCCGCCCGGATCCCGCCTCCGCCCCCGCGGCGCCCACCCGGTCCGAGCGCGACTCCGCGCCCGGCCGTGCTCCGGCGTCTGGCCGCGCCGCGGCGTCCGCTTCCATGCCGATGCCGCGCCACGCGCCGAAGTCCGTACGTCCGGAAGGGCGCTTGGGCTTGCGGGCCGTACGTCCGGAGGGGGTCTCCGCGGGTCCCTGCGACCGGGATCCCGGCTTGCGTCCGCCCTTCGGGCGCCCCCGGCTACCCATGCGGGCCACCGCCCGGCCCGTCGCCGGCGCCCGCCACGGAACCCCAGCGCGAGACCGGCCAGCCGATCCAGTCGGCCCGCCCGATCACCTTCTCCACCGGCACCATCCCCCCGCCCGGCTCACCGAGGTGGTCGCGCGAGTCCCGGGACTGGGACCGGTGGTCACCCATCACCCACAGGGTGCCCAGTGGCACGACGATGCGGAAGGGCACCTTCGAGGGGGTGTCGCCGGGAAAGAGGTACGGCTCGTCGAGCGGGACGCCGTTGACCTGGATCCGGCCGCCCGCGTCGCAGCACACCACGTCGTCCCCTCCGACGCCCACGACCCGCTTCACGAAGTCGGTGTCGGGCGGCTGGACCAGCCCGAGCGCCGATCCGGCGCCGCGCAGGACCTCGCCGACCGGGTTGCCCTCGGCCCGTTCCCTCACGAAGGACCCGGTGCCGTCGAAGACCACCACGTCCCCGCGCCGCGGGCCGTCGCCGAACCGGTACGCCAGCTTGTTGACCAGGAGCCGGTCGCCGACCCGGAGCGTCGGTTCCATCGAGTGGCTCGGAATCAGGAAGGGCTGTACGACGAAGTTCCCGAGCAGCAGCAGGAAGACCGCGCAGATCACGCCGAGCACCCCGGCCCGCCGCCAGGCCGGCACCCCCGAAAACACAGAACGCGACCCCTCCGCCCCCTTCTCGGGGGCGGAGTGGCCGCGTTGTGTGAGATCTGCTTCGGTGTCCATCGCAGGCGAGCCTATCCGGCCGCCCACTGGATCCGGAGCGGAGATCAGCGGTCGCGCTTCTCCTTGATCTTCGCGGCCTTGCCGCGGAGCTCACGGAGGAAGTACAGCTTGGCGCGACGCACGTCACCGCGGGTGACGAGCTCGATCTTCTCGAAGATCGGGGAGTGGACCGGGAAGGTGCGCTCCACGCCGACGCTGAAGGAGACCTTGCGGACGGTGAAGGTCTCGGAGACGCCAGAGCCCTGGCGACGGATGACTACACCCTTGAACTGCTGGATACGGGAGCGGTTGCCCTCGATCACGCGGACGTGCACGTTGATCGTGTCACCCGGGCGGAAGGCCGGGACGTCGGTGCGCAGCGAGGCGGCGTTGACGCCATCGAGCAGGTGAGACATGGAGTTCGTCTGCTTTCTTCGCACGACGCCACAGGTCGCCGGTGCGGATTTCCGTAGAGAATTCGGGAGTCGTGTCACGTCGCCGACGACGGTCCCCCTGTGGCAGGGGCGCCCGCGAGCACACAACAGCCGCCTATTCTTCCACGGCGGCGGGCCTGCGCCAAAATCGGCCGTCGGCGGTCGGCTTCCAGCCCAGGATGCTCAGGATCTCGCGGTCCTTCTTGTCGAAGGCGGTGGCCTCGCAGCGCTCGATCAGGTCCGGGCGGTTCCGCGCGGTACGGCGGAACGCCTCGTCCCGGCGCCAGCGGGCGATCTTCCCGTGGTGACCGCTGAGCAGCACCTCGGGGATGCCGCGTCCGCGCCACTCCGGGGGCTTCGTGTAGACGGGGCCTTCCAGCAGGTTGGCCATCTCGCCGGGGGCGAAGGAGTCGTCCCGGTGCGATTCGGCGTTGCCCAGCACTCCGGGCAGCAGCCGGGCCACTGCCTCGGTGACGACCAGGACGGCGGCCTCGCCGCCGGCCAGTACGTAGTCGCCGATGGAGACCTCGTAGACCGGCAGGCGGGTCGCGTACTCGTCCATGACGCGGCGGTCGATGCCCTCGTACCGGGCCGGCGTGAAGATCAGCCAGGGGCGCTCGGACAACTCGACGGCCAGTTCCTGGGTGAAGGGCCGACCGCTGGGGGTGGGGACGACCAGGACCGGGCCGTGTGCCCCGGACTCGTAGCCGTCGGCCAGTGCCGCGTCGAGGGCCTCGCCCCACGGGTCGGTCTTCATGACCATGCCGGGGCCGCCGCCGTACGGGGTGTCGTCGACCGTGTTGTGCCGGTCGTACGTCCAGTCCCGCAGGTCGTGGACGTGCACGTCGAGCTGTCCGCGGGCCCGCGCCTTGCCGACGAGGGAGACGTTCAGCGGTTCGAGGTACTCGGGAAAGATCGTGACGACGTCCAGCCGCATCAGGCGGTGCCCTCGGCCTTCGCGTCGCCCTCGACCTTCGCGTCGCCCTCGGCGCTCGCGTCGCCCTCGGCGTCACGCGCGGAGGCGATCTCGGCGCGGTCGTCGATCAGCCCGGGCGGCGGGGTGATGACACAGCGCTGCTCCTCCAGGTCGATCTCGGCGACGATCTCCTCGACGAAGGGGATCATCACCTCGGTCCCGTCGGGGCGCTCGACGATGAAGAGGTCCTGCGAGGGCAGGTGGGAGATCTCGGTGATGCGGCCGATCGGGGTTCCGTCGGCGAGCACCACGTCCAGGTCCATCAGCTGGTGGTCGTAGTACTCGTCGGGCTCGTCCGGCAGTTCCGCCGGGTCGACCTCGGCGATGAGGAGGATGTTGCGCAGCGCCTCGGCTCCGGTGCGGTCCTTGACGCCGGCGAAGCGGAGGAGGAGCCGGCCGCTGTGGACCCGCCCCGTCTCGATGGTCAGCGGACCCGCCGACGCCGGTTCGGTCCGCAGGACGGCGCCCGGCCCGAGCCGCAGCTCGGGCTCGTCGGTCCGCACCTCGACGGTGACCTCACCCTTGATCCCGTGGGCGCGGCCGATCCGCGCGACTACCAGCTCCACTGTGTGTCCTTCTCCCTTGCGCGGCCGACCCGCCGCCGCTCCCGCGGAGGTGTACCTCTCCGTCGTGGCTTCTCAGGTCAATGGTGACTCCGCCCGAGGGCGGAAACGACTCGGGCCGGGGTGGGCGACGAACGCCCTCCCCGGCCCGTGCCGGTGGTTCAACTACTCAGCGGACCTGGTCCACGTCGACGAGGTCGACGCGGATTCCCCGTCCGCCGATGGCACCCACGACGGTACGCAGGGCACGTGCGGTGCGGCCGTTGCGGCCGATCACCTTACCGAGGTCATCCGGGTGGACCCGGACCTCGAGCACCTGCCCGCGACGCAGGTTGCGCGAGGCGACCTGCACTTCGTCGGGGTTGTCCACAATGCCCTTCACGAGGTGCTCAAGAGCCTCCTCGAGCATGATCAGGCCTCGGTCGACTCGGCGGCGGCCTCAGCCTCGTCCGCCTTCTTGTCGGCCTTCTTGGCCTTCTGCGTGATGGCCTCGCCCTTGGTCTCGCCGATGCCCTCGAGGGCCTTGGCGAACTCGTCGAAGGTGCGACGCTTGCTTTCCTTGGTCTCCGGCTGCAGCAGCGGCGCGGGGGCCGGGAGGCCCTTGTGCGCCTGCCAGTCACCGGTCAGCTTCAGGATGGCGAGCACAGCCTCGGTGGGCTGGGCGCCGACCGACAGCCAGTACTGCGCACGCTCGGCGTTGACCTCGATGCGCGACGGGTTGTAGGTCGGGTGGTAGATACCGATCTCTTCGATCGCGCGACCGTCCCGACGGGTACGGGCGTCGGCGACGACGATGCGGTAGTGCGGCTGGCGAATCTTGCCGAGGCGCTTGAGCTTGATCTTGACTGCCACTGGAGTGGTGTCTCCTGAACTTGACGTGGTTGGGCACATGAGATGCCACGTGGGGTTGCGGTACTCGGGTGCCCGATGGACGCGTCAGCCGGAGGAGAGAGGGGTCCTATGCGACTGTCGAGTACAGCTAGCCATTGTGCCATACGCCTGCGGCACGCTCGCCCGCGAGAGGCGCGCCGACCCGGCCCGGAACCGCCCCGGGCCGCTACGAGGCGGCCGCGGTGACGACCACGTCCGGGATGCGGAACGGCTTCATGCAGCCGCCGCACACGATCGGCGCCTGGGCCAGCACCGACGGGACCACGCGTACGTTGCGCCCGCAGTCGCAGACCGCCTTGACCCGTACTCCGCCACCGGAGGAGCCGTGGCGGGCGGCGGGGCCGCGGAAGCTGCGCTTGGTGTCGGCCGCGGTGGCGACCGTGTGGGCCTTGAGGGCGCGCTGGAGCCGCTCGATGGTGGGGCGGTAGCGCTTCTTCGCCTCGGGATTGAGCGAGACCAGGGAGAAGCCGCTACTGGCGTGCGGTTCCTCGGAGTGGTCCAGCCCCATCTCCTCGGCGATCGCGAGGAATCTGCGGTTGTGGTAGCGGCCGGCCCGGGAGGTGTCCCGGACTCCGCGGGCGGCTGCGATGCCGTGGACTGCCTCGTGCAGCAGTCGCTCGAAGGAGAGCTCGGCGCCGCAGGCGGACGAGGACTCTCCGATCAGGGACTCGGGCGCGGCAAGGTCAGGCAGCTCGGGGTGGTACCGCTGAATGTCGGCCCACGCCTGCGCCAGCTCTGCGGCGAGAACAGGTGGTGTCGTGCTCACGTCGTGACAACGAGCCGGGGTGCCCCGGTGTTCCGATTCCGGGCCATTCCAAATTTTTTGCACGTACCAGTCAGTTCAGCCTCATGCGTCCGGAGGAGGACGGGTGCGTCGATCTCAGGAGGAGTCGGTACGTAACGAGGACCACGAACGGCCACGCCCCCGGTGCGCGGCCGAAGCCGCACGCCGGGGGCGTGGCTCTGGAACTCAGTACGAGCGCGCGACGATGGCGAGCGTACCCGGGGCGTCGTCCGTCGCCGGAACCGACCCGTCCGGGGCGATCAGACAGCGCACGGAGACGGCCTGCTCGGCCAGCTTGGCCTCACCCTCGGGGCCCAGGTCGGCCCACGGGATGCGCGCCCAGCCACCGGCGATGGCGGCCTCGGCGGCCTCCTCGATGGTCGCGACGTCCGACGTGCGGGACTCGCGGCGCTCCCGGGACTCGCGCAGCAGCTGCGCCTGGTCCTCGTCCAGGACCTTGGGCAGCAGGTCGGCGAGCGCGTCGATCTGCACCGGGGTCTTGCCGCCCGGGATGCGGCGGGCCAGCATCGCGGTGCCGGCCTCCAGGTCGCGGGGGCCGATCTCGATGCGGACCGGTACGCCCTTGAGCTCCCAGTCCACGGCGCGGCGACCGAAGGGGGTGTCGACGCGGTCGTCGACGAACACCCGCAGTCCGGCGGCCTTGAGCTGGGCGCCCAGCTCGCGGACCTTGGTCACGGCCTCGTCGCCCTTGATCGCCATGACGACGACCTGGACGTGCGCGAGGCGCGGCGGGACCCGCAGGCCGTTGTCGTCGCCGTGGGACATGATCAGGCCGCCGACCATGCGGGTGGAAACGCCCCAGGAGGTCTGCCAGACGAGCTCCTGCTTGCCTTCCTTCGACAGGTACTGCGTGTTGAAGGCCTTGGCGAAGTTGGTGCCGAGCTCGTGGCTGGTGCCCAGCTGGAGGGCCTTGCCGTCACCCATCATGCCTTCGAGGGTGAGGGTGTTGATGGCTCCGGCGAAGCGCTCCTTGGCGGTCTTGCGGCCGAGGACGACGTCGATGGCGAGGACGTTCTTCATGAAGTCGCCGTAGACGTCGGTGTGGATCCGCGCCGCGTAGTCGCGGGCGTCCTCGTAGGTGGCGTGGGCCGTGTGGCCCTCCTGCCAGAGGAACTCGCTCGTACGGAGGAACACGCGGGGGCGCATCTCCCAGCGGACCACGTTGGCCCACTGGTTGATCAGCAGGGGCAGGTCGCGGTAGCTCTGGACCCACTTGGAGAAGTAGTCGTTGATGATCGTCTCGGAGGTCGGCCGGACGACGACCGGCTCGTCGAGCTCCTTGCCGCCGCCGTGCGTGACGACCGCGAGCTCGGGGGCGAAGCCCTCGACGTGCTCCGCTTCCTTCGTCAGGTAGGACTGCGGGATGAAGAGCGGGAAGTAGGCGTTCTGGGCGCCCGCGTCCTTGATCCGCGCGTCCATCTCCTGCTGCATCCGCTCCCACAGGCCGTAGCCGTACGGTCGGATGACCATGGTGCCGCGGACCGGACCGTTGTCGGCCAGCTCGGCCTTGTTGATCAGATCCTGGTACCAGCGGGGGAAATCCTCCGCCTGCGGGGTGAGAACGGGTGCCTTTGCCATGGCGCGAATGGTACGGCGCCGCGCGCGCCGAGCGTGAATCGGGTGGCGCGCTCCTCTGGACGCGGGGGCGAATGGGGAGTTCCCTGGCAACGGGGGCAAGGGGGCGATACGGAATCAGGAGCGCTCTTTCGATGACACCGACGCCGACGGCGACGCTCGTCGCCCGGGACTGGGCTGAGATCCAGGAACGGATGCTGGTACCGCTCTACGAGGCGGTCTACGACCGGCTGGAGGTCGGGCCGGGTGACCGGCTGCTGGGCCTCGGCTGTGGGGCGGGGCTGCCCCTGCTGCTGGCCGCGGGGCGGGGTGCCGCGGCCACGGGTGTGGAGGCGGATCCGGCCCGCCGGGCACTGGCCCGGGAACGACTGCTGGAGGTGGTGGCGGATCCCCCGGTGCCCGAGGAACGGCCGTACGACGTCCTGCTGGCCTTCTCACCGTCCCCGGGAGCGCTGGCCACGGCCCTGCCCGGGGTCCGGCGGGGCGGTGCCGTGGTGCTGGCCGACTGGGGTCCGCCGGAGCGGTGCACGGTGCCCGCGGTGCTGGGCGGCGGACCGGTGGGGCGGGACCTGGACACGATGGCGGCGGGGGCCGGGCTGGTGCCGGACGGCTCGGGGCGGGTGTTCTGCCCCTTCGGGTACGCGGACGTGGACAGCGCGGTGCGCGGTCTGCTGTCGACGGGGCTGTACGACGGCGCGGCCGATCCGGCGCTCGCGGAGAAGGAGCTGTCGGAGGCTCTTCACCCCTTCGAGCGGGGCGACGGCGCCGTCTGGCTGCCGAACATCTTCCGGTACGTCGTCGCCCGCGTGGCCTAACGCGACCGTTCCGGTTCCGGCTCCCGTCCGGGGAGCGGGAACCGGATCCGGTCAGTCGGCGTCATCGGCCGGGCCGTGGTCCTTGGTGAGCCGCGGGACGCCGGCGGCCGCGTACGCCGCCGCCTCGTCGAGGGTTTCGGCGGCCAGCAGGGCCCGCGCGAGGTCGTCGAGCTGTGGGCGGTGCTCGCGCAGCAGGCGGCAGGCGTCCTCGTAGCACTCGTCGACGATCCGCCGCATCTCGTGGTCGACCGTGTCGAGGGTGGCGGGGGCGGCGGCGAGTCCGTAGGGGCTCTGGCCGTCGGAGGGGATGGCGGTGAGCCGGCCGACGCGTTCGCTCATGCCCCAGCGCCCGGCCATGCCGCGGGCGATGTTGGTGACCTGTTCGAGGTCGCTCTCCGAGCCCGTGGTGATGACGTCGTAGACGACGTGCTCGGCCGCCATGCCGCCGAGGGCCCCGATGATGCGACCGCGGAGGTACTCCTCGGTGAAGGCGTAGCGGTCGGCGTCCGGAGTGGACAGCGTGACGCCGAGCGCGCGGCCGCGCGGGACGATGGTGATCTTGCGGACGGGGTCGGCGCCGGGCTGGAGCATGCCCAGGAGGGCGTGTCCGCTCTCGTGGTAGGCCGTGCGGCGGCGCTCCTCCTCCGGCATGACCAGGGAGCGCTCGGCGCCCAGCTGGACCTTCTCCAGCGCGTCGGAGAGGTCGGCCGCGGTCACCGCCTCCTGGCCGCGTTTGACGGCGAGCAGCGCGCCCTCGTTGGCGAGGTTGGCCAGTTCGGCGCCGGTCATGCCCGGGGTGCTGCGGGCCACCCGGTCGAGGTCCACGTCCGGGGCGAGCGGGATGTCCCGGGTGTGGATGCGCAGGATGGCCTCGCGGCCCGGGCGGTCGGGCGGGGAGACGACCACGGTCCGGTCGAAGCGGCCGGGGCGGGTCAGGGCGGGGTCGAGGACGTCGGCCCGGTTGGTGGCGGCGAGGACGACGACGCCCTCCGAGCCGGAGAACCCGTCCATCTCGGTGAGGATCTGGTTCAGGGTCTGTTCGCGTTCGTCGTGGCCGCCCATGCCCGCGCCCGCGCCCCGGGCCCGGCCGATGGTGTCGATCTCGTCGATGAAGATGATCGCGGGGGCCACCTTGCGGGCCTCGGCGAAGAGTTCGCGGACCCGGGAGGCGCCGACGCCGACGATCATCTCGATGAACTCGGAGGCGGAGGCGGAGAAGAAGGGCACCCCCGCCTCTCCGGCGACCGCCCGGGCCAGCAGGGTCTTTCCGGTGCCGGGAGGGCCGGAGAGCAGGACGCCGCCGGGCATCCGGGCGCCCATCCTCCGGTACTGCTGGGGGTTCTTGAGGAAGTCGACGACGTCGTTGAGTTCGCCCTCGACCTCGTCGATGCCCGCCACGTCCTCGAAGGTGGTGCGCTGCGCTCCCTCCAGTTCCACCGGTTTGGGCGGTGCCTTGCGGCCGAGTCCGCCCGCTCCGCCCATCGCGGCGCCCATCCGGCGGGCGATGAGCACCCAGAGCAGGACCAGCAGCAGCATCGGGGCGAGGGAGATCAGGAGGTTGGCGAGGAAGCTGCGCTGGACGACGACCGGTGAGGCGGTCACGGTCACGTTCTGCTTGGTGAGGTCGGCCCACAGGGCGTCGTCGGCGAAGGCGGGGCGCTGCGTGACGAATTTGGTGTAGTCGCCCTTGTCCCCGTCGGGCAGCGGCTGTTTCGCCTTGAGTTGGCCCTGGATGGCGTCGCCCTTGGAGTAGATCTTCGAGACGTTGCCGTTGGTCACCTGCTTGCTGAACTCCGTGTAGGAGATGACCGGCTCGTCGCCCTCGTTGAAGAACGACAGGACGACGTTGGTGATGAGGTAGACGATCAGGGCGGCGAGGATCAGTCCGCGCCAGCCGCCGGGCATCTTCTTCCGGGGCGGCGGGGAGGGCGGTGCGCCCTCCGAACGCCAGGGCGTGTCGGCCCGGTCGCGCGGTGGTACGGGGGTGGGGCTGGGCACGGGGCCTCCTTATGCCGTCCTCCCGGCCGACGATAAGGGACAAACGTGATCATCGCCCCCGCAGGTCACCCGGTGGGGACCCCCGGGAAAAGGGAGGGCCCCGGCCGGGTGACCTCCTCGGTCACCTCCGGCCGGGGCCCTCCCCGACATGCGTGGCGTACGCCCTACTTCATGAACTTCTTGAACTCGTCCGGCAGGTCGAAGTCCTGGCCGGCCTGGCCGCCGCCCGCGGGGAGCCCGAACGGGTTGCCGGCCGCGGCCGGCTCGTCCGCCTGGGGACCCTGCTCGCGCCGGGCCGCGGCAGCGGCCTCCTCTTCCTTGCGCTTCATCGGGTTGCCGCTCTTGCGCTTGCCCTTGGCCTGCTTGACCTGCTTCTTCTGCCGGCCGGGGCCGCCACCCATGCCCGGGATGCCCGGCATTCCGGGCATGCCGCCGCCCTGGGCCATGCGGGACATCATCTTGCGGGCCTCGAAGAACCGCTCGACGAGGCTCTTGACGGCGCTGACCTCGACGCCGGAGCCCTTGGCGATGCGGGCGCGGCGGGAGCCGTTGATGATGTGCGGGTCGTGGCGCTCGGCCGGGGTCATCGACTTGATGATCGCGGCCGTGCGGTCGACGTCGCGCTCGTCGATGTTGTTGATCTGGTCCTTGATCTGACCCATGCCCGGCAGCATGCCGAGGAGCTTGGAGATGGACCCCATCTTGCGGACCTGCTCCATCTGGGCCAGGAAGTCGTCGAGCGTGAACTCCTTGGGGCCCTTGGCGAGCTTGGCCGCCATCTTCTCGGCCTCGGCCTGCGAGAAGGTCTTCTCGGCCTGCTCGATGAGGGTGAGCATGTCACCCATGTCGAGGATCCGGCCCGCCATGCGGTCCGGGTGGAAGGCGTCGAACTCGTCGAGCTTCTCGCCGTTCGAGGCGAACATGATCTGCTTGCCCGTGACGTGCGCGATGGAGAGCGCGGCACCACCGCGGGCGTCGCCGTCGAGCTTGGAGAGCACCACGCCGTCGAAGCCGACGCCGTCGCGGAAGGCCTCGGCGGTGTTGACCGCGTCCTGACCGATCATCGCGTCGACGACGAAGAGGATCTCGTCCGGGCTGACGGCGTCGCGGATGTCCGCGGCCTGCCGCATCAGCTCCTGGTCGATGCCGAGGCGGCCGGCGGTGTCGACGATCACGATGTCGAACTGCTTGGTGCGCGCGTACTCGACGGAGTCCTTCGCGACCTGGACCGGGTCGCCGACGCCGTTGCCCGGCTGGGGCGCGTAGACCGCGACGCCCGCGCGCTCGGCGACGACGGAGAGCTGGTTGACGGCGTTGGGGCGCTGGAGGTCGCACGCCACGAGGAGCGGGGAGTGGCCCTGCCCCTTCAGCCAGAGGCCGAGCTTTCCGGCGAGGGTGGTCTTACCGGCACCCTGGAGGCCCGCGAGCATGATCACGGTGGGTGCGGTCTTGGCGAACCGCAGACGGCGGGTCTCACCACCGAGGATGCCCACCAGCTCGTCGTTGACGATCTTCAGGACCTGCTGGCCGGGGTTCAGCGCCTTGCTGACCTCCTCGCCACGGGCCCTTTCCTTGACGTTCGCGATGAAGGAGCGGACCACGGGGAGCGCGACGTCGGCCTCAAGGAGGGCGATACGGATTTCCCGCGCCGCAGCGTCGATGTCCTGCTCGGAGAGGCGGCCTTTGCCCCGGAGGGACTTGAAGGTCGCGCTGAGGCGGTCGGAAAGCGTATCGAACACGGTGGTCGCGATTCCTCGGGTCGGGGGCGTGGTGGTCGTCCCCCAGGGTATCGGGCCGCGCCGCCTGCCCGGCCCTGCGGGCGCCATTGCCTTTCCCCTTCCCCGTCCCGCCCCTTTCCTCCCCCGTCCGTTCCCGTTCACCGTCCGGGGAGCCGGACGGTGAACGGGAAACGGTGTACGGGGAGGGACGGGCGGCGGGAGTCCGGAGCGCGAGCGGCCTACGTCAGCGCGGCCTGCGCCGACGCGGCCAGGGCGGCGGCGTCCGCCCCGGTCAGGGGCTTGCCGTCGGCGTCGACGACGTAGACGGTGTCCACGGCGTTGGCGCCCAGGGTGGAGACGTGCGCGCTGCGCACCCGGACCCCGGCCGTCTCCAGGGCCCGGCCGATGCGGTGCAGCAGCCCCACCGCGTCGGGGGCCCGCACCTCCAGGACGGTGGCCAGCGAGGAGACGTCCGGCACGACCGTGACCCGCGGCGGCGGTGGTACGACGCCCCGCCGCCGCGGGTAGGCCGCCTCGCGGTCCGCGAGCTTCGCCGGCACGTCGAGCGTGCCGTCCAGCGCCCGGATCAGGTCGGTCCGCAGCCGGGCCGCCTGGGGCAGCGCCCCGTACTCCGCGGCCACCCGCCAGCGCAGCACCAGGACCTCGCCGGGCAGGTCCGGAAGCTCCAGGGAGCGCAGGTCCGCCGCCCGTACGGTCAACCGGTGCAGCGCCAGGACCCCGGCGGCGGCCGGGAGCACGCCGGGCTGATCGGGCACGGCGAGGACCAGTTCGACCCCGACCGCCTCGTCCTCCTCCTCGCGGGCGTGCAGGGCCAGCACCGGTTCCCCGGTGCGCAGGGCCTCCACCGCCAGGCGTTCCTGTTCGGTGCTCGGGATCTCCGGCTCGGTGACGGCCGGTGGCGCGCCGCGCAGGACGGCGGCGACCCGCTCCACGAGGTCGGCCACCAGGGAACCCCGCCAGGTGCTCCAGGCGGCGGGGCCCGTAGCGAGGGCGTCGGCCTCGGTCAGGGCGTGCAGGATCTCCAGCGTGCCGAGCGAGCCCAGGGCCGCCGCGACGGAGCGGACGGTGGCCGGGTCGTCCAGGTCGCGCCGGGTCGCGGTGTCGATGAGCAGCAGGTGGTGGCGTACGAGGACGGCCAGTACGGCGGCGTCCTCGGTGTCGAAGCCCACCCGGACGGCCATGTCGCGGGCGATGGTCTCGCCGGCCACCGAGTGGTCCCCGGGCCAGCCCTTGCCGATGTCGTGCAGCAGGGCGGCCATGAGCAGCAGGTCGGGGCGGCCGACCCGGCGGGTCAGGGCGGAGGCCCGTACCGCCGTCTCGATCAGGTGCCGGTCCACCGTCCAGGTGTGCACCGGGTTGCGCTGTGGCCTGCACCGCACCCGTTCCCAGTCGGGGAGCAGCCGGGTGATCAGTCCCTCGGCCTCCAGTGCCTCCCACACGCCGACGGTCGGCTCGCCCGCGCCCAGCAGGGTCACGAGCTGTTCGCGCGCCTCCGCCGGCCAGGGCACCGGCAGTGGTTTGGCCTGGGCCGCGAGGCGGCGTACGGCGTGCAGGGAGACGGGCAGTCCGGCCTGCGCGGCCGCCGCACCGAACCGCAGGGGCAGTACGGGGTCCCGGTCGGGCCGGGCGGCCAGTGCCAGTACGGCCTCCCCGTCGGACTCGACGACCCCTTCGGCCAGGGGTGCGCGCTCGACTGCCGGGGCCCCCCGTGTCCCCAGCAGTCCGCGCAGGCGCGGCCGGGCGGCGCGGGCCCGTAGGACCCGTCCGACCTCGCGCCAGGTGACGTCGCCCGCGTAGGCGATGACCCGTGCGGCCTCGTACACCTCGCGGAGCAGGGCGTCGGAGTCCATCAGGCCGAGCCGGGCGGCGACCTGTTCCTGTTCCTGGAGGGCGAGCCGGTCGGTCGCCCGGCCCGTCACCAGGTGCAGGGCGTCCCGCGCGTCCAGCAGTCGGCGCCTGGCTTCGGCCAGTCCCTCGCGCGGGGCGTCGGCCAGCCAGGACGCGGCCACGGCCCGCAGCGCCGTGGCGTCGCGGAGTCCGCCGCGCGCCTCCTTCAGGTCGGGCTCCAGCAGGAAGCGCAGCTCCCCCGCCCGGTCGGCCCGGTCACGGCACAGGGCGTGCAGTTGCGGGAGCCGTTTGGCGGCCTGGTTGCGCCAGTCGGCGAGGACCGAGGTCCGCAGGCCGGCGAGCAGTCCGGCGTCCCCGGCGACGGGCCGGGCGTCGAGCAGTCCGAGGTGCACCTTGAGGTCCTCGGCGGCGGTCCGGCGGGCCTCCCCCGGGGTGCGCACCGAGTGGTCCAGGGCCAGGCCGAGGTCCCACACCGGGTACCAGAGCCGGTCGGCGAGGGCGGCGAGCGCCCGTGGTGGCGCCTTGCCGTCGTGGAGCAGCAGCAGGTCGAGGTCGCTGCGCGGGGACAGTTCCCCCCGCCCGTAGCCGCCGACGGCGACGAGGGAGGCACCGCGTACCCCGGTCTCGCGTGCGGCCGTGGCGAACAGGGCGTTCAGCCATTCGTCGGTCAGGCCGGACAGGGCGGAACGCCGGGACGGCCCGGACCGCGACTCCTCCTGGAGGAGTCGCAGCCGGGCCGCGGCGTAGCCGCTGGGTCCCGCGTCGCGCGGATCGTTGTCCGGACCGGTCGTGGTCGGTTCGACGCTCGTCACCCAGGAGCTCCTGTCAGCTAGAGCGCGTCGGCGCCGCGCTCGCCGGTGCGGACCCGGACGACCGAGTCCACGGGGACGCTCCACACCTTGCCGTCGCCGATCTTGCCGGTGGCGGCGACGCGCACGATGAGGTCGATCAGTTCCTCGGCGTCGGTGTCCTCGACGAGCACCTCGACGCGGATCTTGGGTACGAGGTCCACGGTGTACTCGGCGCCCCGGTAGACCTCGGTGTGGCCGCGCTGGCGTCCGTACCCGCTGGCCTCGGAGACGGTGAGCCCCTGGACCCCGAACGCCTGGAGGGCTTCCTTGATCTCGTCCAGCTTGTACGGCTTGACGATCGCGGTGATCAGCTTCATGCGTCTACCTTCTTGCTCGCTGCGGCGGTGGCGGGTGCGGGGGCGGTGCGCGTGGCCGCTCCGCCGCCGGCTCCGCTGAAGTCGTAGGCGGTCTCTGCGTGCTCGACCTGGTCGATGCCGGAGACCTCGACGTCCTCGCTGACCCGCATCCCCATCGTCTTGTCGAGGAGGAGGGCGAGGATCGCCGATGCGACGAGAGAGTAGGCGAGGACGGCGAAGACTCCGATGGCCTGCTTGCCGAGCTGTTCGAGGCCGCCGCCGTAGAAGAGGCCCGCCGCGTCGGACTGCACCCCGCCCGTGGCGAAGAAGCCGACGAGGAGGGAGCCCGCGATGCCGCCGACGAGGTGGACGCCGACCACGTCGAGGGAGTCGTCGTAGCCGAACTTGTACTTGAGGCCGACGGCCATGGCGCACAGGACACCGGCGATGGCGCCGACGGCGATCGCGCCGAGGGGGCTGACGGATCCACCGGCGGGGGTGATGGCGACGAGGCCGGCGACCGCGCCGGAGGCGGCGCCGAGGGTGGTGAAGGAGCCGTGGCGCAGCTTCTCGTAGGCGAGCCAGGCGAGCATGGCGGCGGCGGTGGCGACCTGGGTGTTGACGAACATGACGGCGCCGACGCCGTCGTCGTTGCCGAGCCAGGATCCGGCGTTGAAGCCGAACCAGCCGAACCACAGCAGGCCGGCGCCGAGCATCACGAGGGGGAGGCTGTGCGGGCGCATCGGGTCCTTCTTGAAGCCGACGCGCTTGCCGATGACGAGGATGACGCCGAGGGCGGCGGCGCCCGCGTTGATGTGGACGGCGGTGCCGCCCGCGAAGTCGATGACGCCGAGTTCGAAGAGCCAGCCGCCTGCGCCCCACACCCAGTGGGCGACGGGGAAGTAGACGACGGTGACCCACAGGGCGGTGAACAGCACCCAGGCGCTGAACTTGACGCGGTCGGCGAGGGCGCCGCTGATGAGGGCCGGGGTGATGACGGCGAACATCAGCTGGAAGACGGCGAAGACGTACACGGGGATGGTGTAGCCGTCCCAGAGCTCGGTGATCCCGATGCCGCTGAGGCCGACGTAGTCGGAGTTCCAGCCGATGAGGGAGCCGTGGTCGGTGCCGAAGGCGAGGCTGAAGCCGTAGAGGACCCACAGGATCGTGACGATCCCGAGGCTGATGAAGCTCATCATCAGCATGTTGAGGCTGCTCTTGACGCGGACCATGCCTCCGTAGAAGAAGGCGAGTCCCGGGGTCATCAGCATGACCAGGGCGGAGCAGATGAGCATGAACCCGGTGTTCGCGGCAGACAGCGTCGGGGCGTCTGCCGCGAGGGTCGTGATGGCTGATGCCATCGGCGTCTCCTCGTCGTCGGTACGTTCGCGTGCGGGCGATCGTGAAAACCTGAGCGGCGTTAAGGGTGCCGGTCGGTTGGGGGCCGGCCGGTTATTGGCCCTGAGATTCGCGCAGGCCGGTTTCCGGCGGCGCCGCTGGGTGTTTCGCCCCGATGACGAAGAGGTCGGGCGTGTTACGCGCCCATGAACGGATCATGGTGAGGGGCCGGCCGCGGCGGTGACCCGGGAGACCTGGCCGGGGGAGCCTGATCGGGCTTCACGGGGTGACTGCCGCGGCCGGGGCCTTGGGGGGCGGCCGGGAGGGCCGTCAGACGGCCTCGGCCGCTTCGGGGAGGCGGGAGGCGAGGAGGTCGGTCAGGCGGACCACCTCGGCGACGTCTCCGTACTCACGGGCGGCGGTGTCCACGGTCTTGCGCAGCCGGGTGTTCACCCGTTCGGAGCGCACCTTTCGCGCCACGTCGAGCGCTTGGTCGACGAGGACGGCGGCCTGCTCGGGCTCGCGCTGGAGCAGGTGGACGGTGGCCATGCCGATGAGGTTCAGGGCGTACGAGCGCTGGTGCTCGTCGTCCTTGGCGAACAGGTCGACGGCGCGTTCCATGACCGGTTCGGCGAGGGAGGCGTAGGTGGGGCTTCGGCCGGCGACGTAGGCCAGGTCGCGGTACGAGTGGGAGTTCTCCCCGTTGAGTTCGGCCTCGGAGAAGAAGCGGATCCAGTCGGGTTCGGGCTCCCCGCCGAGGCCGGCGTCGCTGAAGGTGTCCTCGGCCATCCGTACGGCGCGCTTGCAGCGGCTGGGCTGGCCCATGTTGGCGTAGGCGCGGGCCTCCATCGCATACAGCATGGCCTGGGTGCGGGGGCCGGCGCAGTCGCGGCTGCCGTACTGCGCGAGGTGGATGAGTTCCAGGGCGTCCTCGGGGCGGCCGAGGTGGATCATCTGGCGGCTCATGCTGGACAGGATGTACGAGCCGAGCGGCTTGTCCCCGCCCTCCTTGGCGGCGTGCAGCGCGAGGACGAAGTACTTCTGGGCGGTGGGGTGCAGGCCGATGTCGTAGCTCATCCAGCCGGCGAGTTCGGCGAGTTCGGCGGCCACCTTGAACAGCCGCTTCATGACGGGGGCGGGGTGGTTCTCCTGGAGGAGGTCGGTGACCTCGTGCAGCTGGCCCACGACGGCCTTGCGGCGCAGTCCGCCGCCGCACTGGGCGTCCCACTGGCGGAACATGACGGTGGTGGCTTCGAGGAGGTCGAGTTCCGGTTCGGACAGCCGGGGCGGGCGGTGGCCGGTCTGCGGGGCGAGGTCGCGCGATCCCGGGTCGGCGGCGGGGACGGGGACGAGCCAGCGCTGCATGGGCTCGATGAGGGCGGGGCCGGCGGAGAGCGCGAGCGAGGTGCCGAGGAAGCCGCGGCGGGCCAGCATCAGGTCGCTGCGGGAGAACTCGCTGAGCAGTTCCACGGTCTGCGGTCCGGCCCAGGGCAGGTCGACGCCGGAGACCGACGGGGTCTGGTGGGCGGTGCGCAGGCCGAGCTGTTCGATGGCGACGACGGACCCGAAGCGTTCGGAGAACAGCTCGGAGAGGATGCGCGGCACGGGTTCGCGGGGTTGTTCCCCGTCGAGCCAGCGGCGGACCCGCGAGGTGTCCGTGCTGATGTGGTGGGCGCCCATCTGACGGGCCCGGCGGTTGACCTGTCGGGCGAGTTCGCCCTTGGACCAGCCGCTTCGGACGAACCACGAGGTCAGCTGGACATTGCGGTCGGCGGATTCATCGACCGTTCCGCTCGCGCCGTTGCCGCTCACTGGAACGCCCCCATCCGCATCGCTTCTCCACACCGAACCTTGGCCGTGGCGGCCCGGGCCGCCGGGGACCTTCACAGGTCCTCCACAGATTGCCTCCGGCATACCCATGGTCGGGTCCGCCTTCAGGTTCGTGCACCGAAAGTAATCCTACGATCACCCCTGCGGCGAGGTCGATTCCAGAAACGCCACCATTCGCCACCCCTTCGAATGAACTCGCCACCGGCCAGGCGCGATTCACTTGACACGAAGGCGGAACGGAACGGTTGGTCGGGAGTGCGCTCGGGGCGCGCGCGGCGAGGAGTGCGCCGGGCGGGTCCGATCGGAGGACGCGACGCACCCGACTGCCGACAGGTCCCGCCGACGTCGTAACCACCGGCGCGTCCGACCCGTTGGAGGGGGCATGGGCATGGGCTTCACGATCGGCGGCAGCCGCGGCACCAAGGAGTTCCGTACCGGCGCCCGGCGCCGCGGCCGGACCTCGGAGTGCACGACGGTGGCGGAGTACACGGGACTGTGGGGCTGGGACGTGCGGCCCGGAGCCAGGGCCGCCGGCCCCACCCGCGATTGCTCCTGCGGTCATACGAACTGCGGTGCGCCGGGGGCGCATCCGCTGGACTTCGCTCCCACCGTCCCCGCGGGCGCCACCCTCGACGAGGTCACCGAGGTCTGGGGCGAGTACCCGGGCGCGGCGATCATGCTCCCGGTCGGCCGCGCCTTCGACGTCATCGAGGTCTCCGCGGAAGCGGGCCGCCGGGCCCTGGTCCGACTGGAGCGGATGGGCCTGCCGCTGGGGCCGGTGACGGTGACCCCGGACGGCCGCGCGCAGTTCTTCGTGGCCCCCGGCGCCGCCGCCGAGCTGCCGCGGCTGCTGTACCGGATGGGTTGGGACGACGCGGATCTGGACCTGCGCGCCCTGGGCCCCGGCGCCTTCCTCACCGCCCCGCCCTCCGACCACGCGGGCCTCGGCCCGGCCGACTGGCTGCGCAGGCCCGCGTTGGACTGTGCGGGCGGCCCCCCGCAGGCCCGACTGCTGCTGGGCACCCTCGCCTACATCTGCCACCGCTTCCGGCGCTGATGTCCCCCGCACGCGACGGTGCCCCCCGGTCCGATCGGACCGGGGGGCACCGCGGTGCTCTGCCGCGCCCTCGGGCGCTCCCGAGCGGTCTCAGTCGCCGATCAGGGCGTCGACGAACGCCTCCGGCTCGAAGGGGGCCAGGTCGTCCGGGCCCTCACCGAGGCCGATGAGCTTGACCGGGACGCCGAGCGCGCGCTGGACGGCGACGACGATGCCGCCCTTGGCGGTGCCGTCGAGCTTGGTGAGGACGATGCCGGTGATGTCCACGACCTCGGCGAAGACGCGTGCCTGCGTCAGGCCGTTCTGGCCGGTGGTGGCGTCGAGGACGAGCAGGACCTCGTCCAGCGGGCCGTGCTTCTCCACGACGCGCTTGACCTTGCCGAGCTCGTCCATGAGGCCGGTCTTGGTGTGGAGCCGGCCGGCGGTGTCGATGAGCACCACGTCGGCGCCCTCGGCGATGCCCTCCTTGACCGCGTCGTAGGCGATCGACGCCGGGTCGCCGCCCTCGGGACCGCGCACGGTGCGCGCCCCGACCCGCTCGCCCCAGGTCTGGAGCTGGTCGGCGGCGGCCGCGCGGAAGGTGTCGGCGGCGCCGAGGACCACGCTGCGGCCGTCGGCGACGAGGACGCGGGCGAGCTTGCCGGTGGTGGTGGTCTTGCCGGTGCCGTTGACGCCGACGACCATCACGACGGCCGGGGTGTCGACGCCGCTCTCGGTCTTCACGGCGCGGTCGAAGTCGGTACCGACCAGGGCCACCAGCTCTTCCTTGAGCAGGGCGCGCAGCTCGACGGGGGTGCGGGTGCCGAGCACCTTGACCCGCTCGCGGAGCCGGTCGACCAGCTCCTGGGTCGGCGCGACGCCGACGTCGGCGATGAGGAGCGTCTCCTCGATCTCCTCCCAGGTGTCCTCGTCGAGGTGCTCGCGCGAGAGCAGCGTGAGCAGCCCCTTGCCGAGGGAGTTCTGCGAACGGGCGAGCCGCGCCCGCAGCCGGACCAGGCGGCCGGCGGTGGGCTCGGGCACCTCGATCTCGGGCGCGGCGGGGGCCTCGACGACCGGATCCTCGACCGCGACCGGGGAGGCGAGGGCGTCCTCGGCGTCGGGGAGGGTGACCTCCTCGATCGTGCGGCGCGGCTCTTCCGCCGTCGGTGCGGCGTCCTCCCCCACCTGCGGTTCGGCGGGCGGGGCAGTGATGGTCGGCGTGCTCGGCGGCGCCGTGGGGGGCAGCTGCTTCTTCTTGCGGCTGCTGACCACGAGCCCGCTGATCGCGCCGACCGCGACCAGGGCGATGACTACAGCAAGGATCAGGATTTCCATAACAGAGCCAGTATGCGCGACCACGTCCGCGGCGGTCCGTCGGTCCCGCCCGGGCGTTTTCGGCCGTTCCCCGGGAGCACTAAGACTCCATTTGGGCTTTTCGCGAGGAATCCATGATGATGGTCGACTCCCCCCTACCTGCCCCACGGAGTAACGCATGCCTGCCGAGACCGCCGACGGCGCGATGGCCGCCCCGGCCGAGACCGCCGTCGAGACCCGCGGCCTGGAGCCCGTACCCGACGGCGAGCGCACCGGCCGGGTCCGCGAGCTCTTCCCCACCTGGGTCGCCGCGAACATCAGCGTGCTGCTGCTCACCATGGGGGCGGGCCTGGTCATCCTGAACGGGCTGAACATCTGGCAGGTGCTCGTCGTGGCCGTCGCCGCGCCCGTGATCTCGTACGGGATCGTCGGCGTGATCTCCATCGCGGGCAAGCGCGGCGGGGCGCCCGGCATGGCCCTCTCCCGGGCCGTCTTCGGGCAGCGCGGCAACCTGTTCCCGGGCGCGCTGATCTGGGTGGCCCGATGGGGTTGGGAGACGATCAACGCGGTCAGCGGGGCCTACGCCGTCCTGACCGTCCTGGACCTGCTCTTCGGGATCCGGAGCAACACCCCGCTCATCGTCGTCACCCTGCTCTTCTTCGTCGGCTGCACCTTCGTGGTCTCGGGGCTCGGCATCAACGCGCTGCGCGTCTGCTCCACCTGGTCGACGTACCTGTTCGGCGGCTTCAGCGTGCTCGTGCTCGGCTACCTGTTGTTCAACACCGACTGGTCGGCCGTCTTCGGCAAGCCGGCCGGCTCCACGGCGATGATGATCGCGGGCATCGGCACCATCGCGGCGGGCGGCATCAGCTGGGTGCCCTCCGGCCCGGACTTCACCCGGTACCTGCCCCGCACCGCTTCCTCGCGGGGCATGGTCGGCGCGACGATCGGCGGCGCGGGCGTCGTGGTGCTGCCGATGGTCCTGATGGGCGCCGTGATGGCCGTCGGCACGCCGGACCTGGCCACCGCCCAGGACCCGGTCTCCTTCATCGGCGAGCTGCTGCCGATCTGGCTCGCGGTCCCGTACCTGCTCATCGCGCTGATCGGCATGCTGCTGATCAACTCGATGTCCATGTACTCGGCCGGTTTCACCGCGCAGACGCTCGGCATCAAGGTCCCGCGCGCCTGGGCCGTCAGCGTCAACGCCGTCATCAGCCTGGTCTTCGGGTTCCTGCTGATGGTCGTGGCCACGAGCTTCTTCGGCTCGTTCATCTCGTTCCTGACGCTGCTGGCCGTTGCCTTCTCCGCCTGGATCGGCGTGTTCGGCGTGGACATGCTCCGCCGGCGGACGTACGACGGCGCCGCGCTGCTGGACACCACCCGGACCAGCGCCTACTGGTACCGCGGCGGTTTCGCCTGGCAGGCCATGACGGCCTGGGCCCTCGCCCTGGTGGCCGGCCTGCTCTTCACCGAGGTGGACTGGTTCGGCGGGCCGCTCTCCTCCACCTGGATCGGGCGCAACGGCCTCGGCTGGGTGGCCGGCATCGTCACCTCCGGCGTGCTGTACGCCGTCCTGCCGCGTTCGGCGCCGGTGGAGTCCGCGGCCGCCTCCCCGGAGGACCGCGCGCCGGCGGGGACCCTGTCCAACTGACGCTGCGTCAGCTAACGTCCCCCTTCGCCCACCCACCTCAGGCGAAGGGGGACTCCTCCATGCCCATCACCGTGGCCCGGTTCAATCTCGTCGACCCGAACGGCACCCCCGAGACCCTCTCCGCCCGCTACCGGGCGGCTCTGGAGATGGCCGCCTACGCGGACGAACGCGGCATCGACACCCTCCAGACCGAGGAGCACCACGGCACCGCGAACAACTGGATGCCCTCGCCCTTCACGTTCGCGGGCGCGGTCCTCGGCGCGACCAGCCGGCTCACGGTCACCGTCTCGGCGATCATCGGCCCGCTGCACGACCCCCTGAAGGTGGCCGAGGACATCGCGGTGCTGGACCTGCTGAGCGGGGGACGCCTCGTCACCGTCGCGGGGATCGGCTACCGGCCCGAGGAGTACGAGCAGCACGGCGTGGAGTGGGGCCGGCGCGGCAAGCTCCAGGACGAGCTGCTGGAGACCCTGCTGAAGGCGTGGACCGGCGAGCCGTTCACCTTCCGCGGCAGGACCGTACGGGTCACCCCGCGCCCACTCACCCGGCCGCACCCGCTGCTCCTGGTCGGCGGCAGCTCGGAGGCGGCGGCCCGCCGCGCGGCCCGGCTGGGGTTGCCCTTCTTCCCCAGCGCGCACCTGCCGGAGCTGGAGGCGTACTACCGGGCGAGGCTCGCGGAGTACGGCACGGACGGGTTCTGCATGATGCCCGCGGCCGTGACGCCGCTGCTGCACATCGCGGAGGACCCGGACCGGGCGTGGGCCGAGTACGGCGCGCACTTCCTGCACGAGGCCTCGACGTACGCCTCCTGGCAGTCCAAGGACATCCGCAGCGCGGTGCGCTCGGGCGCGCGCACGGTCGAGGAGCTCCGCGCGGAGGGGGTGTACCGGATCCTGACCCCGGAGCAGGCGGTGGAGTACGCCCGCGGTGCGGGCGAGGCGGGGAACCTGGTGCTGCACCCGTTGTGCGGGGGGATGCCGCTGGACGAGGGCCGGCGCAGCCTCCAGTTGCTGTGCGAACAGGTGCTGCCCCGGCTCAAGGACTGAGCCGGGGCAGCGCCCAGGGAGGAGAAGGGGTGGTGGCGGGGATGATTACCCCATCTCCTCCAACGCCTTGCCCTTGGTCTCCGGCACCCACTTGAGGACGAACGGGATCGAGAGCACGGCGAAGACCGCGTAGATGACGTAGGCGCCGGACAGGTTCCAGTCCGACAGGGACGGGAACGACACCGTGATGACCCAGTTGGCGATCCACTGGGCGGCGGCCGCCACGCCGAGGGCGGCGGCGCGGATCCGGCCCGGGAACATCTCGCCGAGCAGCACCCAGACCACGACGCCCCAGGACAGGGCGAAGAAGAGGACGAAGCAGTTGGCGGCGATGAGGGCGACGAGCCCCTGGGCGTGCGGCAGGGCGATGTCGCCGCCGGTGGTGTCCTTGTAGGAGAAGGCCCAGGCGGCGAGTCCGAGGGAGATCGCCATGCCGGTGGAGCCGATGAGGGCCAGCGGCTTGCGGCCGATCCGGTCGACGAACACCATCGCGATGACCGTACCGACGATGTTCACGACGGAGGTCTCGAAGGAGTACAGGAACGAGGAGCTCGGGTCGACGCCGACCGACTGCCACAGCGAGGAGCTGTAGTAGAAGATCACGTTGATGCCGACGAGCTGCTGGAAGAGGGAGAGGCCGATGCCGACCCAGACGATCGGCAGGAAGCCGAAGCGACCGCCGAGCAGGTCCTTGAACGTGGACCTGTGCTCCGAATGGATGGCGTTGTCGATCTCGCGGACCCGGGCGTCGGCGTCGATGCCCTCGCCCTCGACCTCGCGCAGGACCGTCTTGGCCTTCTCCATCCGGCCGACGGAGACGAGGAAGCGCGGGGACTCGGGGATGACGAAGGACAGCAGGCCGTAGAGCACGGCCGGGACGACCATGACGCCCAGCATCCACTGCCAGGCTTCCAGGCCGCCGATCTCGCCGCGCTGGTCGCCGTCGGCGAGGTTGAGGATGCCCCAGTTGACCAGCTGCGAGACGGCGATGCCGATGACGATGGCGGCCTGCTGGAAGGAGGCGAGCCGGCCGCGGTAGGCGGCCGGGGACACCTCGGCGATGTAGGCGGGACCGATCACCGAGGCCATGCCGATGCCGAAGCCGCCGACGATGCGCCACATGGCGAGGTCCCAGAGGGCGAACGGCAGGGCGGAGCCGATGGCGCTCGCGCTGAAGAGGACGGCCGCGATCTGCATGCAGCGGATTCGGCCGATCCGGTCGGCGATGCGGCCGGCCGTGGCCGCGCCGAAGGCGCAGCCGATGAGTGCGGCCGCGATCACCTGGGCGAGGGCGGCGGAACCGACGTCGAAGCGGTCACGGATGGCTTCGACGGCGCCGTTGATGACGGAACTGTCGTAGCCGAAGAGGAATCCGCCCATGGCCGCGGCCGCGGTGATGAAGATGACGTGCCCGAGGTGTTCGGGCTGCGGCGAGCCGCCGCCCGGCGCGGGTGCCTTCGCTGTGCTGCTGGTCAAGGTGCGCTCCGTGGGGGTTTTGTCCGTTCTCCTAGTGGCGCACAGGTCAAGATCGGGCACCACCCGAAGGCGGGAGACAGCGGAGCGAGCCTATGTGTTCATTTCCTGAAGTCAAGAGGTGATGTGAAGGTCTCGTTAACTGAAGTGATCAACACTTGAGTTAACTTCTTGAAGACTCAAGGGTCGTGACCGGTCTCAGCGCAACCGCTGGCTGATCACCTTGGATACCCCGTCTCCCTGCATCGACACCCCGTAGAGCGCGTCCGCGACCTCCATCGTCCGCTTCTGGTGCGTGATGACGATCAGCTGGGAGCTCTCCTGGAGCTCCACCATGATGCGGATCAGCCGTTGGAGGTTGGTGTCGTCCAGGGCCGCCTCGACCTCGTCCATCACGTAGAACGGGCTGGGGCGCGCCTTGAAGATGGAGACCAGCAACGCCACGGCCGTCAGCGACCGCTCGCCGCCGGACAGCAGCGACAGCCGCTTGACCTTCTTGCCCGGCGGCCGGGCCTCCACGTCCACTCCGGTGGCGAGCATGTTGTTCGGGTCGGTGAGGATCAGCCGGCCCTCGCCGCCGGGGAACAACCGGGAGAACACTCCTTCGAACTCCCGGGCGGTGTCGTGGTAGGCCTCCGTGAAGACCTGCTCGACCCGCTGGTCGACCTCCTTCACGACTTGAAGGAGGTCGGTCCGGGTCTTGCGCAGGTCCTCCAGCTGCTCGCTGAGGAACCGGTGCCGCTCCTCCAGCGCCGCGAACTCCTCCAGCGCCAGCGGGTTGACCTTGCCGAGCTGCTGGTACGCCCGTTCCGCCGCGCGGAGCCGCTTCTCCTGTTCGGCCCGTACGAAGGGCCCGGGCCGGTGGCGCGGGTCCTGCGGATCCCCGTCCTGCCCGAGGGGGCCACCCGGGGCCCCCTCGCCCCCGGCGGGCGGGGAAGGCGGGACGGGCTGGTCGGGACCGTACTCCGCCACCAGGGCGACCGGGTCCACGCCCAGCTCCTCCAGGGCCCGCGCCTCCAACTGCTCGATCCGCAGCCGCTTCTCCGCCCCGAGCACCTCTCCCCGGTGGACGGAGTCGGTCAGCTTGTCCAGTTCGCCCTTCAGGTCACGGCCCCGGCCGCGGGCCTCCCCCAGCTCGCTCTCGCGCAGCCCCTTGGCCCGTTCCGCGGCCGCCCGCTCCAGTTCCGCCCGGCCGACCGACACCTCCAGGTGCGCCAGCAACTGCCGCGCCCCGTCGGCCACCGCCCGGGCCACCTCGGCCTCGTGGCGCAGCCGCGCGCGGCGCCGCTCCGCACGCGCCCTGGCCTCGCGTTCCGCCCTGGCCCCCCGGTCGAGGGCCTCCGCCCGCCCGGCCAGCCCCTTGACCCGCTCCTCATGGGTCCGCAGTTGGAGCCGGGCCTCCATCTCGGTCTGCCGGGCGTTCGCCCCGTCGGCCGCGAGCCGGTCCCGCGCCGAGGCGTCGGGCTCCTCCTCGGCGGGCATCTCCTGTGCCACCGCGAGCCGCTCCGCGCACTCCTCGACGTCAAGACGCGCCCGTTCCAGCGACTCCTGTGCCGTCGACGCCGCCAGGGCGCTGCGCTCGGCCTCGCCCAGGGCACCCTTCGCCTGCCCGGCGAGCCGCCCGAGCTGCTGCGCGACCCCGGCCCGGGCCTGTTCCCCGGCCCGGCGCAGCTCGGCCAACTCGTCCACCCGGGCCGCGGCCCCGGTGCGCCGCTCCCGGGCGCAGTCCTGCGTCGCGGCCAGCTCATGGCACTGCTCGTCCAGCCGGTCCAGCTCCGCCGCCGCCTCGTCGACGGCGGCCTGCACCTCGATCAGGCTCGGCGCCCCCGCCGAGCCGCCGTGCGCGGCGTGGGCCCCGAGTACGTCGCCCTCCGCGGTCACCGCCACCAGGTGCGGGTGCTCCGCCACGACCGCCTCGGCCTGCTCCAGGTCGGCGACCACGACGTGGTCCCGCAGCACCCAGGCCACGGCCCGCCGCACCTCGGCGTCCCCGCCGACCAGGGTCGCGGCCTCCCGCCACGCGGGCGCCAGCACACCTACGGCCGTCCGGACGCCGGACCCGCCCTCCGCGCCCCCCGCCCGCCCGGCGGCGCTCCGGTCCCGGCCCACCGACGGGTGCGGAACCCCACCGGCAGCGGAACGGGGGCCGACCGTCCCGGAGCCGTTCGGGCCCTCCTCCGAGCCGGGTCCACCCGGTTCGGCGCCGCTACCGTCCGCTTCGGCTCCGGGCCCGCCCGACGCCGGGGTGATCAGGAAGGCGGCCCGCCCCGCGTCCGTGTCGCGGAGGTGGCGGATGGCCCGCGCCGCCGCCCCCGGGGAGTCCACCGCCACCGCGTCGGCGGCGGCCCCGAGCGCCGCGGCCACCGCGACCTCGTACCCCGGGGTCACCGTCAGGCGCTCCGCCGCCGGTCCGAGCAGTCCGGCCAGCTTCTCGCGCGCCACGAGCAGCGCCCCCGTTCCGTCCTTGCGCCGCAGCCCAAGGGCGAGGGCGTCCCGGCGGGCCGAGACCGCCGCGCGGGAGCGTTCCGCCGCGGTCAGCGCCTCCCGGGCGAAGCCGAGAGCCGCCTCCGCGGCGACCAGCTCGGCGCGGGCGGCCTCGTACTCCCCCTCGGCATCGGGGTCCTCCAGCCCTCCGACCTCCTCGGCCAGGGCCTCGTACTCCTCCCGGGCCGCCACGGCCCGGGCCTGCGCCCCGTCCCGGGCCGCCACCAGCCGGTCGATCTCCGCCTCGGCGGCGCCCGCCCGGGAGCGGGCCGCGCCGAGGCGCCCGGTCAGCCGGGCCAGCTCCTCGCGTCGGTCGGCGATGGCCCGCGCCGCGTCCCGCAACCGGCGTTCCTCCGCGGCGAGCGCCCGTTCCAGCTCGGCCCGGTGCGAGGTCGTGTCCTCCAGCGCCCGTTCGGCGGCTTCCAGCGCGGCCGTCAGCTCCGCCTCCTGCTCGCGGATCCGCTCGGCCTCCCTCTCCATGTCCTGCGGGTCACGCCCGCGCCGCTCCTCCTCCACCGGGGCCGTCGCGCTCCTGACCCGGGCGTCGGCCAGCGAGGCGGTGCCCCGCACCCGTTCGGCGAGCTGCGCCAGCTCGTGCCAGGCCTGCTGAGCGCGCTGAAGGCGGGGCGAGAGCTCCCGAACGGCCTGTTCCAGTTCCGCCTCCCGACGCAGGGCGCCCGCGAGGTCCCGTTCCGCCGATTCCTTGCGCTCCTTGAGCGCCGCCTCGTCCGCGATCTCCGCGTCGAGCGCTCCCCGCAGCGCCACCAGGTCGTCGGCGAGCAGCCGCAGCCGCGCGTCGCGCAGGTCCGCCTGGATCACCGCGGCCTGCCGGGCCACGGCGGCCTGGCGTCCGAGCGGCTTGAGCCGGCGCCGCAGTTCGTCGGTGAGGTCCTGCACCCGCGCGAGGTTGGCCTGCATCGCGTCGAGCTTGCGCAGCGCCTTCTCCTTGCGCTTGCGGTGCTTCAGGACGCCCGCCGCCTCCTCGATGAAGGCTCGGCGGCCCATGGGGTCGGCGTGGAGGACGGAGTCGAGCTGTCCCTGTCCGACGATGACGTGCATCTCGCGGCCGATGCCGGAGTCGGAGAGGAGTTCCTGGATGTCGAGGAGCCGGCAGGTGTCCCCGTTGATCTGGTACTCGCTGCTGCCGCCGCGGAACATGATCCGCGTGATGGTGACCTCGGCGTACTCGATCGGCAGGGCGCCGTCGGAGTTGTCGATGGTCAGGGACACCTCGGCGCGGCCGAGCGGCGGGCGGCCGGTGGTCCCGGCGAAGATGACGTCCTCCATCTTGCCGCCGCGCAGGGATTTGGCCCCCTGCTCCCCCATGACCCACGACAGCGCGTCCACCACGTTGGACTTGCCGGAACCGTTCGGGCCGACGACGCAGGTGATCCCCGGTTCGAAACGCAGGGTGGTCGCGGAGGCAAAGGATTTGAAACCGCGGAGGGTCAGGGACTTGAGGTGCACGCCGCCGGACTCTACCTTTCGCGTCCGGTTTCACCCATGAAGGTGCAGGGCAGATCAGACGCCAAAGGATTCAGCCCCCCGCCCGGCCCAACGCGAATCCGGCGACGAAGTCGAAACGCCGGGGGGAGCGGGCGGGGCGGACGGCCGAGGGGAAAGCGCGCGGTGAAAGAAAGAAGGGACGCCGGAGCGTCCCTTGCAGATCATGCGGGGCTGGGGTTGCGACGGGTGAGCGCGGATCAGGTGAGCGCAGGCTCCGCCTGGGGTACGTCGAGGTCGATGCCGTCGAGCAGCGAGTCTCCGTGCTGAGCGGCGGCCGCATTCAGTGCGTCGTTCTCGGACTGGATCCGTCCGAGTTCGGACTCGAGGTCCTGGACGCGCTGCTGAAGCCGTCGCATCTCGGCGAGGAGTCGCGGGTCGGAACCGCCGACGTAACCGAGAAGCGCCTTTGCCATGATGGATGGTCCTCCACACTGAGTGACCGACCGAAGCGGTGTGGGTCGTGAGGGAATCGCACCCGCGGATGTCCGGCAGCGACTGACAGTCACTGCGCTTACTACTGCCAACACTGCCAAACAGCTCAGGTGCGCGGGGCTTCCAGCGTCTCACCAAAAAGTTTGACGGTCAACACGATCACGCCCCGTATCGGCGGACGGCCCGGTCCGCGCAAGGGTCGCGGAGATCATCCTCGTCTCCGAGCCTTCCACGGATCGGCGCCCACGGCAACGCGTCGGCGATGAATGCGCAGATCCGACCATGTGCGCGCGAGCCGCGAGTCCGATCAGTTCATGATCGGTCGAAAGATCACCGCATCCCGAAGCCGTCGTAACCGCCGCGCGGTGTGCCCCAGATCTCCGTCACGCCGTCCACCCTCCCGGGCGTGTCGGCGGAGTGGAGCCATTCCAGCAGCCGGTGGCAATTCTCACGTTGACCTTCGGCCACCACCTGGACCCGACCGTCGTCCAGATTGAGGGCGAATCCGACCATGCCACCGATCTCCAGGGCATTCGCCCTGGTGAACCAACGGAAGCCCACTCCCTGTACACGGCCACGCACCCAGGCGGTCAGCCGGACATCTTCATTCATGCGTGAACGCTAACGGGGCAAACACTTTCGGGTCACATCGCCCCCTTGGCCTCATGGACTACAGTCCCCCACCAATGCCTCACCCGTTCGGGTGAGTAAAGGTTGATCTTGCAAGGAAGGGCGAGCCGCCGATGGGACGCCACCGACTCCACGCCGCGCCGCCCCGCCGCGGCGTCACGCGCCGCACCGCCGTGCGAACCGGCCTGCTCGGCGTCTCGGTGGCCGTGGCCCTCGGTACGGCGGCCGTCACGACCGGCTTCGTACCGGTCGGCGGTTCGTTCCCCTACGTGGGCCCCGGCGCCGACCGGACCGAGGCGAAGGCCGAGCCCGCCGCGCGCGCGGAACGGACGCCGGAGCCGCAGGGCGGCCTCGCCGGCCTGTCGGGCCGCGCCTCGTCGGCCCCCGCCGGCAAGGGCGTGACCAGCCCGTCGGCCTCCGCCGACGCTTCGGGCTCGGCGTCCCCGTCGACCTCGGCGTCCCCGTCGACCTCGCCGTCCCCGTCGACCTCGCCGTCCCCGTCGACCTCGCCGTCCCCGTCGACCTCGCCGTCCCCGTCGACCTCGCCGTCCCCGTCGACCTCGCCGTCCCCGTCGACCTCGCCGTCCCCGTCGACCTCGCCGTCCCCGTCGACCTCGTCATCGCCGACGCCCTCGGCCTCCCCCTCGACGACCCCTCCCCCGTCCCCTTCCTCCAAGGAGCCGGAGCGGACGGTCGCCCCGCCGGCTCCCGAGCCGCCGACCCCCAAGCCCGCGGAGCCCGAGCCCGAGCCGCCGGCGCCCAAGCCCACCGCCCCGAAGCCCGACGACGGCCACAACGCCGAGGAGGCGGCCGTCCTCACCCTGGTGAACCAGGAACGCGCGATGGCGGGTTGCGGTCCGGTCCGGGCGAACCCGCCCCTCGCCTCACTTGCCGGGGCCTTCAGCAAGGACATGGCGGTCCGCGGCTTCTTCGACCACACCGACCCGGACGGGAACACCCCCTGGATGCGGGCCGACAAGGCCGGCGTCTCGGGTATGGGCGGCGAGAACATCGCGCGCGGCCAGGGTGACGCCGACGCCGTGATGAAGGCCTGGATGGACAGCCCGGGCCACAAGGCGAACATACTCAACTGCGAATTCCGCACCCTGGGCGTCGGCGTGTACGTCGCGTCCGGCGGCCCCTGGTGGACCCAGGACTTCGGCTTCTAGAAGCCCCCGGGCCCCTTCTTGCCCGATCAGACGGCGGCGGGCGCCGACAGTGCCGCCCGACCCGCCACGACCACGCGGGTGTGGTCGGCCACCCGGCGGCCGAGGTGCTCGGCGGTCGCGAGGTCGGCCTTGTGCACGCCCTCCGGGCCCTCGTCGGAGTTGGTCTGGGCCGCGGCGCCTGAGAAGAAGCCGAGGCGGTTCAGGTCGAACTCGGATCCCGTGGTGGAGTTCCAGCCGGGCTTCAGGCCCAGGTTGACCCAGCTCATGCCGTGCTGCGCGGCCAGCGTCTGGAAGAACTGCAGGGTGTGCAGCTTGTCGCCGCTCTTGGAACCGGAGTTGGTGAAGCCGGCCGCGACCTTGTCCTGCCAGACGTCGCCGAACCAGCGCTTCGAGGTGGCCTCGGCGAAGACGTGGAAGGCGCCCGAGGCGGTGCCCATGTAGGTCGGGGAGCCGAAGACGATGGCGTCGGAGCCGTCGAGCAGCTCCCATTCGGCCTCGCCGATCTCGTCGACCTTGATCAGGTGGACGGTCGCGCCGGCCGCGGCGGCTCCCGCCCGTACGGCCTCGGCGACGACCGCGGTGTGCCCGTACCCGGAGTGGTAGGCGATCGATACGACGGGCGCGGGGGTGACTGCGGACATGGGCTGTTCTCCTCAAGAGCGGTGCGGTGGGTACTGCGGTGCGACGAGAGAAAGAGAATCACTAACTTTTCGAAAGCGCAAGCAGACAGTTAGCGCTGCCCGGGGGTACGCTTGTACGCATGGAGTCACCTGTCTGTACCGAAGCCGCCGGCGCGGACCTGCCGTTCGACGTCTTCGCGCGCGCCTGTCCCTCCCGGGAAACCCTTGAGCACGTCACCGGCCGCTGGGGCAGCCTGACGGTCGGCGCCCTGCGCGAAGGCCCCTGCCGCTTCAACGAGCTGCGCCGCCGGGTCGACGGCGTGAGCGAGAAGATGCTCTCGCAGACCCTGCACGCGCTGGAGCGCGACGGCATCGTCCACCGCGAGGCACAGCCGACCAACCCGCCCCGCGTCGACTACGAGCTGACGACGCTCGGCCGCGAGGTCGCGGACCGACTGCTCGCGCTCATCCACTTCCTCGAAGGCAACATGGACCAGGTCATGGCCTCCCGGGGTGCCTACGACGCGGAGCGCGGCGGCCGCTGACAGCGCGGACAGAAGTAGCTGGACCGGTTCATCCAGGCGCGGCGCCGCATCGGCGTGCCGCAGCGGCGGCAGGGCTCACCCTCCCGGCCGTACGCGTCGAGCGAGCGGTCGAAGTAGCCCGATTCCCCGTTCACGTTGACGTACAGGCTGTCGAAGCTGGTCCCGCCGACGGCGAGCGCGGCGTTCATGACGTCCCGCACGTGAGTCAGGAGTTCCGTGCTCCGGGGGCGCGTCAGGGTGCCGGTGGGGCGCTCGTAGTGCAGCTTCGCGCGCCACAGTGCCTCGTCCGCGTAGATGTTGCCGACCCCGCTGATCAGCGACTGGTCCAACAGGGCCCGCTTCACGGTGGTGCGCTTGGCGCGCAGCGCGAGGTGGTAGGCCCCCTCCTCGAAGAGCGGGTCCAGCGGGTCGCGCGCGATGTGCGCGATGACGTCGGGCAACCCCTCGGCGCTGTCGCCGACGATCTCGTGCAGGGACAGTCCGCCGAAGGTGCGCTGGTCGACGAAGCGCAGCTCGGTTCCGGTGTCGTCGGCGAAGCGGACCCGAATGCGCAGGTGCTTCTCGTCGGGAGCCCCGGCCGGCTGCACCAGCAGCTGGCCGCTCATCCCGAGGTGGCCGAGTACGGAGAGGTCCCCGCCCTCCAGCGGCAGCCACAGGTACTTGCCGCGCCGCCGCGGCACCCCGATGGTCCGGCCGGCCAGGCGCGCAGCGAAATCGGCCCCGCCGGCCGGGTGTCGGCGTACCGCGCGGGGATGGAGCACCTCCACGGAGGCGACGGTCCGCCCCGCCACCCATCGCTCCAGCCCGCGCCGCACCACTTCGACTTCGGGCAGCTCGGGCACGGCGTTCTCCTCCGGAGATCCACGGACGGGGGGCTCCGGCGAGCCTACCGGCCGCCCGCCGCCGCCCGGAAAGGGATCGGGAAACAGTCCCGGAAACGGGTCCGCCCGCCTCCTGCCGGGGCAGGGGGCGGGCGGGGAACACCCGAAGGGGCGGTGGTCGATCAGGCGCCCGGCGTCGGTTCGGCGGGCGTCGGCGCCCCGTCGTCCTCGGCCGGAACGACGGGCGGAGCCGCCGCGACCGCGGCGGCAGCCGCGATCCGCTCGTCCGCCGCGGCACGGATCCCGCGCCAGGCGGATTCCGCTGCCTGCTGTTCCGCTTCCTTCTTGCTGCGGCCGGTGCCGGTGCCGTACGAGACACCACCGACGCGGGCGGCAGCGGTAAAGGTCTTTTCGTGGTCCGGTCCGGTCTCGGTCACCAGATATTCCGGTACGCCGAGGCCTTCAGCCGCCGTGAGCTCCTGGAGACTGGTCTTCCAGTCCAGGCCGGCCCCGAGGTTGGAGGACTTCTCGATGAGCGGGTCGAAGAGCCGGTGAACCAGCTCCGAGGCCGCGTCGAGGCCCTGATCGAGGTAGACCGCGCCGATCACCGCTTCAAGGGTGTCGGCGAGGATGGAGGCCTTGTCCCGGCCACCCGTGCCCTCTTCGCCCCGGCCGAGCCGGATGAAGGAGCCGAGTTCGAGGCCGCGCCCCACCTCCGCCAGCGCACGCGAGTTGACCACCGCGGCCCGCAGTTTGGCCAGCTGGCCTTCAGGCAGGTCGGGGTGGGTGGTGTACAGCGTGTCCGTGACCACCAGGCCCAGCACGGAGTCCCCGAGGAACTCCAGGCGTTCGTTGGTGGGCAGACCGCCGTTCTCGTACGCGTACGAACGGTGGGTCAGCGCACGCACCAGAAGGGCGGACTCGAGTTGGTACCCGAGCCGCCCTTCCAGAAGCGTGTGGGACGAGGCCGCGTTGTTACTGTCTGCCTGCTTCTCAGCGTTGGACAGCTCAGACATTGCGCCTCTCACCAGCCGCTCAGACCTCGAGGACCTGGCGCTTGTTGTAGGTGCCGCAGCTCGGGCACGCAATGTGCTGGAGCTTCGGCTCCTGGCAACGCTCACACGAAACCAGGGTGGGGACCGCAGCCTTCCACTGCGACCGGCGGTGGCGCGTGTTGCTGCGCGACATCTTCCGCTTCGGAACAGCCACGGCTACTTCTCCTGCTTCTCGGCGGCGCCCTGAACTCCGTCAGAGGCAGTGCCGCTCATGTTGTCCTTCTCGTCGTCCTGATCGGTCACGACGAGTCCCTGCAATGCCGCCCAACGGATGTCGACGGCGTCATGGTGGTGTTCCGGGTCGTCGTTCAGGCTGAGCCCGCAGTCGGGGCACAGTCCGAGACAGTCCTCCCGGCACACCGGCTGCATGGGCAGTGCGAGCACCACCACATCGCGCAGCACGGGTTCGAGGTCGAACAAGCCGTCCTCGAGGAAGAGCGTGTCCTCGTCGTCCTCGGCGTCGTCGGCCGGCTCCGCCTTGGAGCGGGTCCGGTCGTCGGCGTCAGGGTACGAGAACATCTCCTGGAAGTCCGCCTTGAGCTCACGCTCGACGGTCTCCAGACACCTTACGCACTCCCCCACGGCCGATGCACGGGCGGTGCCTGTGACAAGCACCCCTTCCATGACCGACTCCAAGCGGAGCTTGAGCTTCAACGGGGTGCCTTCCGGCACTCCGATGACGCCGGCGAGACCGAAGTCCGCCGGGGTCGCGATCTCACGGGACAGCCGCTGCATGGCACCCGGACGCCGACCCAGTTCGTGCGTGTCGAACACGAGGGGGTCGCGGTGGTCAAGGCGGGTATTCAGGGCCGTTCCTGCTTTCACGGATCGTTGAAGATCAAAGACCTGCCGCACAAGCGAAGAACCGCTTACGGGCAGCATGGATCGCGGTGCATACGCGCGACCGAAGTGCCAGGATACCCGGCGACACGCCCTGCGCCCAATCCGGGCCGGGGACGGACTAGCGCCCCTGTTCGTACTGGCGCAGCTGGTCCAGGTTGATCATGCTCGTGTCGAAGAAGCTGGTCTCGTCGAGGGCCGGCTGGTACTGCTGCGGCTGCTGCTGGTAGGCCGCGTAGGGGTCGGGCTGCTGCCCGCCGCCGTACGGATCGGCGTACGCGGCCTGCTGCTGCGTCCCGTACGCCTGCCCGGCCCAGGGGTCCTGGTAGCCGTAGGCGTCCTGCTGCGCGGCCACCGGCTGCGGGTAGTAGGCCTCGTACGCGGGCTGCGGCTGCGCCTGCGCGGGGATCGGGGCGGGCGTCGGAGCGGGTTCGGCCAGGCCCGCCAGGAAGTCCGCGTCGCTCGACGGCCGTCCCGCCCGGTCCGCCGCCGCGTCCTGGGCGGCCATGTGGGCGCCGAGGTCGTCCGTCTGCGCCCGGCCCAGGAGCTTCTGGCGACCCCGGCCGACGGCCTCCAGGGTCTTGGCGAGCACCGCCTCGAAGGTCGCCAGCTTCATGTCGACGTACGCGTCGGCCTGCTCGCGCCGGCTCTGCGGGTCGTTGCCGCGCTCGGGGGCGTCCTCGTCGTCGGGGTGGTCGTGGCCCTGCCCGGCCGGGCCTCGGCCCAGGAGCTTCTCGCGGCCACGGTCCACCGCGCCGATGGTCTTGCCGAGGACGACCTCGAAGTTGGCCAGCTTGCTGTCGACGTAGTCGTCCGCCTCGGCCCGGATCTCCTCGGCCTCCCGGCGGGCGTCCGCCAGGATCCGGTCGGCCTCGGCCTGTGAGTTGCGGGCCACCTCGGTGTCGGCGATCAGCGCGCCCCGCTGGGCGTGCGCGGACCCGATGATCCGCTCCGCTTCCCGGCGGGCCTCCTCGACCATCTGCTCCCGGCCCCCGAGGAGTTCGCGCGCCTGCGCGAGCGAGCCGGGCAGGGCCTGGCGTACCTCGTCGAGCCGGCCGAGGAGCTCCGCGCGGTTGAGCACGCAGGAGGCCGACATGGGCATGGACCGGGCGGCGCCGACGGCCGCGACGATCTCGTCCAGCTTCTTCTGTACGTCCATGGGGGCTCGCACTCTCTGCCCCGGGCCGGTGCCGGGACGGACGGGACGGCTGAGGAGACGACTGTAGAGCCACCGGACCGGCGTGCGGCGCGGACCGGGAAACCTCGGTCCGGCCGCCGCCGGGTCACTTCGAGCCGAGCCGCTCGATCAGCGCCGCGTGCACGTGCGCGGGAAGCAGGTGGGCGACGTCGCCGCCCCAGGCCGCGACCTCCTTGACCAGGGAGGACGACAGGAAGCTGTAGGTCGGGTTGGTCGGCACGAACAGCGTTTCGACTCCCGAGAGGCCCATGTTCATCTGGGCCATCTGGAGCTCGTAGTCGAAGTCGCTGACGGCGCGCAGGCCCTTGACGATGGCCGGGATGTCCCGCTGCTTGCAGAAGTCGACGAGCAGGCCGTGGAAGGACTCGACCTCGATGTTCCCGTAGTCGGCGGTCGCCTCACGGATCAGCTCGATCCGTTCCTCGACGGTGAAGAGGCCCTGCTTGGACTGGTTGATCATCACGGCGACGTGGACCACGTCGTAGAGCCTGGAGGCCCGGCCGATGATGTCGAGGTGTCCGTTGGTGATGGGGTCGAACGACCCCGGACAGACGGCGCGGCGCAACTGAAGTCCCTCGCTCTCCCGTGCGGGCATCATGAATCTTCGCTGGTGAAGGCGGCGCGACCGTACCAAAGCGTGCCCTCGCCGTACTTGCGCGAGCGCAGCGCCTCGAACCCCTCGGGCCACGGGAACGCACCGCTCCTCGTGCTGCGCTCCACGGTGACGAGCGCATCGTCCGTGAGCCAGTCATTGGACCGGAGTGTGAGGAGGATCTCGCCAAGATCGCCGTGCTCGACGGCGTACGGGGGGTCCAGGAAGACGATGTCGTACGGGTCGCCCTGCGCGGTGGCGGCGACGATCTGCTCCGCCTTGCCCGGCCGGAACTCGGCGCCGGGCAGCCCCAGGGTCGTGATGTTCTGCCGGATGGCCTGGGAGGCCTTGGCGTCGGTTTCCACCAGCAGGGCGTGGGCCGCGCCCCGCGACAGGGCCTCCAGGCCCACGGCGCCGGAGCCGCCGTAGAGGTCGAGCACCCGGGCGCCCTCCAGGCCGTGCAGCGACTCCCAGGTGGAGAAGAGCCCCTCGCGCATCCGGTCGGAGGTGGGGCGGGTGCCGGTGCCGGGCGGCACGGTCAGCCGCCGCCCGCCGGCGGTGCCGGCGATCACGCGGGTCATCTGGGGTTCCTTCGCTGGGGTGGGCGGGTACGGGCGGTTTCGGTCTCGAACCCCACGATAGGTCGTGCCGCCCGGGAGCCACCGCTCAGCCCTTCTCCAGGTACTGCTCGCGCTCGGTGTCCAGCAGGGCGTCGAGCGCGGTCCGCAGCCCCGGCAGGCCCTCCAGGTCCGGGTCGGCGGCGACGACGCGGGTGGCCTCCTCCCGGGCCTGGGCGATGACCTCCTCGTCCTCGATGACGGCGAGCATGCGCAGCGAGGAGCGCACGCCCGACTGGGCCTGACCGAGTACGTCGCCCTCGCGGCGCTGTTCCAGGTCGATGCGGGACAGTTCGAACCCGTCGAGGGTGGCGGCGACCGCGGCGAGCCGGGCGCGGGCGGGACTGGCCTCGTGCATCTCGCTGACCAGCAGGCACAGGCCGGGGGCGGAGCCCCGGCCGACGCGGCCGCGCAGCTGGTGGAGTTGGGAGACGCCGAACCGGTCCGCGTCCATGATCACCATGACGGTGGAGTTGGGGACGTTCACCCCGACCTCGATGACGGTGGTCGCGACCAGCACCTTGACCTCGCCGGCGGCGAATCGGCGCATCACGTCGTCCTTGTCGGCGGGGTCCATCCGACCGTGCAGCACCTCGACGGACAGCCCGGACAGGGGGCCCTTGACCAGTTGTTCGGCGATCTCCAGGACGGCGAGCGGGGGCCGCTTGTCGCCGTCCTCCTCGGCGGCCTTCTTCTTCTTGGGCTCGTCCTCGCCGTCGCCGATCCGGGGGCAGACCACGTACGCCTGGTGGCCGTTCTCCACTTCCTCGCGGACCCGCTCCCAGGCGCGGGTGAGGAAGTGCGGCTTGTCCTTGGCGGGCACCACGTGCGTGGCGATCGGGGAACGCCCGGCGGGCAGCTGGTCCAGTACGGACGTCTCCAGGTCGCCGAAGACGGTCATGGCCACGGTGCGCGGGATCGGGGTGGCCGTCATGACGAGCAGGTGCGGAGGCTGCTTGCCCTTCGAGCGCAGGGCGTCGCGCTGCTCGACGCCGAAGCGGTGCTGTTCGTCGACCACGACCAGGCCGAGGTCGTGGAACCGGACCTTGTCCTCGATGAGGGCGTGGGTGCCGATGACGACGCCGGCCTCGCCGGTGACGAGGTCGAGCAGGGCCTGCCGGCGGGCGGGCATGCCCATCGACCCGGTGAGCAGCACCACCTTGGTGCCCCGGTCGGAGCCGCCGAGCAGGCCGCCCTCGGCGAGTTCGCCCATCATCTCGGTGATGGACCGGTGGTGCTGTTGGGCGAGCACCTCGGTCGGCGCGAGCATCGCGGCCTGCCCGCCGGAGTCGACGACGGCCAGCATGGCCCGCAGGGCGACCATCGTCTTGCCGGATCCGACCTCGCCCTGGAGGAGCCGGTGCATGGGGTGGCTGGTGGCGAGGTCGTCGAAGATCTCCTTCGAGACGGTCTGCTGGCCTTCGGTGAGGGTGAAGGGCAGTTTGGCGTCGAAGGAGTCGAGGAGGCCGCCGGGGGCGGCGCGGCGCGGGACGGCCGGGAGCTGGGAGTCGTCGTGCCGGCGGCGGGCCAGGGCGACCTGGAGGACGAAGGCCTCGTCCCACTTGAGGCGTTGGCGGGCGTCCTCGACGTCGGCCTTGGTGGTGGGGCGGTGGATCTTGAGGAGGGCCTCGGTGAGCGGGACCAGCCCGCGGCCCTCGCGCAGGGCGGGCGGGAGCGGGTCCACCACCTCGTCGATGCCGGGCAGTACGGCGTCGACACACTTGGTGATCTTCCAGGACTCCATCTTGGCGCAGGCCGGGTAGATCGGGATGAGCCGGCCTGCGAAGGCGGTGGCGGCGTCCCGGTCGGAGGCGTCCGCGCCGAGGGGTTCGTACGCGGGGTGGGCCAGCTGGAGCTTGTTGTTGAACTTCGAGACCTTGCCCGCGAACATGGCGCGGCTGCCGGGCAGCAGCTCCTTGTGCGGTTTGTGGACGCCCGCGCCGAAGAAGACCAGTTGGAGGCGGCCGCTGCCGTCGGTGATGGTCACCTCCAGGCGCTTCCCGCCGCCGCGGCTGCCCTGATAGGTCAGCAGGCGGGCGTCGGCGACCTGGGCGACGACGGTGACGTGCTCGTCGATCTGGTCGGCGAGTTCGGCGAGCGAGGTGAGCTCGCCGCGCTCGGCGTACCGCCGGGGGTAGTGGTGCAGGAGGTCCAGGGCCGTGTGCAGGCCGAGCTGCTCGGCCAGCACCTTGGCGGTGGCGGGGCCGAGGGTCTTCTTGAGGTCTTCGTCGAGCGCGGGCACGTGTTCCATTGCACACCATGGCGCCGACAAGACCGCTATTCCACCCCGATGAGGAGGGGCGCCGACCAGCGTCCGCCCCGGTAGGTGACGGTGTCGACGGCCAGGTGTCCGTGCTGGACGTACGCCTCCAGGTGCGCGGCCAGGGTGTCGGGGACCTCGGGTCCCAGGACGAGCGTGACGAGTTCGCCGCCGGAGCCGAGCATCCGCTCCAGCACCGCCTCGGCCGTTTCGGACAGGCCCGAGCCGATGACGGCGACGTCCCCGTCGATGAGTCCGAGCACGTCTCCGGCCTGGCAGATGCCGGCGGAGGTGAAGGACCGGGCCTCGGCGACGGCGAGTTCCGCGTACCGGGTGGCGCCGGCGGCCGCCGTCATGGCGACGACGTCCTCGTCGAAGCTGGCGTCCGGATCGTGCACGGCGAGCGCGGCCAGGCCCTGGACGGCTGACCGGGTGGGGATCACGGCCACCCGGACCCCGTCGGCGCGGGCCCGCTCGGCGGCGGCGCCCGCGGCGGCGCGCAGTTCGACGGAGCCGGCGAGCAGGATCACCTCGCGGGCGTGCGCCCGGGCGACGGCGTCGACGAGTTCGGTGACGGCGGGCGCCTCGCCGGGGCGGGCCAGGACGGTGGTCGCGCCGGCCTCCCCGCACAGGGCCGCCAGCCCCTCCCCCGGGACCACGGCGACGACGGCCCGCTGGGCGCGCGGGGCCTTGGCGCGGCGGCGTTCGTCGCCGAAGTGCGTGATGCGGATCCGGTAGGGCCGACCCGCGACGACGCCGGCCTCCACGGCGGCTCCGGGGTCGTCGACGTGCACGTGGACGTTCCACAGGCCGTCGCCGCCGACCACCACGAGGGAGTCGCCGAGCCCGTCGAGGCGCTCGCGCAGCTCGCCGACGGCTTCCTCCGACGCCTCCAGCAGGTAGATCACCTCGTAGCCGGGACCGCCCTGTTCCTCGGCGCAGGGCTGCGGCGTCGACGGTACGGGCACGGCCCGGCCGCGCACCGGCTCCTCGGCGGGCGCCTCGCCGGACAGCGCCTGCCACAGGGCCCCGAGTACGGCGACCAGCCCGCACCCCCCGGCGTCGACGACCCCGGCCCGGCTCAGCGCGGCGAGCTGCCCCGGGGTTTCGGCGAGGGCCGCGCGGGCTCCGTCGTAGGCGGCCCCGGCGACGTCGGCGGCGGTCGCCGCGGCCGCCCCCACGGCCGCCCCGGCACGGGCGGCCGCGCCCGCGACGGTGAGCATGGTGCCCTCGACGGGGTGCGCGACGGCCTGGTACGCCTCTTCCGCGGCCCGGGTCAGGGCCCGTGCCAGCAGCGGGCCGGAGGCGCGGTCGCGGTCGGCGGCGGCGTCCCCGGTGCGCTCGGCGTTCTCGGTGTTGTCGGCGTTGTCGGCGTTCTCGGCGTTCTCGGCTCCCAGGACGTCGGCCACGCCGCGCAGCAGCTGGGCGAGGATCGTGCCGGAGTTGCCGCGGGCGCCTATGAGGGCGCCGTGCGCGTAGGCCCTTACGGCCTCGGACAGGGAGGTGGTCCCGGTTGTGCCTTCGGTCACCTCGGAGGCGGCCTTCTCGAAGGCCTCGGTGAGCGCCCGGTCGGCCGCCTCCGCGGTCAGGTAGAGGTTGGTTCCGGTGTCGGCGTCGGCGACGGGGTAGACGTTGATCGCGTCGATGTCCTCGCGGGCCCGGCCCAGTGCGGCCAGGGCCAGCGAGCTCCAGGTGCGCACCGCTTCGGCGTCGAGGGTGTGCGGGCCGGGCTCGTTCGCCACCGGGCGTTCCTCCTTGTGCGGGCCATGGTTCACCGCAGGGTAACGAAGGGCGGCCGCCGGCCCTGGACCCCGGGGCGTGGCCGGTGGCTCACATGGTAGTTTTCTTGGACCGAAGCAGTCGTTGTATGCTGCTCAGGTTGCCCGTCGAGAGTCGGGCCATTCGTCCGGCAAGCCACTTCAGATCTCTGATTCCGGTGCGCCGGATTTCACTGTAAGTGCATCTGAAGTCTTTGGAGTGACCTGTGGCTGCCAACTGCGACGTTTGCGCCAAGGGGCCGAGCTTCGGCAACAGCATCTCCCACTCGCACCGCCGCACCTCGCGTCGCTGGAACCCGAACATCCAGCGCGTCCGTGCCGTGGTCAATGGGACGCCGAAGCGCCTCAACGCCTGCACCTCGTGCATCAAGGCCGGCAAGGTCTCGCGCTGACGGCCTCCGTCGTCGTCGCGCAGCCCTTTCCGGTTGCCAGAAAGGCCGGTTCACCCAGGTGAACCGGCCTTTTGCCTTGCCCGGAACCTTCCGGAGCCGGCCCCCGGCCTGAACCGGGGACCGGGAACCGGGTTCTAACCCGTGGCGGAGCCCTTCCACTGCCAGGCGTGGTCGACGGGGCCGATGCCGCCGCCGAGGGCGAAGCCGGCCGCTATGGCGCCGGTGACGTACGCCTTGGCCGCCGTGACCGCCTCGGGGACGGTCAGTCCCTTGGCCAGTCCGGCCGCGGCGGCGCTGGCGAGCGTGCAGCCCGTGCCGTGCGTGTGCCGGTTGTCGTGGCGCGGCGCCCTGAGCCAGTGTTCCTCGGTCCCGTCGGTCAGCAGGTCGACGGCCTCGCCGCCGTGCGCCGCGAGGTGGCCGCCCTTGATGAGCGCCCATCGCGCCCCGTGGCCGAGGATCGCGTCGGCGGCCCGCCTCATGCCGTCCTCGTCCTCGACGACGATGCCGGTGAGCTGTGTGACCTCGTCCAGGTTCGGCGTCGCCACCGTGGCCCGCGGCAGCAGCTCCCCGCGCACGGCGTCCAGCGCCGAGGCGGCGAGCAGGGCGTCGCCGTGCTTGGAGACGCCCACGGGGTCCACGACGGCCGGGGCGTCCGTGCCGGCCAGCAGTTCCGCCACGGTCTCGACGAGTACGGCGGAGGCCAGCATCCCGGTCTTGACGGCCCCCACCCCGATGTCGTCGACGACGGCCCGGTACTGGGCCGTGACCGCCTCGGGCGGCAGCTCCCAGGCCCCGTGCACGCCGAGGGAGTTCTGGGCGGTCACGGCGGTGAGGACGCTCATGCCGTGCACACCGAGCGCGAGCATCGCCTTGAGGTCGGCCTGGATGCCGGCGCCGCCGCCGGAGTCGGATCCGGCGACGGTCAGGCACAGCGGCGGGACGACGCCGCTCACCGTAGGTTCTCCTCGGCGGCCGGGTCGGCGCCGAAGTGGTCCCAGCCGCCGGTGCTGGTCCAGGGGGCGCCGTCCACGGTCACCTGGGGCAGCGCGGAGCGGTTCTGGACCTCCCCGATGACCTTCCAGCGGGCCGGCAGCTTCACGTCGGGCGGGAACGTCGCCACGATGGCGTGGTCCTCTCCCCCGGTGAGCACCCACTGGAGCGGGTCCACGCCGACGGCCTGGCCGATGTCGTGCATCTGGGTCGGGATGTCCACGGCCCCCGACCGCACGTCGATGCGCACCTTGCTGGCCTCGGCGATGTGCCCGAGGTCGGCGATCAGTCCGTCGCTGACGTCGGTCATGGCGGTGGCTCCGAGTCCGGCGGCCGCGGGGCCCGCGTGGTACGGCGGTTCGGGCCTGCGGTGTGCTTCGACGAAGGCCCGCGGGGAGCGGAAGCCGCGCGAGAGCACGGCGAACCCGGCCGCGGACCAGCCGAGCCAGCCCGTCACGGCCACGACGTCGCCGGGCCGGGCGCCGGAGCGCAGCACGGGCTCGTGGTTGCGCAGGTCGCCGAGGGCCGTGATGGCGACGGTGATGGTGTCGCCGCGTACGACGTCGCCGCCGACCACGGCGGCGCCCGCGACCTGGCACTCGTCGCGGATGCCGTCCATCAGCTCGGTGGGCCAGGTGACGGGCAGTTCCGCCGGGACGACCAGACCGAGCAGGAGCGCGGTCGGTACCGCGCCCATGGCGGCGATGTCGGCCAGGTTCTGCGCGGCGGCCTTGCGGCCGACGTCGTAGGCCGTGGACCAGTCGCGCCGGAAGTGCCGGCCCTCCAACAGGATGTCCGTGCTCGCCACGACCCGACGGTCGGGTGCCGACACGACCGCGGCGTCGTCGCCCGGTCCGAGCCGGACCGCCGGGGTGGTGGTGAGCCGTGAGGTGAGCTCCCGAATGAGCCCGAACTCCCCCAGCTCGCCCACAGTGCCCTTCATCGCTGTGCCCCTTCTTGGCAAGTCCGCTTGCGGTCGCGAGCCGTCACAGCTCTGGGTACCGTCAACAGATACGTCAACTTCAGCTCTCCGTACGCCCCGCCGTGCGTGGCACCGGGTCCATCGGATCTCCCCACGGCACGTGCAGGAAGGGTCTCCCCGCGGCACGCGGCGACGCGGTACCGTGGCGTCCCTTCGTCCCCGGGCCCGCCCGCTGTCCCCGGGCCCAACCGAAGGTTAGGGGAAATGATCCTCGTGGCCGTCCTGGAGGTTCCGTGGTACAGGCGTACATCCTCATCCAGACCGAGGTGGGCAAGGCGTCGTTCGTCGCCGAGTCCATCAGCCAGATCGCGGGGGTGATCCAGGCCGAGGACGTGACGGGCCCCTACGACGTGATCGTGCGCGCCCAGGCCGACACCGTCGACGATCTCGGCCGCATGGTGGTGGCCAAGGTCCAGCAGGTGGAGGGCATCACCCGCACCTTGACCTGCCCGGTGGTCCATCTGTAGCCCCCGTCTACTCTGGGCCGGTGATGTCACTGCACCGCCGGCCGCTCCGTCTGCTGGCCCTGCCCGCCGCCGCCGCGGCCCTGCTGGCCCTCGCGGGCTGTGCCCCGGGGGATTCCCGGGTCGGGGTGGATCCGCCGCCCGCTCCGCCCACCGATGTCGCGGGGCTCTGTGCGACGCTGCACGAGAAGCTCCCCGAAGAGGTGGCCGGGCTGGCGCGGACCACCACCGAACCGCGCTCGGATCTGACGGCCGCGTGGGGCGGCTCGGCGATCGTACTGCGGTGCGGTATCCCCAAGCCCCCCAAGATGGCCGATCCGAAGCAGGAGGGCGTCGAGGTGAACGGCGTCGGCTGGCTGCTGGAGAAGACGGACGACGGCGGGTTCCGGTTCACCACCGGGTCACGGCTGGCCTACACCGAGGTCCTGGTCGACAAGGAGCATGCCACGGATGCCGGGATGCTGGTCGGGCTGTCCGGCGCCGTTGCCGAGTCCGTGCCCGTCGGCATCTCGTCCTACTGAGTCGCCCCCACCGGATCCGTCCCCACGGGATCCGTCCTCCCGCACACCGCCGCCCGCCGCCGCGCTCGATGAGCGCGGCGGCGGGCGGTCGGCTGTCCGGGCCCCGGGCCGCCTGCTAGCGCAGCCCGGTGGAGCGGCGCAGCGCCGCCTGGATGAGCAGGTCCACCAGCTCCTGGTACTCGATGCCGGACTCCTGCCACATGCGCGGGTACATGGAGATCGGCGTGAAGCCGGGCATCGTGTTGATCTCGTTGATGACGAACTCGCCGTCCTCCGTGAGGAAGAAGTCGGCGCGCACCAGGCCCTCGCAGGAGGCGGCGTCGAACGCCTCGATCGCCAGGCGCTGTACCTCGGCGGTCTGCTCCGGGGTGAGCGGGGCGGGCACGATCCCGGAGGCGGAGTCGATGTACTTCGCCTCGAAGTCGTAGAAGTCGTGGCTGGAGACCGGCGGGATCTCGGCGGGCGCGCTGGCGCGCGGGCCGTCCTCGAACTCCAGGACCCCGCACTCGATCTCGCGGCCGCGCAGCAGCGCCTCCACGATGATCTTCGGGTCGTGCCGGCGGGCCTCGCGGACCGCGGCGTCGAGTCCGGTGGCGTCGTCGACCTTGGTGATGCCGATGGAGGAGCCCGCGCGGGCGGGCTTCACGAACAGCGGCCAACCGTGCTCGGCGGCGAAGTCCAGGACCTTCGCCCGGGCGGCGTCCTGGTCGGCCTCCCACTCACGGGGGCGGATGGTCACGTACGGGCCGACCTTCAGCCCGAAGGACGTGAAGACCCGCTTCATGTAGTCCTTGTCCTGGCCGACGGCCGAGGCGAGGACGCCCGAGCCGACGTACGGGATCCCGGACAGCTCCAGGAGGCCCTGCAGGGTGCCGTCCTCGCCGTACGGGCCGTGCAGGACGGGGAAGACGACGTCGACCTCGCCCAGGGCCTTGGGAACGGCGCCCGGCTCGGTGTAGACGACCTCGCGGCTGGCGGGGTCGACGGAGAGCACGACGCTGCCGTCGGCGGAGTCGGCGAGCGTCTCCACGCTGGGCAGCTCGCGGTCCGCGATGGCCATGCGCTCGGGCTCGTCGGCGGTCAGCGCCCACCGGCCGTCCGTGGTGATGCCGATGGGCAGCACCTCGTACTTGGAACGGTCGATGGAACGCAGGACGGCGCCGGCCGTGACGACCGAGATGGCGTGTTCCGAGCTGCGGCCGCCGAACACGACGGCCACGCGGGGCTTGCGGCCCTGCTGCTCAGGGGTCTGGGGGAGGTTCTCGCTGCTCATATCGCCACGAGGGTACCCGCTCGAACGTCCGGAAAGGAGTCAGCGCCGTTCCGGTTTGGCGCTGCGCCCCATGAGTTCCTTCAGCGCGACCAGCGTGGGCTTGCCGTGGTGGACGATGTCGACCACGGTGTCGGTGATCGGCATGTCCACTCCGTACCGGTTGGCCAGATCCGCCACGGACTGGCAGGACTTGACCCCCTCGGCGGTCTGCTTGGTGACCGCGATGGTCTCCTCCAGGGTCATCCCGCGGCCCAGGTTGGTGCCGAAGGTGTGGTTCCGGGAGAGCGGCGAGGAGCAGGTCGCGACGAGGTCGCCGAGGCCGGCGAGGCCGGAGAAGGTGAGCGGGTCGGCGCCCATGGCCAGGCCCAGGCGGGTGGCTTCGGCGAGTCCGCGGGTGATGAGCGAGCCCTTGGTGTTGTCGCCCAGGCCCATGCCGTCCGCGATGCCGACGGCGAGGCCGATGACGTTCTTGACGGCGCCGCCGAGCTCGCAGCCGATGACGTCGGTGCTCGTGTACGGGCGGAAGTACGGGGTGTGGCAAGCGGCCTGGAGGCGCTGGGCCACGGCCTCGTCCACACAGGCGACGACCGAGGCCGCGGGCTGCCGGGCGACGATCTCGCGGGCCAGGTTGGGGCCGGTGACGACGGCGACCCGCTCGGAGGGGACCTTGGCCACCTCTTCGATGACCTCGCTCATCCGCTTCGCCGTGCCGAGTTCGATGCCCTTCATCAGGGAGACGAGGACGGCGTCGGCGGGCAGCAGCGGGGCCCAGGCGGCGAGGTTGCCGCGCAGGGTCTGCGAGGGGATCGCCAGGACCGCGAAGTCGGCGCCGCTCGCGGCCTCTGCCGCGTCGGTGGTGGCCCGCATGTTCGCGGGCAGTTCCACGCCGGGGAAGTAGTCGGGGTTGGTCCGGCCGTTGTTGATGGCGTCGGCCAGCTCCTGCCGGCGGCCCCAGAGGGTCACCTCGCAGCCGGCGTCCGCGAGCACCATGCCGAAGGCCGTTCCCCACGAGCCGGTTCCGAAGACGGCCACCTTCACGGGACGTGTCACTTGTTGCCCTCCCCCGCGGCGTTGCGCCGCTGCTGCGCCCTGGCCTTGCGGTGGTCGTAGGGCTGCGCGGGGGCGTTCTCGCCGCGCAGCTCCTCCAGGAGCTTGGTGATGTCGGCCATGATGGCCTCCGTGGCGCCCTTGAGGACGTCCGGCGTGGGTTCCAGGTCGTAGAAGGCCGAGAGGTCCACGGGCGGTCCGGCGAGGACCTGGAGGGTCTTGCGGGGGAACAGGCTGAGCTTGTTCTCCTTGGCATAGGGCGGCATCGCGAGGTTCGCGCCCCATTGGGCCACCGGAATGACGGGCGCCCTGGTGATCAGCGCCACCCTGGCGGCGCCGGTCTTGCCGGCCATCGGCCACATCTCGGGATCCCGGGTGAGGGTGCCCTCCGGGTAAAAGGCGACGCATTCGCCCCGTTCGATGGCGTCCACGGCGGCCCGGAATGCGTCCAGGGCGTTCGTGGTCTCCCGGTAGACGGGGATCTGGCCGGAGCCGCGGAGGATCATGCCGACGAAAGGCACCTTGAAGAGTCCGGCCTTGGCGAGCAATCGGGGCACCCGGCCGGTGTTGTACTGGAAGTGCGCGTAGGACAGCGGGTCCAGATACGAGTTGTGATTGACGGCGGTGATAAATCCACCGTCGGCCGGAATGTGCTCCATTCCCCGCCAGTCCCGCTTGAAGAGCACTACCAGCGGCGGTTTCGCGATGACCGCCGCCAGGCGGTACCAGAAGCCGATTCTGCGGCGGGACACTCGGACACCTTCCTCTAGGACCGGTGCGCGGCTTGGGCACCTCATCGGCCGGACAAGTCTCGCCCCAGGTCCGGTCTCTGTCGAGGACACCGTACGCCCCGCCCGCACCACCGGGCCCCCCAGTGGCCGGTCCGGGGCGACAATGGGCCGACTGATGACCAGGCCATGACCTGCCGATGGCCCTGGCGGGTGCGGAAATGCACCGGAGGGAAGGAGTCCGCCACGAACGCCGTGTGGAGTCTGGTGGTTCCGCTCAAGCCCTTGGCGCTGGCCAAGAGCCGGCTCGCGGCGGCCGTCGGCACGTCCCGTCCGGGACTGGCGCTGGCGTTCGCGCAGGACACCGTCGCGGGGGCCCTGGCCTGCGCGGCGGTGGCGGATGTGGTGGTCGTCACGGACGACTCCCTGGCCGGTGCGGAACTGGCCAGGTTGGGTGCGCGGATCCTCCGCGACGTACCGGGCGCCGGCCTCAACGCGGCCCTCGCGCACGGTGCGGGGGCGGTGCGCAGGGGACGTCCCGGGGCCCGGGTGGCCGCGCTGAACGCCGATCTGCCCGCTTTGCGGCCGCCGGAATTGCTACGCGTGCTCGATAACGCTTCGGTATTTCCCCGGGCATTCCTGGCCGATGCGGCGGGAATCGGGACGACTCTGCTTTCCGCTGCTCCGGACGTGGAATTGGCACCCTCGTTCGGGGGGCCGTCCCGGGCCCGGCATTCGGCGTCGGGCGCCGTGGAAATCGCCCTGCTGGGCGTCGAGAGCGTGCGCCGGGACGTGGACACCGCCGCCGATCTGCGCACGGCCCTCACCCTCGGTGTGGGCCGCCACACGGCCCGATACAGTGCGCGTATGCAGGCGACCGCGTACACGTACGACTCCCAGACCCGCAGCGGCAGCGTGCTGCTGGACGACGGCACCCCGGTGCCCTTCGGGGCCCCGGCCTTCGACGCGGGCGGTCTGCGACTGCTGCGCCCCGGACAGCGGGTGCGGATCGAGACGGACGGCGAGGGCACGGCCCTGCACATCACGCTGATCACCCTGCAAACCTTCTGACGCCACCGCCAACCGCCGCCCCAACCGCCGCCCCACCACTTCTCACCTGCGGGGAAAGCACCGCGGGCCGGCTTCCCCAGGTGAGGGAAACCGGCCCGGCGTGTGTGACTCGTGCCCTACTTCTTGCGAGCGGTGGTCTTCTTCGCGGTGGTCTTGCGGGCGGTCGCCTTCTTGGTGGCGGGCGCCGTGGTCTTCGCGGTGGCCTTCTTGGCCGCGGGAGCGGTCTTCTTGGCGGTGGTCTTCTTCGCCGCCGCCGTCGTGGACTTCACGGCCGCCTTCTTCGCGGTCGCCGTGGCCTTCTTCGCCGTGGGCGTGGCCTTCTTCGCCGTGGCGGTGGCCCTCTTGGCGGTGGCGGTCGTCTTCTTGGCCGCCGCGGGCGCGGTCTTCTTCGCGACCGCGGTCTTCGCCGCCGCCTTCTTCGCGGTGGTGGCCTTCTTGGCCACGGCCTTCTTGACGGTCGCCGACGCGCCGCCGCTCAGGCTGCCCTTGGGCGCCTTCTTCACGGACACCTCGCCGCCCTTGGGCAGCTTCTTGGTGCCGCTGACCAGGTCCTTGAAGCCCTGGCCCGCGCGGAAGCGGGGAACAGAGGTCTTCTTGACCCGGACGCGCTCACCCGTCTGCGGGTTGCGGGCGTAGCGGGCGGGCCGGTCGACCTTCTCGAACGAGCCGAAGCCCGTGACCGAGACCCGGTCGCCCGCGACGACTGCGCGGACGATCGCGTCGAGTACCGCGTCGACAGCGTCGGCGGCCTGCTGGCGGCCGCCAACCTTGTCGGCAATCGCTTCTACGAGCTGCGCCTTGTTCACGTCTTCCCCTTCGGAGACTTCGCCAGAACGAATGTGTTCAAGCTTATTTCGCACGTTAGGCGGATATATACCGCAAATCAAACACGAAACGGGCTAATCACCCTAGTGCCGCAACGATGCAGACCGTTACGGAGTTCCTTCGCATCAGTCGCCTTCAGGGAATCGACCCTCGTCGAGGTCCTTCATCAACCTGTCCAGGCGCCTTGCCGCGTCGGCGAGATCGTGCTTCGCCGTGGCAGTGGCGACCAACAGCTTCCGGGACAGCGCCATCCTTACGCCCTCCGGGACTTGCAGTGTGCGCACCCTTGTGTGTGCTTCTTTCAGTCGGTCGGCGACGAGTTCGTAGAGCTCCAGTTGACTGTCGCGTTCCATGCACAGATTGTGCCATCTGGGGCGAGTTGTCGCCTCACGGGGCCTCAACATACAGCTGTGCCCCCCGCCGGAAGGCGAGGGGCACAGTGTTGTCGATGTGATCACCCGGGGGTGAATAAGCGCTGATCAGGCTGGAATCACGCCCGAATCGTGCGCGGCTTGAACGCCGGGCGGGTGCTTTCGTAAGTGTCGATGTCCCCTTCGTTCTGAAGGGTGAGCGAGATGTCGTCCAGCCCCTCCAGGAGACGCCAGCGGGCGTTGTCGTCGAGTTCGAACTCCGCCTCGACGCCCGCCGCTCGGACCTTGCGGTCCACCAGGTCGACGGTCACCTCCGCGGTGGGGTCGGCCTCGGTCAGCTCCCACAGCCGCTCGACGGTCTCCTGCGGCAGAACGACGGTCAGCAGACCGTTCTTCAGCGAGTTGCCGCGGAAGATGTCGGCGAAGCGGGCGGAGATGACCGTCTTGAAGCCGAAGTTCTGCAGGGCCCAGACGGCGTGCTCGCGCGAGGAGCCCGTTCCGAAGTCGGGGCCCGCGATCAGCACGGTCGCGCCGGCGCGCTCCGGACGGTTCGTGACGAACTCCGGGTCCTTGCGCCAGGCCTCGAAGAGCCCGTCCTCGAAGCCGTCGCGGGTGATCTTCTTCAGCCAGTGGGCCGGGATGATCTGGTCGGTGTCGACGTTGCTGCGCCGCAGCGGGACGGCCCGGCCGGTGTGGGTGGTGAAGGCTTCCATGGTTCAGACTCCGGAGGGCGCGGGGTTGGCCGAGTTGGCGGACAGGTCGGCGGGCGAGGCCAGGTGGCCCAGTACCGCGGTGGCGGCGGCCACCTGCGGGGAGACCAGGTGGGTACGTCCGCCCTTGCCCTGCCGGCCCTCGAAGTTGCGGTTGGAGGTGGACGCGGAGCGCTCACCGGGGGCCAACTGGTCGGGGTTCATGCCCAGACACATCGAGCAGCCCGCGTGCCGCCATTCGGCGCCGGCCTCCTTGAAGACCTTGTCCAGGCCCTCCTCCACCGCCTGGAGCGCGACGCGCACCGAGCCCGGGACGACCAGCATCCGTACGCCGTCGGCGACTTTGCGGCCCTCGACGATCCCGGCGACCGCCCGCAGGTCCTCGATGCGGCCGTTGGTGCAGGAACCTACGAAGACGGTGTCGACCTTGATGTCCCGCAGCGGCTGGCCGGCGGTCAACCCCATGTACTCCAGGGCCTTTTCGGCGGCGTGCCGCTCCGAAGCGTCCTCGTACGAAGCCGGGTCGGGGACGTTCGACGACAGCGGCGCGCCCTGGCCCGGGTTGGTGCCCCAGGTGACGAACGGGGCCAGCGTCGTGCCGTCGATGACGACCTCGGCGTCGAAGACGGCGTCGTCGTCGGTGCGCAGCGTCCGCCAGTACTCGACGGCAGCGTCCCAGTCCGCTCCCTCGGGGGCGTGGTCGCGGCCCTGGAGGTAGTCGAACGTGGTCCGGTCGGGGGCGATCATGCCCGCGCGCGCGCCGGCCTCGATCGACATGTTGCAGATGGTCATGCGGGCTTCCATCGAGAGGTTCTCGATGGCCTCGCCGCGGTACTCCAGGATGTAGCCCTGGCCGCCACCGGTACCGATCTTGGCGATGATCGCCAGGATGAGGTCCTTGGCGGTGACGCCATCGGCCAGGGCGCCGGTGACGGTGATCGCCATCGTCTTCGGGCGGGCCAGGGGCAGCGTCTGGGTGGCCAGTACGTGCTCGACCTGGCTGGTGCCGATGCCGAAGGCCAGTGCGCCGAAGGCGCCGTGCGTGGAGGTGTGCGAGTCGCCGCAGACGACGGTGGTGCCCGGCTGGGTCAGCCCGAGCTGGGGGCCCACGACGTGGACGACACCCTGCTCGACGTCACCCAGCGAGTGCAGGCGCACGCCGAACTCGGCGCAGTTCTTGCGCAGCGTCTCCAGCTGGGCGCGGGAGACCGGGTCCGCGATCGGCTTGTCGATGTCGAGGGTGGGGGTGTTGTGGTCCTCGGTCGCGATGGTGAGGTCGAGGCGTCGGACCTTGCGGCCGGCCTGGCGCAGACCCTCGAAGGCCTGCGGGCTGGTCACCTCGTGCAGCAGGTGCAGATCGATGAAGAGGAGGTCGGGCTCGCCTTCGGCGCGCCGGACGACGTGATCGTCCCAGACCTTCTCCGCGAGTGTCCTACCCATCGCTTTCCCTCCGGCCGGCCGGTTGTGCCGGCGCTTCATAGAGATCTGGTGCGCCTGATCGCCCGCACCCCCCGCGCGGATCGACGGCTCGGACCCAGTGGTTCGTGGACCCGCACATACAGACTCGCTTGTTCTTGGAAAAATTGAACTTGCGTTTCACAGTGTGAGACGTGAATATCGTTTCATGGACAACTCTAGCGGCGTCGGCGTTCTCGACAAGGCAGCTCTGGTATTGAGCGCACTGGAGTCCGGTCCGGCCACCCTCGCCGGGCTGGTCGCGGCGACAGGGCTCGCACGACCCACGGCACATCGCCTTGCCGTGGCACTGGAACACCACCGAATGGTGGCGAGGGACATGCAGGGCCGGTTCATCCTCGGTCCGCGGCTGGCAGAACTTGCCGCCGCGGCCGGCGAGGACCGTCTGCTGGCCACGGCCGGACCGGTGCTCACGCACCTCCGTGACGTGACGGGCGAGAGCGCGCAGCTCTACCGTCGTCAGGGCGACATGCGCATCTGCGTGGCAGCGGCGGAACGGCTCTCGGGCCTGCGGGACACCGTCCCGGTGGGCTCCACCCTGCCCATGAAGGCGGGCTCGGCCGCGCAGATCCTGATGGCGTGGGAGGAGCCCGAGCGGCTCCACCGCGGCCTCCAGGGCGCGCGCTTCACGGCCACGGCCCTGTCGGGCGTACGGCGCCGCGGCTGGGCGCAGTCGATCGGCGAGCGGGAGCCCGGCGTGGCCTCCGTCTCCGCGCCGGTGCGCGGGCCGTCGAACCGCGTGGTGGCCTCCGTGTCGGTCTCCGGCCCGATCGAGCGCCTGACCCGACACCCGGGGCGCATGCACGCCCAGGCCGTCATCGACGCGGCCGCCCGACTGACGGAGGCCCTGCGCCGATCCGGCTGACCTGCCCACCTCTTCACACACCCCCGGGTCCGGGGGCGCGTACGACGCCGCACACGTCCTGACTCGCGCCTCCGGGCCCGCTCTTGTCCACCGGCCCGCAGTCCGCGGCGCGCAAGTCCGCACGACCCGCCGGGAACAGCGAAGAGGCCCTCCGCGATGATCGCGGAGGGCCTCTTCCATGCGTACCCCCGACCGGATTCGAACCGGCGCTACCGCCTTGAGAGGGCGGCGTGCTAGGCCGCTACACAACGGGGGCCTGTTTGGTGTTGCGCTGGGCTACCAGGACTCGAACCTAGAATAAGGGAACCAGAAACCCTCGTGTTGCCAATTACACTATAGCCCATAGTGGTCTAGACCTTGCTAGACGTAGTACCCCCGACCGGATTCGAACCGGCGCTACCGCCTTGAGAGGGCGGCGTGCTAGGCCGCTACACAACGGGGGCCCTAGCGATCCTGCATCAAGACGTCCGGGAGCTACCCAAATGAAGATCTTGCGGGAAGGATCTGTACCCCCGACCGGATTCGAACCGGCGCTACCGCCTTGAGAGGGCGGCGTGCTAGGCCGCTACACAACGGGGGCAAGCACTGCGTTACTTCTGTACTGCGCTGGGCTACCAGGACTCGAACCTAGAATAAGGGAACCAGAAACCCTCGTGTTGCCAATTACACTATAGCCCACCAAAACTCAAGCCCCTTGAGGGCTTTCGTTCGGTTAGCGCTTCCCTCCGGCCTTTCGGCCCGCTCGGGCGGCGCAGAAAGAACATTACCGGATGGCTGACCGTGCTCCAAAACGGGTATCCCCGGCCAGCACCCCCGGCAGGAGGTCGAGGCCCGTGATGCGGTGGACGCCGTCGGGCGCCGGCCCGCGTTCGCCGTCGCGGTCGAGCCAGACGGCCGTGAGGCCCGCGTCGCGGGCTCCCCGGGCGTCGATCTCGGGCTGGTCGCCCACGTACGCCACCTCCCCGGGCGGCAGGCCGAGGGCCTCGCAGGCGCTGAGGAAGGCGGCCGCCTCGGGCTTGCTGACGCCGAGCTCGGCGGCGCAGACCAGCACTTCGAAGCGTTCGCGCAGACCGAGCCGGCGCAGCTTGGGGTCCTGGTTGGCGACGGAGGAGTTGGTGAGGACACCGTGCCGGTAGGCGCCGGCCAGGGTGTCCAGTACGGGCAGGACGTCGGGGAAGAGGGCCCAGGCGGCCTGGTAGTGGAGCACGTAGCGGTCGAACCAGGCGTCGGCCTGCCCGGCGGTCAGCGCGGGCTCCCCGAGGAAGTCCCGGACGCGGTCCTGGCGCTGTCCCGGGAAGGTCACCTCGCCCGCCGCGAAGCGCGCCCAGTGGCGTTCGGTGAGGCGCCGCCACAGGGCGAGGGCCTCGGCGGGGGACCCGTAGCGCTCCCCCAGGCCCTCCTCGACGAGGTGGTGTCCGAATCCGGCGGTGTCGGCACCGGTGTAGTCGAACAAGGTGTCATCGATGTCCCACAGCACGGCGCGGATCGGCATGCGGCCGAGCCTACGCCGGGGCGGTCGCCGACGGGGCGGTGAAGGAGAACCTCGTCACCGCGAGTTCGCGGGAACGCCGTGGGGGGGGGGGGGGGGGGGGGGGGGGGGGGCGCCCCCCGGGGGGGGGGGGGGGGGCGGCCCCCCCGGGCCCTCGGGTCCGGGCGGAGCCCGGGAAACGGAGAAAGGGCGGGTCGGGGAACGGTCCCGCGCAGCGGCA